>JUEM01000023.1 GCA_000817085.1 marine actinobacterium MedAcidi-G1 | reverse complement strand
AGGTTATGGAGATCGCGATCCAGTCGAGTTGTATGTTCTTTTCAATGAACTCGAGAAAGCCGGCGCACCATATGACGGCCTGGCAGTAACAATGTTAGTTGCCGGCGTTATCAATGCTGTTGGAACAGAATTTCATCATGAGGAAGTTCTTAATAAGTTACTTTCTGGAAAACATAATTGTTGCCTCGGTTACAGTGAGCCAGATTATGGGTCAGACGTCGCCTCTATCACCACTAAAGCTGAGAAAATTGGAAATAAGTGGATTATCAATGGACAAAAAATGTGGACAACTATGGCCCATGAGTCAGACTGGGTTCTTTTATTGACTCGCACTAATTCCGAGGTGCCGAGATCCAACCTGTTGCAACTATGGCTTCAGAAAGAACCAATGCAACTTTTTACGACAATGTAGAAGTGGAAGATCAATGGCGTCTAAGCGAAGTAGACGATGGGTGGTCTGTAATGGGAATTGCTTTGGCTTTAGAACGAGGTGTTATGGGAGGAACTAACCCTGCGGTCCCACTTTTAAAACATGTACTCAACTGGGCAGAGACTACACCTTCTAAAAACAAAAGGTTATTGATCAATGACGCTCTTATGAGAGAACGAATTGCACGCACAGCCATAATTAACCAAGTGGGACAACTACTAACTCTCAGAGCAGCATGGATAGCTGCAACCGGAGGAATGCCAGGAGTCGAGGGTTCTATGGCAAAAATATATGCATCTGAGGAATACCAAAAAGTAGTTGGTTGGTTCCAACAAATGGCAGGAGCTGAAGGCCTTTTAAGTTTCGGTGCGGAAGATGCAGCAGCATCTGGGTGGATTGACTATGACGCTCGACACGCTCCAGTTACAACGATCTATGGAGGAACGAGCGAAATCAACCGAAATAACATCGCTGAAAGGCATCTTGGCCTCCCACGCAGCCGATAAAAAAATTATTAGAAAATCTTAAATAAGGACTAGACTGGTATTGATCCCAAGGGTCCCTACTTCCCGTTATACAGCCGGTTGTAGCGCACTGAGGAGGAAAAATGAAAATTCTTATAGCTGATGAACTACCCCAAGACAAAATTCAAGTCCTGCGTGAAAAGGGCTATGAATGCATTGTCGAACCTGACCTAAAAGCTGAGCAGATACCCGAAAGAATCACTGGTATTGAGATTCTTGTCGTTAGAAGCACAAAAGTAATTTCCGAGGTTTTCGACAAATCCGATTCCCTCGGACTTGTAGTTCGTTCAGGTGCTGGGATTAACACAATCGACTGTCAAGGAGCAGCTGATTCGGGAATTTATGTATGCAATGTGCCCGGAACAAATTCAATCGCAGTCGCAGAACTAACTATGGGCCTTATCCTTGCAATCGATCGCCATATCCCATCTGCTACAGCGGATCTGAAAGAAAACAGATGGAATAAAAAAATCTATAGTGACGCCGGGGGACTATTTGGCAAAACTCTTGGGATTGTGGGATTAGGCGAAATTGGTTTAGCAGTAGCAGAAAGAGCTCGTTCTTTTGGAATAACAGTTATTGCAAAAAAAGCTTCACGAAAACCTGAGACAGAATCAAAAATCCGCTCAAATGGTATAAAACTGGTCGACACTGTTCAAGAATTAATTAGTGAATCAGATATGGTCTCTATCCATCTACCAAGCAAATCCGAAACAAAAAATTTCGTTAACGAAGATTTTTTGAAACTTATGAAACCCAATTCGATCTTAATCAATACAAGTCGTGGGGAAGTTGTTGATGAGGCCGCCCTAATTGCATCCATCAATGAAAAAAATATTAGAGCAGGTCTGGACGTTTTTTGTAATGAGCCAACCACGGGAAGTGGAAACTTCTCATCTGAACTAGCCCAACATCCAAACGTTATTGGGACTCACCACATAGGCGCCTCTACGCAACAAGCGCAAAATGCAACAGTAGAAGAAACAATTCGGGTTATAGATGCATTTCGCGAGGGAAATGTAATCAACTGTGTGAATATAGCTAAAGAACGCGTAGGGACCTCGACACTGACTATTAGACACTATGACAAGGTGGGAGTTTTAGCTGAGGTGTTCGCAATCTTGAGAAAAGAAGACCTAAACGTAGAAACAATGGAAAACAAAATTTTCGAAGGTTCGAAAGCTGCATTGGCAATTATTGACGTTTCAGGCGACGTTTCAGAAGCTGCACTTACACATTTGAGAAAGATAGATCACATCATTCACGTACAATCAAGCAACCGTTGATTATGCCGAGATTAAAAGGATTTCCAGGTCTTATTATCAAACCTGAGTGGGTAGAAAAAGTAACCACCGGTCCATACGATGCCTATACCCCTGAACAAAGGCAAGTAATTACTTCCGAAAATAAATTCAGTTTCCTGAATGTCACCCGATCATTTGAAGACCTGCCAACCGAAAAACAAAACGATGTCGAAGGGCTCCTAAATGACTGTAAAGAGGCAATGGATCATCTTTACAAAACTAACGTTTACCAGACTTTTGACGAACCGTCTCTTTTTGTTTACAGAATCGATATTCCTCACAACGGGAACACTCATTCACAAACAGGGATCGTCGGCTTAGTCCCAGTTGAAGACACTGGAAGTTTCCAAATCCTTAAACATGAAGAAGTGAGACCTGAACGTTCCGATCTGATGTCACGTCACCTTGTGACAGTTGAAGCTTCATCAAGTCCGATTTCCTTGACGTGTAAGAATGACGAACAACTAAATAAAGCCATAAATGATTGCACTTTAAATAACCCAGTTCTAGTAACTGAGGATAGTGAAATGAAACAAACTATTTGGAGAGTCGCTGGCGAAACAGCAAGGGAACTATCAGAACTCGTAAGCAATAAAACTTTGTATATAACTGATGGGCATCATCGAATGGCTGCTGCTGAAGAGGCTCTGAAAAAATCAAGAAACCGCAACGAACCTTTAGAATCAACGCTGGCAGTACTCTTTCCAGACAATGAGATGTTGGTTCTTCCCTTTCATCGAAGAGTAGGTGATATTGAAAATAGAAGCAGTCAGGAACTATTAAAAGCAATTAATTCGGTGTGTGAAATTGAAAAGTCTGAGGACTTTTTACCTAAGCGAGACGGAGAAGTTGTGCTCTATATAGATAGTCAGAGCTACCGGGTGATTCTTCCAGAATCTAACGGAAACAATTTAGTCAGTCAGCTAGATGTCGCGAGATTACAAGAACACATACTTTCCCCAATTTTTGGAGTTGTAAATCCTGGAACTCATAAATTAATAGATTACGTACCTGGGCCTCTGGGGGTAGATGTTGTGAAAGAACGTTGTGACAAGGATTTATGGGTCGGATTTATCATGCACCCATTGAACATCAAAAATCTGATGGATGTTGCAGAAGCCGGAGAGTTAATGCCACCTAAGTCTTCTTACCTTATGCCTAAACCGAGATCCGGCGTATTCGTTAGAGATCTAAATAGAGAAAATAATATTCAATAAAAGTTTCAATTGGCTAAGTGCTTCGCCTATTACGAATTTCGGCTGTAATGGCCGGTATGACTTCGTGTAGGTCACCTAAAACTGCATAACCTGCTTTAGTGACCATATTTGCTTCGGGGTCGGTGTTGATTGCGAGTATATTTTTTGCTGCCATTGCACCTACCCAATGTTGAATTGCCCCAGAAATACCGCTAGCGATATAGATTTCTGGTGCGATTCGAGTTCCAGTCTGGCCTACCTGATCGCTGTGAGGTCGCCAACCGTTGTTAGTTACCGCACGTGAGCAACCTACCACTCCACCAATTTCTTCCGCGAGTTCTTCAAGTGAAGCAAATCCTTCTGCAGATCCTACACCTCGTCCTCCGCCAACTACGACTGGTGCAGTGGTTAACGTAATCCCATGTGTTCTGACAACACGATCCACTACTAGTGTTCTTGTCAACTGGGGATCTAAATCAGGTTCGAACTCAACAATATCCCCACCCCCAGAAGAAGACAGGGCTTTAGAATCTAGTGAATGATGTTCAACAGAGAATATTTGTACTTCTGCATTTGATGTTACGTCTTCAAGCAGTGACCCACCCCACTGAATTCTTGTTGCCGAAGATGAAGCACCGTTTATTTCAATCTTTCTACAGTTAGCCAAAAAAGGCATCTCTAAACGAGCGGCTACATGTGCTAAAACTTCGTTGCCTCGATCAGTGCCGCTTGAAACAATAATTTTTGCTTCAGTTTCATTCGCAATCTGCGTTAGTGTCTCACTCCAAATCTCTGGCCCATAATCAGTTAAACATTCATGGGTCGCTATATTTACTATCTCAACTCCAAAAGAAATAATCGATTTTGCTGCTTCTTCAGCTCCTTCACCAATAAGAACTGCTTGTAAAGAAATATTTTCACTATCAGAAATAGGTTTTGCAAAAGTTAGAGCTTCATATGCTGAATCTGACACGACACCGCGATCATGGTCACAAAGAACTAAAAGTGTCATTGGAGTACCCCCAATTCTTCTAAAAGGTCAACAATTGCAGGTGCCGCCTCGGGACCATTTCCTAAAATAACTGTTTCACTGACTTGTTCTTCTGGACGATGAAGCTTGTTTCTTTTTTGATTTCCATTTTCGGCTGAAAATTCTAATGTTTTAAGTTCTGCTTTTTTTGAGGCTAAACGACCTTTCATCGTCGGATAGCGAGGTAAATTTATCCCCTCTTTTACCCCTAGGGCTGCTGGTAGCGGCAACTTATAGACTTCGAATCCGCCATCGATCTCTCTGTGAGCTTCCACTTCATTATCTGATATTTCAATATTTTTAATACCATTTACTATTGGTCTTTTCAAGCGGTGTGCGACGCGTATTCCTACTTGGAACCCCCCAGAATTTGCTGATTCGTTTCCAAAAAGAACTAAGTCAAATACACCTTCAGAAGCTTCGATTTCAATAATTGCCTTAGTTAATGCATCCGCCGTTTTCTGTGGGTCCCAATCCGGTTCGTCTATCGGTAAAAGAACCAAATTATTAACCCCAACACTTGCCGCATATCTAAGTTGCTCTTCGGCAGCTTCAGGTCCCAGTGTAATTACAGTGACTTCACCGTCATGAGTTTCTGCTATTTGAACTGCTTCTTCAACAGCACACTCTTCATGGGGGCTAGTAGTGAATCCCAAATGTGTAGAATCTACTTCGAACCCATCTTCTGTAACATTTATTCTTGCTCCCGGCGCTGGCACTCGTTTAACACAAACAAGAATTTTCAATTCAAATCAACCCTTCATCCTTAAATCATCTGGATCAAATATTCCCCCAGATCCTACGACTGCAACTTCCACAGGAAAAACCTCATTCATATACATGACCTGTAGTTTGGTTCCTTCCACTGCATATTCCGGAGGAAGATAAGACATCAAAACATACTCTCCAACTGACGGTGCATTTCCAGCTGTTGTAACTCGTGAAACTCGACCTTTTGAATCAACAATCCGCTCGTTATCAAGAGTTAAAATTGGCTCATTACCGCCCTGCATGTAGCGCTGCCTGCCTTGAGAATCAGTCAAATCCTCAACAATTAAAGTACAAAGAATAGTAGATAGATCTTCGTCACGCATTTTCAAGTAAGCATCTTTACCAATGAAATCAGCTGCTTTTACTTTTGGTCTTGCTAAACCGGCTTCAACTGGATTGTATTCAGATTCAAGTTCAGCCCCCATTAGTCTGTAACTCTTTTCCATTCTTCCCGTGAGGCCGTAAACTCCAATACCAACTGGGACTATCTCATATTCCTGACCTGTTTCCCAAAGAGCGTCCCACAAGGCTGGGCCATCTTCCCAAGATGTGTAAATTTCCCATCCGGTGTCTCCCACGTATGAAATTCGGAAAAGACTACATTCAACTCCTGCAATATCTCCATCTATCACGTGACCATATGGAGAGCCCTCTTGAGATAAATCTAAGTTTGTCAACTGTCGCAAAACTTCCGGTGCTCTTGGACCCCATAATCCAATTGTGCATATTTCTCTGGTTTTATCCGTAACCGTAACCGAACCATCTCTGGGCATATGTTTACGCATCCAAAAAGAATCTCTACCACCATCAAAAGCGCCAGTAACAACTCGTACATGCTCTTCTCCAAGACGCATCATTGTTAGATCAGAATGGAAGCCTCCATTCTGTGTGAGCCAAGGTGTATAAACTGCTCTACCTACTGGAACATCTATTTTATTAACTGCCAAATACTCGGCGTATTCAACTGCGCCTGACCCTGTGATATCAAATATTTGAAATGCACTTAAATCGACCATTCCAACATTTTCACGAAGTGCCAAATGCTCTGCATTGATAATGGGAGACCACCATCTACTATCCCACTCTGCCTCTCGCTCTTTAATTCCATACTTATCAACTAATGCCGCATTATGTTCGTACCACTGAGGTCGTTCCCATACACGAGCTTCATAAAAAACTGCTCCAAGTTTTTCCTCTCGTGAGTAAAACGGACTTTTTGCCTGTCCCCTATTGCTTTCCCACTGCTCACTAGGGTGAACGATTCCATAGGTTTTGTTGAAATGCTCTGTAGCACGTGCACAAATGTGGTCGTAATCTCGCTCTTCGGGATATAAACGCGCGATATCGGATCCGTGAGGATCCGTAAGATGTGGATACCCATAAGTCATCCATTCAGCGATCAGTTGGGCAATACTAGGACCTTCTTTAACCCAAACAGCTGCTGCAGACCACAAGTTTTCTACCTCAACTGTTTCACCAAGCACTGGCATTGCGTCTGGTGTTAATGACAAAAGCCCATCTATTGCATACTTTATTTCTGCATCTCCAAGCATGTCCATCAACTCGATAGCTTGTTCCATCTGGGGATCAAAGTCTTCCTGACTCAGTGGCAACTCCGTTGGCGATAGGGCTGCTTCTTCATTAGAGGGAATTGAATCTGGGTGATGAAGAATTGCCCTGTGAGCATAGGACCCCACCTCCATTGAACCAGCTGTCTGACGCTCATAACAGAAAGTGTCCATATCACGAACAATTGGATAGCCAATTTCGTTATTTGTTTCCGCAAGTACATCTATTGGCCCCACATCAGCCATCTGATGGACTGCAGGAGTCAACGGAATTGTTGCTCCTGCCATATTTGCGACCCGATTAGACCAGACTCCACACGCAATAACCACATATTCTGCTTGAATCCGCCCCCGTGTTGTAACTACAGCCGTTACTTTTGAGATACCAACCTCATCTTCATTCGTTTCAACATCCAAAACTTCAGTATTTGCAAAAACTTCGAGATTTCCAGCTTGTTGAGCTTTTTGTCTCATCTTGGTGCCTGTTTCCAATGAATCAACCACAGAAACGCTGGGGGTATAAAAACCTCCGATTATGACTTCTTCATTTATGAAAGGAACCATCTCCTTAACTTCTTCTGGTGTTAGGAGTTTAGATTCGATACCCCAAGCTTTTGCGGAAGTCATTCTCCGCCTAAATTCTTCGAGACGAACCTCATCGCGCGCTACTTCTATTCCTCCTGGGACAGTCTGCATACCAAGCGTTCCATACTGCCGCTGAGACTCATAGGTCAAAAAAGCCATTTCTTTGTTGTGGTCTACTGGAAAAATAAAATTTGATGCATGGCCAGTTGACCCACCGGGGTTTGGCAGCGGACCTTTATCTATTTGAACAATATCAGTCCAACCTAAATCAGATAAGTGACCTACTAGACAGTTCCCAACAATGCCTGCCCCAATAACGACTACTTTTGCATTTTCGGGAAAATCACTCACTCTTACTCCTAAATATCAAATCGAAACCATTAACTTATCTATTAAAGTCTTTCAAATAAGCAAAAAGCGCTAATGAAACAACGAGAAATGTTACCTAATTTATTGCAAATCCCTTCGATCCAGCGAAAGTATTTATTTTTTAGGTATTAACTCTTTAGACATTTTTTTTGCCTGATTGACTAATAGGTCAGAAATAGTCTTTTTCATTGATTTATCGGGAAAGCGGTAACTCGGACCATGAACATGAAGAGCTCCTAATATGTTTCCATCTTCAGCAAAGACTGGAGCGGCAATAGAATTTATACCATCTGAAAACTCTTCCATACCCCAGCAAAATCCATCTATTTTAATTCTTTTCAAACGATTAATTATCTCAGACTTATTTACAACTGTCTTTGGTGTATACCGTTCCAATTTTCTATCTAAAAAACCCTGAACAGCTTTTTTAGGCCAATGAGCCAAAACCACCAAACCTGATGGAACTACATGCATTGGAATACGAGTTCCAGTCCAATCGCGTATCTGAACTGGATTAACAGAATTAACTTGTCCAACATACTGAACCTCATAGCCAGATGGGATTGATAAACCTGTATTTTCAAAAAGTTTATCCACCAAACTAACCATATGAGGTCTGGCTATGACTAAAAGACTTTCCGCTTTATTTGCCTGAGCTGACATTTGGAGAATTCTTGGACCAAGCTTGTATTCATAACCATCATCTATTCTTTCTACAGCTTCTGAATCCTCTAGTGCAGCTAGAAGACGCGCAACTGTAGAAGTAGGTAATTCTACGCGCCTAGATAAATCACTGATTCCTCCAGGCTTTTCCGCTAATTTCCTAAGGATTAAAAAAGCTCGATCAATACTCTGGACCATATTACTTGGACCTCTTTAAACAACATAAAATAGTTTTCCGCGATACGGGAAGAAATAAGCAAAACATGGATCTTCGCTCCATTAATTGTTAGATTTATAGACTATACGGCTTTATAAGACTTTCCCGCATAATGGAAAAGGTGATTTTTAACCTAAGATCGGAGTTCAAATGAACGAAGAAAATGATGCAATTGAAATTGACGATATCGATTTATCAAGTCTTTCTGATGATGATCTAGTTGCACAAATGCACGACGACCTTTATGACGGATTAGGTGAAGAAATTGGTGAAGGAACAGACATTCTCCTATCCAGAAATTGGGATCCTAAGAAAGTCCTCGATGAAGCATTAGTAGCTGGAATGAAAGTTGTTGGAGAAGATTTTCGCGATGGAATCTTATTCGTACCTGAAGTCCTGCTAGCAGCTAATGCGATGAAGGTAGGGATGGCTATCCTCCGTCCTCTTTTGGCGGAGACCGGTGCTGAACCTATTGGGAAAGTAGTAATCGGGACGGTAAAAGGAGATATTCACGATATTGGTAAAAATCTCGTGGGAATGATGCTTGAAGGTGCCGGTTTTGAAGTGATAGACCTAGGTATTAATACTGATGTGGAAGAATTTCTGGGGGCCCTGGATGAACACAAACCCGACATTCTTGGAATGTCAGCTCTTTTAACAACAACAATGCCTTACATGAAAGTTGTTATTGAAACTCTCATAGAAAAAAGCCTCAGAGAGGAATACCTCGTAATCGTGGGCGGAGCACCATTAAACGAAGAATTTGGTGAGGCTATAGGTGCCGATGCCTACTGTCGTGATGCGGCAGTGGCCGCCGACACAGCACAGAGATTGATATCTGAACGCCGAGCAACCGCTTCTGTTTAGTTATCAAATTATTCTGAAGCTACATGATGTCAACTTGCAACAAAACTCTGATTATTGCTTGTGGCGCACTAGCACGTGAACTTTCTGAAGTTGTTTCTATAAACAATCTCAAACACATAGAAGTTGAATGTCTACCTGCTTCTTACCACAATTCTCCAGACAAAATTCCTGCTGCTTTGGAAGAACGGATTTTGAAACATTCAGCTGATTATGAACAGATTTTCGTTGGGTATGCAGACTGTGGAACTGGTGGAAAAGTTGACAAAGTTTGTGAAAAATTTGGTTTAAAAAGGCTTTCCGGATCACACTGTTATGAGTTTTTTGCCGGTAGAGAAAACTTTGCAAATATCCAAGAAAATAATATTGGTTCTTTCTACTTGACAGATTTCCTTGTCAGACATTTTGAACGATTAGTTATAAAGGCTCTTTGGATCGATACACACCCAGAACTTCTAAATGAATATTTTGGTAACTACACCCAAGTCGTTTATCTAGCACAGACCGACGACCCTAAACTTGAGGAATTAGCGCGTGAGGCCGCAAAAAAATTAGGATTAGAACTTGTAATTAAAAAAACCGATTACGGTGACTTGGAACCTGAGATCATTTCATTAAGCACCAGCAAAGAACCTAAAGTAAGCAACTTGAGCTGAGAGAACAGTTGAATTGAATGCCTTTTAAACTAATCATTATTTACTGGCGCGATATACCCGCTCAAGTGACCGCTCAAAAAGGGCGCACACGCGAGAAAGCACTTTTGGAGGCACGCTTCCAACATGCGATTGACCGTGCTGCAGCTGTCGCAGGTTTAACGGATACTGATAGCTATATTGCTCAGTGGAAAAGAGAAACTTTTGCCTGTGAGGGAGATATGGCAGAAGCAGTTGCTAAAGAAGCTTCAAAAATAGAAGATTCATACACTGCTGAACGACTTGAACAACTTGTACAACAAGGCGGTGTCGAAAATAATGATGGAAAAGTCATTGCCTAAAGGAGAAAAATGGCCCAAACAGTAATCAGCTCAGCTTCAAAAGAGGTAGTAATAGGTTTTGGGCATCCCTTTGTGATGATTGGCGAACGAATCAACCCAACCGGCAGGAAACTTCTTGCAGAAGAAATGAAAAACGATGACTTTAGTAGAGTTGAAGCGGATGCCATTGCACAAGTCGAAGCAGGGGCTCACATGCTCGATGTAAATGCTGGAATACCCCTGGCAGACGAACCCGCGCTGCTTGCGAAAGCTATAAAAACCGTTCAAGCAGTTACAGATGTTCCTCTTTCTATTGATTCTTCAATCATTGAAGCCCTTGAGTCAGGTTTATCTGTATATGAAGGGAAACCGTTAATCAACTCAGTAACTGGTGAGGAAGAAGTTCTTGAAAGAGTTCTACCGTTAGTAGCAGCGAGTGAAGCAGCTGTGGTAGCTATTTCCAATGATGAAACCGGAATTTCTGAAGACCCAAACGTAAGATTTATGGTCGCAAAACGAATAGTCGAAAGGGCTGCGGACCATGGAATTCCGGCCCATGATGTCGTCGTTGATCCTTTAGTTATGCCAATAGGTGCTATGGCGGATGCAGGAAATCAAGTCTTCACTTTAGTCAGGCGACTAAGGGAAGAACTCGGTGTAAATACGACTTGTGGAGCTTCTAATGTAAGTTTCGGACTCCCCAATCGTCATGCAATTACAGGGGCCTTTTTATCCATGGCTATTTCTCACGGAATGACTTCCGCTATCATGAACCCACTTCATGCCGAAGTAAAAACCGCTATTCAGGCTGCCGATGTTCTTACTGGACAAGATGCAAATTGTGCAGCATGGATAGAAACACACAGAGACCCGGATGCCTCCACTAGAACAAGAAGAAGCGGACGCAGAAGAAGTTAAATAAAAATCTAAAGAAACATCAGATCCTATGGAAACTAATAAAGAAAAAAGTCTTGTAGTTTTTACTCCATCTGGTCACCGCGACTACTTCGAGAACGGTTCAACTCTTCTTGAAGCAGCAAGAAAACTTGGGGTTGACCTTGATTCAGTTTGTGGAGGTCGCGGTATTTGTGGTCGCTGTCAGATTGAACCAGCTTTTGGTGAATTTGCAAAGCATAAAATAAACGCCCAAGAAGAGAACATCAGTGCTCCCGGTGATCTGGAGGTCAACTACAAGGGTCGTAAAGAGATGGGGAAAAACAGACGGCTTGCTTGTTCAGCAAAAATTAATGGAGATCTAATAATAGATATCCCACCAGATAGTCATATACATAAACAAGTAATTCGGAAAACAGTGGACCTAACTGATCTTACAATTGAACCCTTAATTTCTTTACATTTTGTGGAAACTGAAAAGAGAGTTGACAATAAGTCTTTTGATCCGCTGCTTCTCTCCTTGCAAGAACAATGGGGTTTGAATAACTTAAAAAACGAAATCAAAGAAAAAGGATTGCCTGCTTCTAATGGGACTTATACAGCAGTTGTTAGAGACGGGAAATCGTTAGTCGCAGTTTGGCCAGGTTTTAAAGATCAAGTATTTGGAATAGCTATTGATGTGGGATCAACAACTATTGCCGGACATTTATGTGACCTTCTATCAGGTGAAGTTCTAGCAAGTGCTGGGGTTATGAATCCACAAATTCGTTTTGGGGAAGATCTAATGAGCAGAGTTTCTTACGTGATGATGAATAAAGGTGCTGAAAATGAGCTAACAGAAGTAGTTCAAGATGCGCTTAACGACCTTGTTGGTGAATTGTGTGATAATTCAAACACTAACCGCGAAGACGTCTTTGAGATCACTTTGGTCGGAAATCCAATCATGCATCATTTATTTCTCGGTTATGACCCAACTCCATTGGGTGTTGCGCCATTTACTCTGTTCGAGGACAAAGCAATAGATACAACTGCTATAAATTTGTCTATTCAAGCTAACTCTGCGACCAGAGTTCATGTTTTACCTTGTATAGCCGGCCATGTTGGAGCTGATACGGCAGGTGTACTTTTAGCAACAAAGCCTCAACAAACAGATGGAATAAATCTAGTAGTGGATGTTGGTACAAATGCAGAAATTCTCTACAGGGCCTGCTTTCGAGGGTGCACAAATAAATAGTGGTCAGAGAGCTACTCCAGGAGCCATAGAGCGGGTCAGGATAAGTCCCGAAAGCGGAAAAGCTCGTTTCAAAGTTATAGGTATAGAACCATGGTCCGATGAAGAGGGTTTTTCGGATGCAATCAAAAAAACTGGGGTCACAGGAATTTGTGGTTCAGGAATTATAGAAGTAGTTGCTGAATTGCTTTTAGCTAAATTAATGACTGCAGATGGCGTCATAGGAGGCGAAGGAACAAATCCTTCTA
This sequence comes from marine actinobacterium MedAcidi-G1, assembly GCA_000817085.1. Classification (GTDB taxonomy): domain Bacteria; phylum Actinomycetota; class Acidimicrobiia; order Acidimicrobiales; family MedAcidi-G1; genus MedAcidi-G1. The sequence goes on along the minus strand of JUEM01000023.1, from coordinate 9,047 downwards.
AATATATAGAACCTGATGGTCGAACTTTTTCATATGTTTTATACAAGTCTCCTGACGAAGGAAAGATTATCTCAGTAACGCAAAATGATGTGAGAGCAGTACAACTAGCAAAAGCAGCTCTTTATGCCGGGGTGAGATTGTTAATGGACTATTTGGAAACTGATCAAATTGATTCAATACAGCTTGCAGGTGCCTTTGGTAGCCATATAGATACAACTAGAGCAACTGTTCTGGGTTTGATACCAGACTGCCAAAAAGAAAAAGTTTCTTCAGTTGGTAATGCTGCAGGTTCTGGGGCTGTCATGGCATTACTTTCTAAGTCATCACGGGAAGAAATTCAAACTTTAGTTAATGACATTGAAAAAATTGAAATTGCAACAGAGGTTGCTTTTCAAGATCACTTTGTAGAAGCTATGGCTATACCCCACAAAACTGCCAACTATCCGTTTCTTAGTTCATATGTAGATCTACCCCAAAAAAGCAAAGCAACAAAACCTACACGAAAAAATAGACGCACTAGAGAAAGAAATTGAATGACCGATCAGACCCCACGTAGAAGAGCAGGAGGAAGAGAAGCTCGAAGAGCCGCCCGAGAAGAATCTACGACTGTTTCAACTCCTTATTTAATCCGTAGTATCCCACCCTATGAAATAATGTCAGAAGAGGGTCTTCAAATAATTGAGAATAATGCTGACATTATTCTTGAAGAGATAGGAATTGATTTTCGCGATTATCCCTCCTCTTTGGAATTATTTAAAAATGCCGGAGCAAGTGTTGATGGAGAGCGTGTTCGATTTCCTAAAGGTATGTGCAGAGAGATAGTAACCAAGTCTGCACCTTCTTCATACATACAACATGCACGTAACCCTTCGAATAACGTTCAAGTTGGAGGAGATGCGACTGTATTAGTACCAGCTTATGGATCCCCTTTTGCATTCGATTTAGATAACGGCCGCCGTTACGCAAATATCGAAGATTTTAGAAATTTTGTGAAGCTCGCATATATGAGTCCACACTTACACCATTCAGGTGGAACTATTGTAGAACCTGTAGATATACCTGTCAGCAAAAGGCACCTTGATATGGTTTATTCACATTTGAAATATAGTGACAAGCCTTTTATGGGTTCAGTTACTGCACCCGAAAGAGCTCAAGATTCTGTTGCCTTAGCAGAAATGGTTTTTGGTGATGGATTCTTAGATCAAAATACAGTAATGACAAGCCTTATTAATGCTTCGTCTCCCATGTGTTGGGACGCATCAATGCTCGGAGCAGCAGAGGTTTACGCTCGTTCGAATCAAGCAACAGTTATTAGTCCCTTTATAGTCGCAGGCGCCATGGCACCTGTGACAGTTGCTGGGGTCGCTGCTCAAACTCTTGCAGAAGCACTGGCAGGTATGACTTTTATCCAACTGATCAATCCTGGGGCACCTACCGTATTTGGATCTTTTGCGATGTCAATGTCCATGCAAACGGGTGCACCAACTTTTGGTACTCCTGAACCCGCTCTTATCTTGTACACAGTGGCTGCGCTGGCGCGTCGTCTGGGTGTGCCGTTTCGCTCCGGAGGGAATCTTTGTGCTTCAAAAATACCTGATGCACAAGCTGCTTCTGAAAGTATCTCTACCTTTATTCCAGCTATTTTGGGAGGTGTTAATTTCATGCTCCATTCAGCTGGCTGGCTGGAAGGTGGACTTGCTATGGGCTACGAGAAATTTATTATTGATGCAGATCAATGTGGTTTGGCAGCAAGTTTCGTAAAAGGCGTAGATCTTTCTGAAAATGGACAAGCTTTAGATGCTATTAAAGAGACAGGACCTGGACAACATTTCTTAGGTTCCGAACACACTCTGAAAAACTTCGAAACAGCTTTCGCTGTCTCTGATATCGCAAACAATGACTCATACGAACAGTGGTCTGAAGAAGGCAGTCTAGATGCTGCTCAAAGAGCAAACACTATTTGGAAAAAAATGCTAAATGACTATGAACCGCCCCCTCTTGATGAAGCAATAGATGAAGCCATGCTCGATTTCATAGCAAAACGAAAAGACGAATTACCAGATGAGTTCGCTTAGTATCCCACATTATGGGAATCTTTCCCGCTTTGTGGTAAAAGAGTTAAAATAATAATCTCATAAATCGAATTCTAGTGGAGTAAAAGAAAATGTCTTTTCCGTCAGATTTAGAAATTGCACGTAAAGCAGAACTAAAACCATTAACGGACGTAGCTAAAGAATCAGGTATTCCTGAAGAATCTTTAGAGCTCTATGGGGAAGGTGCTGCAAAAATAAAACTTGAAGCGATTGACGCTATGGCAGATAAACCCAAAGCAAAATATGTGGTTGTGACCGCCATAACACCGACGCCTTTAGGTGAAGGCAAAACAACAACAACTGTTGGACTAGGGCAAGGTTTCTCTCATATAGGAAAACGCGCAACTATTGCTATACGTCAACCGTCACTCGGTCCCACTTTTGGCATTAAAGGTGGTGCTGCAGGTGGTGGATACTCACAAGTCGTTCCCATGGAGCTTTTCAACCTTCATCTAACAGGCGACATGCATGCAGTCACCGCAGCCCACAATATGTGTTCTGCCATGCTTGACTCTCATCTTTTTCACGGTAACGAACTGGGCCTTGATATCCATAACATCACTTGGAGACGTGTAATAGATATAAACGACCGCTCTTTAAGAAATACAATGGTCGGACTGGGCGGTCGCCTGGATGGTATCCCACGTGAAACCGGTTTTGATATTACAGCTGCTTCAGAAGTAATGGCCGCTTTAGCTTTATGTACCTCTCTGGCAGATCTGAGAGAAAGAATGGGCAGGATAGTTGTCGGATACGACAAAGCAATGACTCCAGTTACAGCTGATGATATTGAAGTAGCTGGGGCAATGACAGTTCTCTTAAAGGAAGCAATAAAACCAAATCTTATGCAAACACTTGAGGGAACTCCTGCTCTGGTGCATTGCGGACCATTTGGAAATATTGCTACGGGCAACTCATCAATCATCGCTGACCAAATCGGAATACATACCGGTGATTTTCTCTTAACTGAAGCAGGCTTTGGGGCAGATATGGGAGCGGAACGTTTCTTCAATATAAAGTGTCGCTATTCAGGAATGGCTCCGGATGCTGCTGTTCTAGTTGCAACGGTAAGAGGGTTGAAAGCCCACTCAGGCAATCATCGAATAGTGGCAGGAAAGCCATTACCTGAAGCACTATTAGCCGAAAATCCAGATGAAGTTCACGAAGGTGGAGCAAACCTAAGAAAACAAATCGAAAATGTTCGCATCCATGGAGTAAGCCCAGTTGTAGCGATAAATCGTTTTCCCGAAGATTATGATGCCGACTTAGAAGCAATCGCGGAAATAGCTGAAGAGTGTGGAGCTAGATGTGCAATAACAAATCATTTTTCTCAAGGCGGGGAAGGTGCTAGTGAGTTAGCAGAAGCAGTAGCCGAAGCCACTGAAGAAAAAACTAGTTTCTCAGTCTTGTATCCAGATGAAATGGACATAAAAGAAAAAATTAAAACTGTTGCGACTAAAGTCTACGGTGCTGAAAATGTTGAATTTTCAGCCGCCGCTACAAAACAAATTGATTCCTACACTGAAAATGGTTTCGGCAACCTTCCAGTATGTATAGCCAAAACGCATCTATCTGTCTCTTCAGATGCGTCGCTGAAGGGTGCGCCCACTGGTTGGACTTTGCCCGTTCGGGAAGTTAGAGCTTCAATTGGAGCTGGTTTTGTTTACCCAATCTGTGGTGAAATGCGAACAATGCCAGGATTAGGGAAAAACCCAGCAGCAGCGAGTATAGACATTGACGAAAACGGAGAAATTGTTGGACTCAGCTGACATGAAATCTACTCAACTTAAACTCTTGGATGGTATGACATACGAGTTAATTCCATTAAAAAATGTTCATGAACAAGGAGAGTACCTACCTAAATCATCGACAATTTCTATAACTTGTTCACCGGCCAAAGATATCGAAGCAACACTTGAGCTTTGCGAAAGCTTTTTATCTAAAGGGCACACAACTATTCCACATTTCGCTGCGCGAATGGTTGAAAGCGAAGAACACGTGGCTCAAATTGTTAAACGCATTGAATCTCTAGGAATAGAAACAGTTTTTATAATCGGTGGAGATGCTGACCAGCGCGGACCTTTCAATGATGCACCCGGGTTGCTTCGTTCATTTTTAGACAAAAATCCAAAAATCAAAACTGTTGGAATCGGCTCGTATCCTGATGGACACCCTTCAATACCTGAATCCGCACTAGCCGAATCTTTGATTAAGAAACAGGAAATGATTTACGAAAGCAACCTGAATGGCTACATGGCAACTCAAATGTGTTTTGAAGCAAAAACTATTTCAAGTTGGCTGAAAAATTGCAGAGAGGCAGGGGTGACGCTTCCTTGCCATTTAGGACTCCCAGGAGTTGTAGATATGAAGAAATTGATTAATATTTCTCTTCGTTTAGGAGTTGGTGTTTCCAGTCGTTATCTGAAAAAGAACAGAAAATCAGTTTTTAAACTCCTCTCTCCTCGCGGCTACAACCCAAACAAATTGATTGTTCCAGTTTCTGATTATGCGGAAGAACTAGATATTGCTGGAATACACTGCTTCACCTTTAATGCGGTTGAATCAACTGAAGCTTGGCGTACAAAAACTATGGAACGTTTGACCTAATTTTGCGACCCGCTGGTGGTTTTCACTTCATAAGTGCGCAAAATTAGATATGAGGAAAGAATTTCCCAGACTTCTGTCCGAAGGCACTTTAGGTCCGTTGACTTTACGTAATCGAATTGTTATGCCTGCAATGGATCAAAACAATTGCACTGAAGATGGCTTAATCAGTAACAAAACACTCCAACATTATGAAGATAGAGCAAAAGGTGGAGTTGGGCTTTTAATTCTTGAGACCTCAGCAGTGAAGTGGCCTTACGGGGCTACTTCTAAACATCAGCCTTCCCTTTCAAGCGATGAAGTGATACCAGGACTTGAAAAACTTGCAGAACGCATTCATAAGCATGGTGCCCGTATCATTGTCCAAGCTTGCCATCACGGCAGAATATCTGGCTTAGATATTTCCCGTGATGTGCCCGTATTAGTTCCCTCTCTTCCAATTCCTTCTTTCGATACTTTAGGCATGGTCTATAACACGACAAATGAAGAATTAATGAAGATGGCAACTCTTACTGGAGGAAAATTGCCTACTTTTAAGCCAGCTTCAGCCGAACAAATAGAAGAAATAATTGAAGCATTTGTTTCAGCGGCTTCAAGAATTAAAAAAGCGAATCTTGATGGTATTGAAATTCACGCTGCACACGGCTATTTGATTTCAACTTTTCTTTCAAAAGCTTGGAACAAGCGTGAAGATGAGTGGGGTGGTTCTATAGAAAATAGAACAAGACTATTAAGCAAAATAGTTGAGAGGATTAGAGAAGAATGTGGGAGCAATTTTGCGATTGTTGTGAGAATAGACGGCCATGAGTACGGAATCAAAAACGGTATTACTGTAGAAGAAGCCTCTAACACAGCGGTTATAGCTGAAAAGGCTGGGGCGGATGCGATTCACGTATCCGCAATTTCTTCGTCTGGAACCGGAGTGGGTTTTACTGAGGGGCCTTTGCCGTGGGAAAAGTGTCAATACAGCCATCTGGCTAAAACTGTTCAGTCTGCTGTGGGTATTCCAGTTATAGCTGTTGGCCGCATTGAGCCTGAAGATGGCGAAAAGCTGATTGCCGAAAATAGCTGTGAATTTGTTGCGATGGGTAGACAACTCCTTGCTGATCCTGAATTGCCTAATAAATTGACCAACAACTCTCCGGAGAAAATTCGTCCCTGTATAAATTGTTTTGTATGTGTTGCACAGAATTTTTGGAATGGTGAGCCCGTTTGTGCAGTAAATGCAAGGTTGGGTAACTATGAAGCAGAAATTGTACTTCCACAAAAATCAAAAAATGTTGTAATAGTAGGAGGGGGGCCTGCAGGTCTTGAATGTGCTCGAGTGGCCTCAAGCCGAGGACACAAAGTAATTCTTCTGGAACAAATGAAAAGGTTGGGTGGCACCGCTTTATTTTCTTCTCTTACTACTCCTAAAAATGGGGAACTAATTAAATGGTTTGAAGCGGTTTTAGAAGATAGTCAAGTCGAGATAAGAAAAGGTTTCCTTGCCGATAAGAAGTCAATACTGTCTTTGAATCCTGACGCTGTTGTTATAGCTACCGGATCAAAAAGTTCTAAAAGTAATATTAGAGGTTCAGACCTTCCACATGTTTTGTCGAGAGATCAACTAAGAGGTTTACTGCAGGGTTCAAAATCTTTATACCGTCATGAAAACTCAAAAACATCTAACTTCCTCTTACTGCAGATAGATAAAAAACTTGGCATTTTAAAAAATATAGAAAAAATTAGATTTCTTTCAAAATTTTGGATGCCACTAGGTAAACGCGTGACCATTATCGGCGGTGGCTTAGTCGGTATAGAATTATCACACTTTCTGTCAGAGAGAAAAAGACAAGTGACGGTTGTTGATAACAAATCTGTCATGGCGCCCGAAATGGCACATCCACGGCGTTGGAGGACTTTACATGAAATAACTTCTTCAAATGTGGAATTGTATAACGATGTTGAAGTAGTCGAAATTAATAAGAATTCTGTTATTTGCCTAAAAGGCATGGAAGAATTCGAGATATTTTCTGATTCTGTAATCCTTGCGGAAGGAATAGAAGCGGATAAAGCACTAAATGAAAAATTTGCTGATTTAGAAGTTGAAACTCATGTTATTGGTGATGCCGAAAGCATCGGGTACATAGAAGGGGCGATACGCTCGGGTAACAAAGTCGGACGACTTCTCTAATTGAAATTATATCGAGGAATCAAATGAAACAAGAAAACGATATCAATTCAGAAATGGGAAAACTGGTGGAAGCATCTTGGAACCCTTTCGACCCAGATTTCCTTATAAATCCTTATCCACAGTATGAACTGCTACGTGATCAAGACCCTGTTCACCGAACAGCATTCGGAAATCTTGTTGTCACACGTTTTGATGATGTATTTGAAGTTTTAAGAAATCCAAACACTTCTGTCGACCGTGACAATACGGCCGAGGGAATGGACAGGCCTGAGCACATAAAAAAACTACAGGATGCATCTATGGATAGGCCCCCATCAATACTTATGCTTGATCCGCCTGAGCACACACGGCTTCGCAAACTGGTTCAAAGAACTTTCACACCTCGAGGTATTGAAAAGATGCGACATCTAACAACTGAGATAGTGGAGGACTTACTTGACCAGTTAGCTGAAAAAAGAGAAATCGATCTAATAAAAGATTTTTCCTTTGTCGTTCCTTTTGTCGTCATACATTCAATGTTGGGCCTTCCAGATGCCGACATGCTAGATGTTAGAGAGTGGTCACAAACTTTGGTGCAAACTCTCGAACCGAATATAAGTCCAGAACAGGTAGACGCAGCTATTTGGGGCGGTACTCAGTTAAACGAATACTTAACTGAAGCGCTTGCATGGAAACGAAACCAGCCTGGAGATGATCTTCTTAGTGATTTAATTGCAGTTGAGGAAGGTGGAGAAGGCCTTACTGAACCGGAACTACTTTCAATGATTTCGCTTCTTTTTGTTGCAGGTCATGAAACTACCGTCAATCTGATCGGGAATGGAACTCATTCTCTTCTAAACAGTCCTGAACAATTCAATTTAGTTCTAAACGATCCTTCTGTTGATTCCACAATAGCGGATGAGCTTTTGCGTTTCGATAGCCCTGTACAAAATTCAGGAAGGTTGCTACTAGAGGACATGGAATTATCAGGCGTTCATGTGGAAGCTGGCGAACTGGTTTTAACTGCTCTGGGAAGCGCCAATAGAGATCCTAGATTCTGGGGTGACTCAGCCCACGTTCTTGATGTTAAAAGACAAGATGCCCCCAGACACGTCTCGTTTGGTAGTGGAGTTCATTATTGTCTCGGCGCAGCTTTAGCCAAAATGGAGGGGGAAATTGCTGTTACGAAGCTTATTAGACGTTTCCCGGAAATTTCAATTACTAGTGAACCTACATATAATTCTCGAATAATCCTTCGCGGTAGAGAGGAATTTCCAGTCGATCTAGGCTCCCCAAAATAGAGAACCAGCTAGGAAGCTGTTACTTCTCTTTTGGTTACTTCAAATATCGAAATACCTAAAAGAAGTATCCCAGCTATAAGTCCGATCCATACACCAAAACCTACGGACATGTCTTCTCGCTGGGTCCCAGTGATCAACCACCCGATAAGTGGTGACATCACGCACAACGAAACAATCGTTTGCAAGTGAGGGTGTGCCAACCTTCCTCCAGGCTCTGCTAAGCCTTTTGGTCGTAAACGCATGAAACCTGTAAGTGCCATTACTCCACCAAAAGCCAAGAGCAGGAACCCCATTCTTGGTGCCCCGGGTTCATAACCAGTCCAAGTTCCTTCTTCTGTCTTGAACCATTCAAATAATGGGGCTATCGCAATCAAAGCACCAGAAACTAGAACAACAAATCCAATTTTTTGCCTGTCTGATTGATTTACTGGTGTGGAAGAAGAAGCCCCAAGTAATCCAAATCCTGCCATTACCGCTTGAGGTAAAAAATATGCTACTAATCCAGCTCCGGCTGCTCCCCATCCAGCACCTCTGATTTGGCCTAGAGCACGGAAGGATCCTGAGTGGGCTATTACTAGGAAACTTAAAATTGTTGTGAATGAAGCAAACCCCAAAGCTAAGAGAATTTGATTTCCTCCCATAGCGAGTGGTTTAATCGTAAATTCTTTTTCTGCTGCAAGGGTCAAAGAAACAAGAAGCATTAGGACCCCTAGAACTACCACAACTATTCCGAAACCAGCTCCACCTTGGCTGTCGAAAACTCCAAAACTTTCTTTTTTCAAATTCACCCAATTGCCGGCTAACACCAGCCATAAAAATATGGCTGCGAAACCGACTCGTACAGCTGAAAGAATTTTATTAGCTGACATCACTCTGTCGCCTCTTGATCTATTT
>JUEM01000005.1 GCA_000817085.1 marine actinobacterium MedAcidi-G1 | reverse complement strand
CGCCCCCGCGCCAAGCTTTATGAAAAGAAGTTTTTTCTTGTCTAGCTCTGTCATTATGTAGAGACCTTTTCGCTCCACTAAGCCCAGTTTTGTGCCAACGAGTTCTGAATTGAATGCCTTCTTATTTTTAGGATCTTCTATAACAGTAGTTGAAGAAACATCAACTGATTTAACTTTTTTTCCTCCTATTTCACGATCAAGATCACGTCTAAGCGTTTCAATCTCTGGGAGTTCTAGAGGGAGACTCACTTCTTTTCCCCTTTCTCTTCGGATTCAAAAAAACTGTGTGCCAGATTTGCTGCTGCTTGCTCCGCCTTCTTTTTGGATGTCCCAAAAGTTGGACCAAAGCTATGAGCACCTATATCGACTGTCGCACGAAAACGTTTTTCGTGATCGGGTCCATCAGAATCGACGAGATAAATCGGTGCTGGTTTTGATATTTGTACTGTTAGCTCCTGCAAGCGAGTTTTATAATCCATAAGCCCGGGTTCTAACGACGTCAAACCAATTTTTTCAGAAAATAATTTCTCAACTACCAATTTTGCGTTTTCTATTCCTCCATCTAGGAAAACTGCACCTAAAAGCGCTTCGAAAGAATCCGCGAGAATAGATTCTTTTTTGCGTCCTTTTGCTGACTCTTCGCCTACGCCCAAGGCGAGCGCATTGCCTAAGTCGATTTCTTGAGCAACTTCGGACAAAGCTTGTGAACTGACAACACCAGATCTAATTTTTGCGAGATCACCTTCCGGTTTATCTGGGTAATTTTCAAAAACATTTTTTGCAACCAATAAACCCAAAACGGCATCTCCAAGAAATTCAAGTCGTTCATTAGAATTTCCGTCATTTTCTGCACACCAAGATCTGTGCCTTAGAGCGTTAGCCAAAATATCTATATTATTGAATTTGTAGCCGATTCCTTGTTCGAGTTCCAGGCGAGTCTCTTTTTCAAGGACTGGCTGTTTCCCGATTTCTGGATTAGCTGAAACGAGAGACGACATAGTCAACGGCATCCCGCACTGTCCTAAGGTCTTCAAGGTCGTCATCATCGATCCTGAAACCAGAAGAACGTTCGCTCAATTCTTCTTCTAAAGCTTCTACTAGTTCTATCAGAGCAAGCGAATCTGCTCCAAGGTCATCTGCGAATGAAGCACCTTCTGCGATGCCAGAAGGATCTATTTCAAGAATATCTGCTAGACGTTCTCTCACAAGGTCTAAGACCTCGCTGCGCTCGATCGGGGCGCCTTCCATATGGGTTTCTGAGGACAAAAGAACTCCTTATTTTTTGCTGGGAACTATCTCAGCGTGCACTCATCCTATCCGAGTGTCAAGTTTTAAACTTAAAGAACTAAATACATTGAAATTTATTTAAATTAGCTGAAAGATAGTCTTATATTTTCGACTATGTTCGCCTCATCCATTTCTGCGGCCACCTTTATCGCATTTTCAATGGCCAAAGCCCCTGAAGAACCGTGGCTTATTATGCATACCCCTTTCACCCCGAGAAGCATTGCTCCCCCATAGGTGTCTGGATGAAAAAGTTTAAATAGTTCATCAAGTTCGGGTCCTAAGATTTCTAAAGCCGATACTGCTTCTGGACGTGATGTCATTTTTTCTAACATTGTTGAAAAAAATGTCTTCATAGTTCCTTCAATTGTTTTTAAAGCAACATTTCCTGTGAAGCCGTCCGTTACTGCAACATCAGCGGCATCAGTCAGCAGATCTCTACCTTCTATATTTCCTATAAAAGAACCACCATTGAACTGCGCTGTTAAAAAACTCTCGAAAGACTCTTTAATCAAAGGGGTACCTTTCCCAGGTTCTTCACCGATCGACAGTAGAGCTACACGTGGTTTCTCTATACCAAGTCTGTGCTGTGCAAAAACCGCACCCATTTGACCAAATTGAAGTAACCATTCTGAACTGCATTCAGAATTAGCCCCTGAATCCAAAAGAACGGTCGGAGTACCGCCGGGTGAGGGCAATAAGGTAGCGATCGCTGGTCGGGCAATATTTTTTATCCGACCCATTCTCAATAATGCGCTGGCCATTGTTGCTCCGGTGTTTCCGGCGCTCACCATCGCTGAAGCTACTCCATCTCTTACTGCTTCGGCAGCCCGCACAAGTGAAGAGTCTTTCATCTGTCGGACACTTGATCCAGGTTCTGCGTCCATTTCGATAACTTCTGATGCAGGTAAAATAGGAATTTCTGTTAATTCTTCTAGCACTTCAGGTATTCCAACCAGCAGGACAGGGATTCCATGGTCATCGATAGCTTTTTGGGCCCCGGTAATTATTTCGTGTGGAGCATTGTCACCGCCCATGGCGTCAACTGCAACAGGCAACAATTTGACTCCTTAACCTTTTATTAAACGTTTTGTAAAACCGTGAGTAATTTCACAATTTTCAATCAACGTCAATAACCTGTCTCCCAGCGTACCAACCACAATTAGAACAGATCCGATGAGGTCTTTTAATAGATCCGCAGCGCGGACAAACACTCCGAGCTGATTGCCCTAAGGGCCAAGCTGATGCTCTTCTGCTTCTACCTTTTGCTTTTGAAGTTTTTTTCTTTGGGACAGCCATTACTGCTTTTCCTTGAGTTTTATATTCTGCTCTACCTTTGGGAGCAAACTTAGGCTAGCGCAAGCATGAGTGAACTCATACCAGATTCATTATTCTATTCAGTTCCTTTTGCTGATCATTCCTTCAAAAGATCCAGAACAGCCCAGCGTGGATCGCCTTTTTCGTCATTTTGTAGGTTTACTCCATTTTCAATCACCGGAAACTCCTCAGGTTCAGAGCCTTGACAGGAAGAATCACATAAAGGTGATAGAGGCAAAGCCAAAAGAACAGCGTCTCGTACCAAAGGTTCCAAATCTAAGTCCAATTGATCAAAAAAATAAACATCTGCTTCCTCGCTTAGTTCAATTCCTTGATCATCAAATGTTTTTCCTTCTTCGACAAAACTTTCGTTGACATTTAATTCCAATTCTCCATTAACAAGTTCGAGGCATCTACGACACTCCCCTGTCCACTCTGCAAGAAGTACACCTTTTGCGTTGATTTTATTTCCATCAGGAGTTAACTCGAGATTAATCTCAACTCTCCCATCATTGATTTTTGAGAGGCCTATTTGCAGTTCATTGAGCGAAGTCTTGAGAGAAACTTCTCTTGGTTTATCACCACCTCGTCGAACAGTTGATAAAGCTATTCGAAGCTTTTCTTTTTCAGTGCCCACTAGATATCAGCATCATCTTGGTCAAAAAGAAAAGCTTCTGAATCGGAATCTGATAGCTCCTTAGCTTCTACTTCTTCTGCCATCAATTTCTCTTTTTCTTTGTCTAACTCTGTCTCCTGAAGGCGAAGGCGTCCTGCTGTAACAGTATCTTTTGTCGTAGCTAGAATCCTTTCAAAATTACCGAGCTTTTGGTCACAATATTCTTCGGTTTGTCTACGCATTCGAATAGTTTCTTCTCGTGCAGCCTCAATCATTTGGCGTGCCCTCATCTCAGCGTTTCTGACAACTTCGGTTCTTTGCACAAGTCTTTCTGCTCTCGCTCTAGCAAGTTCGAGGATTTCATCACCTTCACGTCTCACTTTTGTTAAAAACTCTTCTCTTTCCTTTAAGAGCCACCTTGCTGCTCTGACCTCTTCAGGAAGCCTTGATATGGCCTCATCTACCATTGCTAAAAGTTCTTCTTGATTAACCATCGATGAAGAAGACAATGGCATGGGTCTAGCTGAAGCCACCAATTCTCTTACCTGACGGAAGATGGCTTCTACTTGGGGTGGCCTATAGGGATCCGGAGTTGTTGGTGTGGGGTCGGGGAAAACTGAGTCGTTCAAAATCAGAACTTTTCTTCTAAGTGTTTTTGTACCAACTCAGGAACCATTTGGGACACATCGCCGCCAAGCCTTATCACTTCACGAATAAGTCTTGAAGCTAAAAAGGAACTTCGCGAAGCTGATGGTAAGAATAGGGTTTGCACACCAGAAAGCGCTGTGTTCATTTGAGCCATTTGTAATTCGGATTCAAAATCAGATACAGCTCTAAGCCCTTTTATTATAAAATCTGCTCCTACCTCTGTTGCTAAATCGACCACCAGTCCATTGAACTTTTTGGTTCGAACGTTTGGAAGGTGTTTAAGACTTTCTTCTATTAAAAACATTCGCTCTTCCAAGTCAAACAAGCCGTCTCCTTTTGAAGGGTTCACTAAAGCAGCTACAACTACTTCATCGAAGAGGTCAGAAGCTATCTCAGCAAGTTCAACATGTCCGTTGTGTATTGGATCGAAAGATCCTGGATATAAGACGCAAGCCATTTTTAATAAACCCCCTGGCATTTAATGCCAAATCGTTGGCTAAAAGATAATAAGTACATATTTATTTTGGGTCGATTACTACTACCACGCTACTCCCATACTGGCGTATGGAGTCAACATGCCAATTAGGACCTGGGTCTATTTCTCTATTTGATTCAATTACTACAATCCCAGGCTGCTTTTGAAGGAGTGCGTCTAGGAGTTCGGACCAATTTTTAAAGCTATATGGTGGGTCCAAAAGTACTAAATCAAGTGATTTTGAGCTTTTTTGCAACCATTTCAATGAATCCTCTTTGACGATTTCCGAAGTTTTTTCAAATCCTGATTTTTTTAAATTCTCTTTTATCAGTTCTAAACTTTCAGACGATTTGTCAACAAATGTTGCTTTTTTAGCTCCACGTGAAAGAGCTTCTATTCCTAAAGCACCTGTACCAGCAAAAAGGTCGAGGACTTCAGCCCCTTCGATTACTGAGCGGCTATGCAAAGAATTAAAAACTGCTTCCTTCGCTCTATCAGAGGTAGGTCTTATATCTATACCTTTTGGGGCTGATAGACGTATACCGCCAGCTTTTCCAGCTACTATCCTCATGTTCAAACTCCCAAAAATTTAGCTGTCAAGTTAGATTTTCTTTCTTTATTCAAATACAGGATCTCTCCACATTAGTGGAACTGTTGGACCATTCTTCAAGGTGACTTCACCAGTGACTTTAAAACCATGATTTTCATAAAGAGATACGTTTTCAGGATTACTAGACTCCAAGTAGGCCGGTATTTTCTCTTCGTCGCAAATTTTTGTAATTTCTGCTATCAGGACTGATGCCAATCCTTTACCACGCTCTTCAGGTCGCGTACCGATAAAAGCTAAATACCAATGCGGTGTTTTAGGCTTGGCTTCAAATAAGGGGTTTAAATTGAGCAGTCGATCAGTTACCCACTGTTCTCCCAGCACGGCAACTGTGGCCGCAATAACTCCTGAATAAGAGGAATCATTTTCAGAATTTTTTTTGGGGGTCTCCCATAGAGCCGCAGCCGATTTCTCATATCCGAAGGGAAGCAGCAGTAGGTCAGTGTCAGGTCTAGACGCCAGACGATTTGCAAAAAAAGCTGATAGCAACAGTGGCCTATATTCTTCGTCTTCGAATAGATAGGAGATAACAGGGTCTTCTAGAAATGCCTCTGTCAGAGAAGCGGTTGCATCTGGGTATTGTTTAGGGTCCGCAACACAGGTGTCAAGGCCATCCATTAAAATCTTCCTTTCATGACTTAAGAAGATAGTCTGCCTCAGATTCACCTAGAAAAAGAGTGACTTCTTCGGCTAGTTCTTTGATGGAAGCAAGATCTCGTTCTATAAGAATCTCTGACGCTTCCATTCGCGCAATTTCAACCCATTCTTTGTCTCGGCGAAGCGAAGCTAAACGCAAATCATTCCGCCCTTTCTGCCTTTCCCCCATTACCGTTCCTTCACCTCTTAACTCAAGATCCACTTCAGCAAGTTCAAAGCCGTCAGTAGTGCGAACCATAGCTTTTATTCTCTCTTCTGCTTCTTTTGTTGTGGTTTCACCAACTAGGAGACATTGACTTGGGTGCTCTCCGCGCCCCACTCGTCCACGAAGCTGGTGAAGTTGAGCCACTCCGAAACGAGCAGCATCCAAAATTACCACGATAGAAGCATTGGGTACGTCAACTCCCACTTCTATGACAGTGGTCGCCACTAAAACATCAATTTTTCCTGATCTGAAAGAACTCATCGTTTCTTCCTTATTTTCTTTGTCTAGACGTCCATGAAGGCTGAGATCTTTGTGCACCTTTTCGGCTGAATGAACTTCTAACTTTTCGGAATCTTCTATTAGTGGGCAAACAACATACGCTTGTCGACCGTTTTTTATTTCCTCTTTCACAGTCTCCCAAACTGTTGCATCATCAGCTTCCCAACTCGTGACTATAGGTATACGCCCTGGAGGCAACTCATCTAAAACTGACACGTCTAGATCTCCGTAAACGGTCATTGCAGCGGTTCGCGGTATGGGAGTTGCAGTCATTACCAAAACGTCAGGGACTCTTCCATCTCTGTTTTTTTCTTTTAAAGATGCGCGCTGTTCAACTCCGAACCTGTGTTGTTCATCTATCACTACGGCTCCTAAAGAATTAAAAGAAACGCTTTCCTGTATCAGAGAATGGGTTCCGATGATGAAGTCCACGGTTCCATCTTCAAGTCCACGATTTATTCTCTTTCGGTCAACCGAAGATGTCCGATTTGTTAAAAGGTCAACTTGCAAAGGCCTATCGCCAAGAAGCGTGGTTGAATCCTCGACTATCAGGTTGTCTAAAAATTTTGAAATGCCTAAATAGTGTTGTTCCGCGAGTACTTCTGTAGGTGCCATTAAAGCACCTTGATGGCCTCCCTGTACCGCTTTTAGAAGTGTGAAAACAGCTACGATAGTTTTCCCTGAACCCACGTCTCCTTGGAGTAACCGATGCATCGGTATTTCTTTTTCTAAATCTTTGCGTATTTCATTCATCACTCGTTTTTGAGAGTCAGTCAGCTCAAAAGAAAGGTTTTTCAAAAAAACCTCGGTCAGGTTCTCTTTCTTTGAATGGTTAATTCCAATTGACGTTTTTTCGATTATTTTTTTTCGCTGCAATAACTCAAGTTGAATCCTGAAAAGCTCATCAAATACAAGCCTTCTTCTTGCCTCAGCTACTTCACTCATTGAATCAGGCCTGTGGATTCCCTTATAAGCTGCTGAACGATCAACCAGCCTGTATTTTTTTAGTATGTCTGAGGGGACAGGGTCTGCGAAACCTCTTACTTTCATAACTCTTCGGAGAGCTTCCGCAACAAGTCGGTCAACATCCCAACTATGCAATTTTGCTATTTCTGATTGAGGATAAACCGCAACTATTCTGCCTGTTCTGTCACCGACTAGGTCAACAATGGGATTAGTCATCTGTAATTGGCCTTGATAAATATCCACTTTGCCGAAAACGACGGCATCTCTGCCCTGATTTAGTTGCTTTTCTCTCCACGGCTGGTTAAAGAAAACTAACTTCAGGGACCCAGTTACGTCAGAAGCAGTAACCTCAACAAGGGTTTTTCTAGAGCGCATTCTTCTGCTTCTAACTTTTTCAATATTGACAAGAACCATGCCTTCTTCGTTAGTTTGAAGAGAATCTACGGTAGCTTCTTTGCTTCGGTCTATATAACGGCGCGGGTAGTAGCTGATCAAATCAAGAATCGTGTTAATACCTACTTTGCTCAAAGACGCAGAAGTTTGCTTACCAACACCGTGAAGATCTGTTAGAGGACGGTCCTCCAACTCTTTTAGGGCGACGCCGGGATCCGACACCTAATCACCTATTCGATACCTATGTAGTATTGATATAAAGGCTGTCCACCTTCGTGAACTTCAACTTCGAGTGCTTCATATTCGTTACTAACCCAGGCAACTACCTCATCGGTTTCTTTTTTGTTGGAATCTCGCCCTGCAACAAGAGTTATAATTTCATGATCATCGCTAATCATTTCTTTCAAAAGATTTCTTGTTGCTTCAACAATTGTTTCGGCAATAACAGTTACCTTTCCTTTTCGTAAACCTAGAAAATCGCCTTTTTTTATCTGGCCAACATCACTTGCGGACTCTCTAACAGCTGTAGTTATCTCTCCTGACTCGACCATTTGTGAAAACTGAGTCATATCTGTTTGGTTTTTATCTGAAGTCCCTTCTGGGTCATAACCAAGCAAGGATGCAAAACCTTCTGTGACTGTGTGAGTTTCGACTACACGAATTGTCTTTGACGTTTGCGAATCTACTTGTTCTGCTACTGCAACGATATTTGAATTATTAGGCAAGATTATTACGTGCTCAGATGCGATGGCTTCTACAGCTTCCAACAAGTCCGCTGTCGATGGGTTCATTGACTGACCTCCGTTAACTACGCGAGTAGCTCCTAAAGATCGGAAAATATCACCTATGCCATCTCCGTTTGAAACTGCTATGACAGAGCATCCAATTGGGTCTGCGTGATCCTGCTCATGATGGTTTTCCGCGATTTCTTCAAATAAATCAGTCACTCGAATATCGTGTGGTTTACCAATAGAAATGCCGGCTTCAACTGCTGCACCAATATTGTTTGTGTGAACATGGCAATTCCAAATATTTTCACCACCAACTACAACTATAGAATCCCCGATTTCTGACCATGCTTTTTTGAAGCCTGGTATCAAATCATCTGGTGCGTCTAAAAAGTACATTACTTCATACCTGGTCCCACTATTAGTGGTGTCATCGTGTATATCGAGTATTAAAGAATCCACTGAAGCTTTGACTATCTCAGGTTCAGGCATTGGGCGATCGTCAATCACATGCAAAAGTGAATCCAACATAAGCAGAAATCCGCTTCCACCGGCATCAACGACTCCTGCTCTAGCTAAAACCGGTAAAAGATCAGGTGTTGAATCCAAAGAACGCTTGGCTGCCTCTCGTGCTGTTTCTGCAACCATTAAAAGGTTGGAATGTTCTAACAAAGACTTTTCTGCAGCTTCTGCTGTTTCTCTTACAACAGTCAAAATGGTTCCTTCGACTGGATTCCCAACCGCCTCATAAGCGGCTGATGCCGCTGCTCTAAGAGCATCAGAAAACAAATTTGCATCGATAGTTTTCTTCGATGCATTTTTTATTTCAGAAACAAAACCTCTGAGGATTTGAGAAATAATTACACCTGAATTTCCTCGAGCTCCCATGAGGGAACCGTGTGAGATTGCTTCGATAATATTTTCAAATTCAGGGTCTTCCAAAGACTCAATTTCAGATACTACCGAATTGAGAGTGGCGGTCATATTCGAACCTGTGTCACCATCTGGCACCGGATATACATTTAAAGAATTGAGGCTTTCTTTATGCTCTTGGAGGGCATCACGAAAGCAATACATCAACTTTGCAATGTTGTTTGCGTCTAAATTTTCTATTGCCACAACTGCGATAGTACCCACTTAAAGTACCTCGATGCATAAGTTTCTATTTTTATGTTTGGAACTGCCAAATACCCACATACGATCAGGACTATTCACCCGCTTGCTTTTAGTGGGCTAGGCTCCCGGCGGCCTCCAAAAGTAGATAGGAGAAAAATAGTTGCAAGGCGTAGTTAAGTCTTACGATCCAGGTAGCGGTGATGGCCTCATAATTCGCGACTCTGATCTCGTTGAATTTGAAATGGCGGATGGGGCTCTTGAAGGCTCAATCTTTAGAATGCTTCGTCAAGGTCAACGAGTAGTTTTCGAATTGGATGGAAATAATAACGCAACCGGTTTAAAACTTGGATCTGAAATAGATATGGGCACGCCTAACTTAGACTGATATGAGTTCTGAAAAAAATCCACCGACAAAAAATAGATCACTGACCGACTGGGTCGACCACTGGGAAGAAATTTTTCAACCAAGTCAGATTCACTGGTGTGATGGCTCTGAAAGTGAATATGAAAAATTCACTCAAGATCTAGTAGATTCTGGAACTTTTATCCGACTCAATGACGAACTCCGACCAAACAGTTTTTTAGCAAGGTCAGATCCTAACGATGTGGCACGTGTTGAGAGTGAGACCTACATCGCATCAGTTAAAGAAATTGATGCTGGTTCAACAAATAATTGGCGTGAACCTAATGCACTAAAGGAAGAGATGCTCTCCCACTATCAAGGTTGCATGAAAGGCAGAACTCTTTACGTGATTCCTTTTTGCATGGGACCTATCGGTTCGCCTATTTCTCATATAGGTATTCAACTCTCCGACTCGCCCTACGTGGCAGCAAGCATGAAAATAATGACAAGGATGGGAAGTCATGTCCTAGATGAGTTGGGTGACGGAAATTTCGTGCCGTGTGTTCACTCAGTCGGATTTCCACTTGAAGAAGATGAAGAAGATGTTCCGTGGCCTTGTAATAAAGATGTACGTTACATATCTCACTTTCCTGAAACTCGAGAAATATGGTCGTACGGCTCCGGTTACGGCGGAAATGCTTTACTAGGTAAGAAATGCTTTGCTCTTCGCATCGCTTCAACAATGGCGCGCGAAGACGGTTGGCTGGCTGAACACATGCTCATTCTAGGAATCACACCTCCCGATGGAGAAAAGCGCTATATCGCTGCTGCTTTCCCCTCCGCTTGCGGTAAAACAAATATGGCGATGCTGGTTCCTACTATCCCAGGTTGGAAAGTTGAAACAATTGGAGACGACATAGCTTGGATGAAATTCTCTCCCGACGGACAACTGCGTGCCATCAATCCTGAAGCAGGTTTCTTTGGCGTTGCTCCGGGGACTTCCAACTCAACTAATGAAAACGCTATGAAGACCCTTTGGGGAAATGCAATTTTTACAAATGTTGCACTTGATGAAAATAACGATGTTTGGTGGGAAAGGATGACGGAAAATAAACCCGACTCCCTCGTCGACTGGCAGGGGCGTGACTGGACTAGTGAGTCTGAAGAACCGGCCGCTCACCCAAATGCACGTTTTACTGTGCCTGCAAACCAATGTCCTTCGATCGCCCCAGAGTGGGAAGACCCGGAAGGAGTGCCTATTTCGGCGATCATGTTTGGTGGTCGACGCGCTTCGAATGTTCCATTGATTACACAAGCACGCGATTGGGAACACGGAGTTTTCCTTGGTTCGATTATGAGTTCAGAGAAAACTGCTGCAGCTGCTGGAAAAATTGGTGAAGTTCGATTTGATCCTTTTGCGATGCTTCCTTTTATGGGTTACAACGTGGGTGATTACATCAAGCACTGGATAGAAATCGGTAAAGCTACCGATTCTAATAAATTACCAAAATTATTTTGGGTTAACTGGTTCCGAAAAGACGAAAACGGGGGTTTCCTTTGGCCAGGTTTCGGCGAGAACAGCCGTGTTCTTAAATGGATTTTAGATCGTATAGATGGGGAAGCTCAAGCTATAGATACGCCTTTGGGTCTAGTGCCTGAAATTGACGGTATCGATACCTCAGATCTGGACCTGAATGCTTTAGCAATGCAAAAACTTCTTGAAGTTGACTCAGAGTCATGGACTGAAGAAGTTCCTTTAATCGAAGAGCATCTAAAAGCTATCGGTGAACGACTCCCCGAAGAGATGAATTCTCAACTCACTTATTTAAAATCTCGAATAGGTTTGGAAAGTTGAATTAAATGGGCCCTAGGAGCATCGAGCGAATTCCTAGCCCCGTCAAGAAAAGTCCAGCAAACCCATATAGCAAATACCTTCGATTATCCAATTGATTACGGTAACCATAAATTACTCCCACGCTGAGGGCAGCGGCAGACCAGTACAGCAAATGAAATTTGGGAACTTCGATATTTTCCGACGACGCTAAGGCAACACCTGAAAAAAGGTGGGCTATAACCATAATCTGAGCAATTGCTGTTACCCACGAAAGTGTTGATATCCGAAATAGTTTATTTCTATGAGCTTGAAGTGCCCAGATTCCAGCCGCAGCATTCAACACGACCATTAACCACTCGATTACTTCATGAGTTACTCGAAAGGAAGCTAAGACATTCATCAAATTTAGGTGTTGCTAGATTTGTCAGTCGAATAGATTGAATTTAAAAGTTTCATTTTCTTTTCTTGATTCTTTTGGATTTATAAACCATTCAGTTCCAAAAATATTAACAAACTGATCATTTGGAATCTTTAAAAAAAACGAATCTTCATCTATTTGACTTCGATGAGCAGAAATAGCTGCTCTTTTTTTCTCAATAAAATCTGAAACATTTACAGCGTGAGTAATTTCAGACTCGGCAGAACCAAAAGATTCCTCTTCTACGCGTTGTCGCCTCTCCTCCAAGTCGTCACCTATTCCAGCAAGTCCTTCATCTGGAGCTGTTTCTATAGCTAATTCAATTGTTTTCTTTATCGAATCTCTGTTGAGAGTTGTCCATCTGATGTTTTCGATTCCAGTCTGATCCGCCCAATGAGTTCCCACCCTGTGGACCTGAATATGGTCTGGGTGGCCATAACCCCCGTTCGGGTCGTAAATAACTAAAAGATCAACGCTTTCCTCACATAAAAGATTAGACAATCGCAAGCTAGCTTCTTCAATATTCGCTTGCCAAAAGCACTCAGGGTTGGAGGTAGTGGGTGAATCAATCATTCCGCTGTCTCTGTAGTTTAAGAATTCGACTCGTGACACTCCCAAAATACTCGCAGATTTAATCAGTTCTTCAGTTCGTCGTTCCTCTAGAGGTTCGCCATCTTTTAGAATGCCTGGTACAGGTTCTCCTTCTTCCCCACGTGTAGCGACTACAAGAATTACACGATCCCCAGATTCAGATAATAAAGTCATCGTTCCAGCTGTAGACAGCGCTTCGTCATCGGGGTGAGCGTGAAAGAAAACTATTGTTGACATCGAAATCTTTTAAGAGACAGCACCGGTGCTGAGCAGTTCTGTAATCTCTTCCTCTTTAAATCCAAACTGCATAAGTACTTCTTTACTGTGCTGACCTGGATGAGCCGGTGGTCTCTCAATTTTTCCTGGTGTACGACTAAATCTTGGAGCTGGTGCTGGCTGGGTTACACCCGCAACTTCCACGAATGTTTTTCTTTCTACATTGTGTGGATGTTCTATCGCTTCGTATGCAGAAAGGACAGGTGCATAACAAACATCACTACCGGCAAGTAGTTGGTCCCACTCTGATCTGGTTTTTGTAGCTATCAATTTGGCCATTTTTTGTTTCAATTCTGGCCATTTTTCTCGATCGTGTTGGAATCCAAATTCCTCTGCGTCTAGTTCTAACTTTTCCAACATCTCCTTGTAGAACTGGGGCTCTATTGACCCTAAAGATATCCATTCTCCGTCTGAGCATTCATAAACATCGTAAAAATGGGCTCCCGTGTCTAGTAGGTTGACACCCCTTTCTTGTTGATGGAAACCTGTTTCCATCATTCCGTAAAAGAAACTCATCAGACTCGCTGCACCATCAACCATAGCTGCGTCGACAACTTGACCTTGCCCAGATTGTCTAGCTTCAACAAGTGCGCACACCATTCCAAAAGCAAGGTACATACCTCCTCCTCCAAAATCTCCTACAAGATTTAATGGTGGCACTGGTCCACTTTCACTTCTACCTATATGGGCTAAGACTCCGGCTAATGAAATGTAGTTTATGTCATGTCCAGCTGCATTTGCGTAAGGTCCCTCTTGCCCCCATCCTGTCATTCGTCCGTAAACCAAGGCGGGGTTCCTCTTAAGACAGTCGTCTGGTCCCACTCCCAATCTTTCAGCCACTCCGGGTCTGAAGCCTTCGAAAAAAATGTCCGATGTCTCGACCAATTTGAGAACAGTCTCTCTCCCTTGTGGATTTTTAAGATCTATTCCTATGCTTTTTCTCCCCCTGCTAATTATGTCATTTGGTGGGGAATTCTCATCGAACTCTTTCACCGAACCCGCACGATCAATGCGTATGACATCTGCACCCATATCAGCAAGCATCATTCCGCAAAAAGGACCGGGTCCTATTCCTGCCAGCTCTAAGACCTTCACTCCGTCTAAAGCGCCCATTTTATCTCCTGCTTTCAGCTTATTTTTTCAGCATTTTTCACGTGCTTAATTATTTCATTTGTAATCTTTGGCCAAGAACCCGGGGGGAGATCATGTCCCCAACCTTCAATCATGACAAACTCTGCCTTAGGTATCACTTCTGCCGTGCGTTGTCCCCCGCTTGGATCGACAAGAGTATCTGCACTTCCATGAAGTACGAGTGTAGGTGCCCTAATTTTCATAAGTGCTTCTTCGCGATTTCCACTTAAGTTCATAGCTTTCATTTGTCGATCTTTGGCTTCATTGGGTTTATTTGTGCGTTCGGCATACCTTTCAAAAATTTTTAAACAGTATTCATCGTCGTGCCAGTCAGTACTGGCCCATATACGTCTATCTGATAGATCTTTTAAAGCTTGCTCCTTTGGATCAATCGGTGCAGGAGCTAATAAGGCATCCAGTGCTTTTCCTTGCGGAATACCAAAACCTGCCTTCCCTGTATTAGATGCCATTGAAGTAAGGCTGATAATTTTCTTCGGAAATTCAGCAGCAAAAATTTGAGCCACCATACCCCCCAAAGACATACCTACGATATGAGCTTTTTCTACTGTCAAATACTCCAATAACTCTGCAGCGTCAGATGCCATATCTAATAGTTCGTACTCTTCCTGCATCTCTGATGACAGTCCGCTGTCTCTCTGGTCGTATCTAATTACATGCAAACCTTCTTCAGCTAGTTTGCTGCAGAAGCCTTCTTCCCATAGAAGCAACTGGCTGCCTAATCCATGAATGAGTAAGAGTGTTGGGTTGGCCGAAGAACCGAACGTCTCGTAACAAATTTCCACCCCTGTAGAGAGAAGAGTCTTAGGCATTAAGTTTCTTTCTTTTTTCAAGTTTCAAATTAAGACTATCTGCTGCCCTCATTACCAATTCGTTGAATTCAGCAGTAGTTTCGTTATGTGAGTAAAATTTTTGATCAACCTTTTAAGAAAATAAAACCTCTTACGTTCTACGAGATTTTACGCCTAAGAATAGACGTTTTCGTAGTGGAACAAAATTGCCCTTACCCGGAACTAGACGGATTCGATGTCGATTCAGGCACTCGACATATCTGGCTTGCAGACGAAGAATCACCAGTTTCATATCTCCGAGTTCTACGCAAAAGTAAGGGAGTTGACAAAATCGGTCGAGTAGCAACCTCTCTTCACAACCGCAACAAAGGTATGGCGAAATCCCTAATAGAACATGTAATCAACACTACTTCCGGAGAGTTGGTACTCGATGCACAGGCTTATCTAGAAAATTGGTATGAAGAAATGGGTTTTATAACTAATGGAAAAGCTTTCGAAGAAGGTTGCGGAGACGATACTAATTCTGGGATTCTTCATGTGCCGATGGTTTACAAAAGAGAAATTGATTAACTCTCCGCTCAGGCACTCAACTGCACTTCATGGATAAAGTGCGCCTATGGAAAAAATCGACACAGAAGGAAATTCTGCTTTTTCAGAAGAATTCGACTTTGAAGAATCCGAAAATTTACTTTTGGGGCTAGATCAATCTCAGCTCCATGCTGTGACTCTAGAACAAGAACCTCTGGCTATTCTCGCTGGAGCCGGATCTGGGAAAACCAGAGTTCTAACAAGAAGAATCGCTTGGAGAGCAGTGAAGGGGAAAGAAGACCCAAGACGTGTATTAGCTCTTACTTTTACTCGCAAAGCTGCTGGAGAACTTCGCTCTCGACTCTCGAGGCTTGGTCTCCGGGATCAAATCGCTGCAGGAACTTTTCATTCTGTTGCCTATGCCCAACTCCGGATCTATTGGCAAGATCGAGGTATAAAGGAACCAACTCTTTTAACAAATAAAATTTCTTTTGTTACAAACCTCTTACCTAGAGACAAACGTTCTACTGACACTCTTGACGTTGTAGCTGAAATCGAGTGGGCAAAAGCTCGTCGCATTTCACCAGAAACCTATTTTGCGGAAGCTGAGAAGCACGAAAGGACACCGCCTTTAGCCCTACAAGAGGTTTCTAATATTTACAAAAGTTATGAGGAGCTCAAAACTGAAAGAAGGTTTTTAGATTTCGATGATCTTCTTAGTTACTGCGCCAAAACGATCCGCAGCGACCGTTCTTTTGGTGAAGCTCAAAAATGGAGATTTCGAAACTTCTACGTGGACGAATTCCAAGATGTAAACCCTCTACAATTCTCTCTTCTTTCGGCTTGGCTCGATGGTAGATCCAGTCTTTGCGTGGTCGGTGACCCTAATCAAGCGATTTACGCTTGGAATGGTGCTGAGGCTGATCACCTCATCAGGTTTACGGAACATTTTAGAGACTCGACTGTTGTAAGTCTGACTAAAAATTACCGAAGTACCCCTCAGATAGTTGAGACAGCCTCTTGTCTTCTGGAAAATTCTGGGATTGAAGCTGTCAGAGGCGGTGGAGTGAAGCCTTCAATTACTAACTACCCGGACGAAGAGTTTGAAGCTCAAGGCATTACCAAAAAAATTCATGAAATTCATACTTCTGGGGAAAAATGGTCTGATCAAGCAATTCTTGTGCGGACAAACGCACAAACTGAAATTTTCACAAGCGCTCTTCGCAAAGAAGGGATCCCTGTTAAAACAGTTTCAGGAAGTGGTCTCTTGGATAGAAAAGACATAAAAACCGTTATTTCTGAGCTGGCCAATTCAAACACTCCATTAGTTCAAAAGATTAACGACCTTGACGAAACAACTGGTGACCGTCTTTCAACAACTGACGAAGATGCATTAACACCTGATACTGAAAGAACTGTTGCTTTGGCTGAGCTACGGCGTCTTGCTGAAGAGTACCTCGCTCTTGATCCTGCGGCTAAAAGCAATTCTTTTGTTCTCTGGCTTAAGTCTCAATCTCAAAGTTTGTATGAGATAAATGATGACGCGGTTGAAATTTCGACTTTTCACCGCTCTAAAGGTTTGGAATGGTCCGTGGTTCATGTTGCTGGTTTAGAACAGGGGCTTGTCCCAATCGCCCATGCCAAAGACTCTAATGCGGTCGCTGAAGAACGAAGGCTTTTATACGTCGCTCTTACAAGAGCAAAAGATCGTATCCTCTGCTCCTGGGCTAGCAGCCGACATTTCTCTGGCAATAGGAGAAAAAGAGATCCATCGCCATGGTTGTTCAACATCGAACGTGCAATACAAAATTTGGAAAAACCTCTTACACAGAAAGAACAAATAACCAGGGTTAAATCGGCTAGGCAAAAGAAACCAAAACATGACCTTCCAGAAACCCAACAGGTGAAGGATCTTAAAAACTGGCGACTTTCGGTATCTCGCGCTGCAGATGTGCCGGCTTTTGTGATTTTCAATGATGAAACATTACTTGACCTTATTGAGGTTCAGCCAACAAACTTAGATGAACTTCTCAAAATAAAAGGAATAGGCCCTGTGAAGGCTGAGCGCTATGGCAAGGAAATACTTGAATTAGTTTCAAGGGGCCGCTAATTGTCTTAGTTGCCCCAATCAAAAGAGGCAACTAAGGGTGCATGATCACTTGGTTTCACAAATTTACCTTTGGCATCTTTGTATTTCTCAATCAAATCTTTGTTTTCTTTTTTTAGTATTTTTTCAGGAGTTCGCTCAAGCGTATCCACTTCAATTGACTCCAAAGATTTCGCCAACACTCCGGAGGCCAACACTAGGTCAATTCTGAGCCCTCTTTTATCACTAAAAGCGTTCTTAAAGTAATCCCAATAAGTATCTGCTTTTTCTTTTGGAAAACGTTCACAAAAAACGTCTTTCATCCCTAGATCATCTAGTTTCTTTATCGCTCTACGCATTTCAGGTGATACATGAGTTTCTGGTAAAGGGAATTGCTCGGTTAATGTTTTCTTTAATTTCCAGTCAAAGTTCGTATACTCCTGTTCCGGATCCCATTCGTCAAGAACAGGTCGGGGGCAAACGTTAAAATCTCCAGCTGTTATTACTGGGTTCTTTGAGGGTTCTGAGTTTTTTTGCAAATCATCATGGAGACGATTGAACCAATCAAGTTTGTACTTGTAATGCTCGTCCTCCAATGTTCTTCCATTCGGTATATAACAGGAAGCTATTCGAATATTTGAACAAGTGGCCCAAACTATCCTTGCGTCTGGATCAGGATCTTTTCTGCCGTCATCAAATCCTTTTTGCGGATCATCGATACCAACTCTTGAGATAATCGCCACACCGTTCCATGACTTTTGTCCGTTATGAACAGACTCGTAACCGAGTTCCTCAAAAACAGGCTGTGCTTTTTTTTGAAAAACTTCATCTTCCATCTTTGTTTCTTGCAGGCAAAGCACATCCGGTTGATTTTCCTTGATCCAGAGTTTAACTCGATGCAGTCGAGCATTTAATCCAGCGACGTTCCATGTGACTATGCGCATTTGATGACATTAGCGCTTAATCAGATGTGAATCCTAGAATGTCATATAACTCTTTGATGGCGTCCTCAGGGTTAATAACTTTTATTGTTGACATTCCCATAGTCCTCGCTGGCTTCAAGTTGATTCCTAAATCGTCAAGGAAGACACAATTTTCAGGTTTTACTTTAAGCCGCTCGCAAGCAATTTCATAAAATTTTTCTTCTGGCTTTCTACATCCTTCTATGCTTGATTCAATCAAGAGGTCGAAAATTTCAACTACCTTTTTTACTTCTTCATCTAGATCTTGTTCTCCCATTGGGGTGATGTTGTTTGTCAACATTGCTGTTTTGAATTTAGATGAGCACTTAGTCAAGGCTTCTACCATCTCTGGTCTCAGGGACCCATGTAACCCTTCTAAGATTCTTTGAGCATTCAATTCGTAGCCAAGTGATAAAGCTTCTTTTTCGAAAAGAGAAACAAATTCTTCTGGGCTAACTTCTCTTCGCTCAAACTGCGCCCAAGCGTTAGTGTCAGGATTGGTTGCATTTATTTTTCTAATTGTGTCGGGTGGTAAACCGATCTCATTCTCATATTCTGCGAAGGCTTCAAAAGGGCTAGAAAGGATCACTCCTCCAAAATCAAATAAGACTGCTTCGACCACGACAGCATGTTAATCATTTAATTTGCATCTCGGTTACTTTTATAGCCGATATCATCTTTTTTCGTGACTGCTCAGTTTATTTACACCATGCAAAAGGTAGGTCGTTTTTACCCTCCTGATAGAGAGGTTCTAAAAGACATCTCTCTTTCTTTTTTTCCAGGAGCAAAAATCGGGGTTCTGGGAAATAACGGTTCTGGGAAATCCTCTTTATTATCAATAATGGCTGGGCAGGATCTGGATCATGATGGTGAAGCAAGACTAACTGACGGCTTTACTGTAGGGCTTCTCGAACAGGAGCCTGTTTTAAATCTTGAAAAGAATGTCTTGGAAAATGTAATGGAGGGAGTCGGAGAGGTAGCTTCTCTCTTGTCTCGCTATGACGATATTCTTTCTAGTTGGTCGGACCCGGAAGCGGACTTTGAAAAGTTGGGTGAACAGCAAGCGGAAGTTGAACGCCTTATTGAGTCTGCAGGTGCTTGGGATCTTCAAAGGAATATAGAAATAGCCATGGATGCACTTCGTCTTCCCGACGGTGAGTCAGATGTGAACGTATTGTCGGGAGGAGAACGTCGTCGTGTCGCTTTATGCAAACTGCTTCTTTCCAAACCTGACTTACTTCTTTTAGATGAACCGACAAATCATTTGGATGCCGAATCGGTTTCTTGGCTTGAAAGAACTCTTCAGGACTATTCTGGGACCGTTGTTGCAGTAACGCACGATAGGTATTTCCTTGACAATGTCGCTGGTTGGATTCTGGAGCTTGATCGCGGAAGAGGAATTCCTTATGAAGGAAACTACTCAGGTTGGCTGGACCAAAAGAGTGCGAGGCTTGAAGCTGAAGAAAAATCTGACTCTTCAAGGAAACGTACTCTTGAAAGAGAACTGGAATGGATTCGCATGGCTCCAAAGGCGCGCCAAGCGAAAGGGAAAGCGCGACTAGCCTCCTACGATAAATTAATAGCTGAGGCAAACGAAGAAGAGAAACGCGACGCCGAACTTCAAATACAGATCCCAGCTAATTCACGTCTAGGGGATCAAGTAATTGAAGTTGAAAATCTTAATAAAGGTTTTGAAGATCGTTTACTAATTGAAGATCTCTCTTTCACTCTTCCCCCCGCTGGGATCGTGGGAATAGTCGGAGGAAATGGAGCAGGCAAGACGACCTTGTTCAAAATGTTAGTGGCAGCCTTTCAAAACTCAGAATTTCACGAGGATCTCCCAGATTCTGGTGTGATAAAAATCGGCTCAACTGTTGAACTTGGGTATGTGGACCAATCTAGGGATTCTCTGGATCCAGACCGAACCGTTTACCAAGAAATAACTGGAGACAAGGAATTTATTTCAGTTGGTAACCGTGAAGTTAACGGAAGGGCTTACGTGGCATCTTTCAATTTTCGAGGATCAGATCAGCAGAAAAATGTGGGAGATCTCTCTGGGGGCGAAAGAAACCGTGTCCACTTGGCGAAAGTCTTGAAAACCGGAAGCAACGTTTTGCTTCTCGATGAGCCAACAAACGACCTTGATGTCGATACTTTAAGAGCTCTTGAATCAGGTCTTGAAGCTTTTCCTGGCTGTGCAGTCATTATTAGCCACGACCGCTGGTTTCTGGACAGAGTAGCTACCCATGTACTCGCATTTGAAGGAAACTCTTATGTCCGCTGGTTTGAAGGAAATTTCAGCGAATATGAAGAAATAAAAAAGAAAGAGTCAGGCGGGGAAAACGTCCCTACTAGGGTTCAGTACAAGCCTCTATCGCGCGACTAAACGGACATTTCTAAAAGTTGCAATACGAGTTTGGCTCCATCTTCTGGTAATCCATTCTCAGGAGTCAAAATCAAATCTGGATCATTAGGCATTTCATAAGGGTCATCTATTCCTGTAAAGCCTTTAATTTCTCCTGATCTAGCTTTTTTATATAACCCTTTTGGATCACGCTCTTCACATACTTCAATTGGAGTATCAACGAAAACTTCAAAAAATCTTAAACCAAATTGATCATGTATTTCTCGGGCGTTTTCACGGTCTTCTCGGTATGGACTTATCAACGGGACCAGTGCTACAAGGCCTGCATCAGCAAACAAACGAGCTACTTCAGCGACTCTTCGAACATTTTCATGACGGTCTTTAGCGCTAAAATTTAAATCTTCGTTAAGTCCTAATCTCAAATTGTCGCCATCGAGCAGATAAGAAGGGCGCCCGGAAGTGACTATCAACTTTTCAGTTGCGGAAGCTATAGAAGATTTTCCTGACCCTGAAAGACCCGTAAACCATATTGTTGCCCCTGTATATCCAAGAGATGCATGACGTTCTTTTCTACTCAAATTATTAGAATGCCATGTGAGATTAGAACCTATTTTTGACACGTCAACCTGAACCAACGATTATGCCAGCTGCAACGGTGGCATTTGTTACCTCATCCATCAGTATGAAAGATCCTGTGTTTCGATTTCTTCTGTAATCATCAAAAAATAAAGGTTGCGTACTTCTCAATGACACTCTTCCTATTTCATTTAGTTTTAGTGATTCTGGCTTCTCGTCACGGTGGAGGGTGTTGACATCAATTCTGTATTGAATTTCACTCACCATTACACGACTTGATCTAGTCGTGTGTTTCAAAGCTAATTTCATTCGGGGAGTTAGTTCAGTTGATTCTGACATCCAGCAAACCATCGCTTGCAAATCCTGACTCACAGTGGGTTGATTATTTGGACGGCAGATCATGTCCCCACGCGAAATGTCTATTTCGCTCGTGAGTCTCATTGTTACTGACATAGGCCCAAAGGCTTCAGATATAGGTCCGTCATAAGAATCGATTGAAGCCACTGTCGAAGTAAAACCGCTTGGCAGTACCACTACCTCATCGCCAGGCTTAAATACACCTCCGGTTATCATTCCTGCGTATCCGCGGTAGTCGTGGTGTTCTTCGTTTTGAGGACGAATTACGTACTGAACTGGGAAACGAGCATCTATGTGGTTACGGTCACTCGCTATATAAACCTCTTCAAGATGATGCAATAAGGAAGACCCCTCGTACCAAGGCATTTTGGCTGATCGTTCTACTACATTGTCGCCATGTAGTGCTGATATTGGGATAAAGGAAAGGTCTGGAATATCAAGTTTCATAGCAAAATTTCTGAACTCTTCCTTGACAGAGTTGAATGCTTTTTCGTCGTAATCAATTAAATCCATCTTGTTGACACATACAACAAGGTGCGGAATACGTAACAAAGAAGCTAAAAATGCATGCCGACGTGACTGTTCGACGACTCCATGTCGAGCGTCTACAAGAACTAAGACTAAATCTGCAGTTGAGGCTCCAGTAACCATATTACGTGTGTACTGGATGTGTCCTGGGGTGTCCGCAATAATGAATTTCCTTTTAGGCGTTGCGAAGTAGCGGTATGCAACATCAATAGTTATACCTTGTTCGCGTTCGGCGCGGAGACCATCGGTTAAAAGAGCAAGATTAGTGTGTTCATTCCCCATCTGTTTCGAAGCCGCTTCTACAGATTCAAGCTGATCTTGAAAAATTGATTTGGTATCGTACAAAAGTCTTCCAATAAGTGTTGACTTCCCATCATCAACACTCCCTGCTGTAGCAAACCGAAGAAATTCCATTAGAAGTAACCTTCTTTTTTACGGTCTTCCATGGCTGCTTCTGAAACACGATCGTCAGCTCGAGTAGCACCTCGTTCCGTTATACGAGTTGAAGAAATCTCTTCTATTATTTGTTTCAAATTTTCTGCTTCAGACTCCACCGCCCCCGTACAACTCATATCCCCTACCGTGCGGTAGCGAATTTTTCGCGTCATAAGTTCTTCGTCATCTGAACGAGTCACAAAATCTGAATCTGCTAATAACATCCCGTCACGTCGGAAAACTTCTCTTTCATGAGCGAAATAAACACTAGGTATTTCTATAGCTTCTCGTTCGATATATTGCCATACGTCTAGCTCAGTCCAATTAGAAATTGGAAAAACTCGAATATGTTCGCCTTGTCTTATTCTCCCATTGTAAAGATTCCATAGTTCTGGTCTTTGGTTTTTAGGGTCCCATTGCCCGAATTCGTCTCGGAATGAGTAAAAACGTTCTTTAGCTCGTGCCTTTTCTTCATCTCTTCGCGCTCCCCCGAATAATGCATCAAACTTGTTTTCTTCAATCGAATCCAACAAAGTAGTTGTTTGTAATCGGTTTCGACTTGCCCTCGGTCCCTTCTCTTCTGAAACTCGACCATCGTCGATAGATTTTTGCACCGAAGCCACTACTAGTCTTGCTTCTAATTCTTTTATCCGTTGATCGCGATATTCAATCACTTCAGGAAAGTTGTGTCCTGTATCAATATGCAAAACTGGGAAAGGCAATCTGGCCGGCCAAAATGCTTTGGTGGCAAGATGAAGCATCAATATTGAGTCTTTTCCTCCCGAAAACATCAAACATGGACGTTCGAATTCTGAAGCCACTTCACGGAAGATGTGTATGGCCTCTGATTCTAATTGATCTAGATGGTTTAGTTCGTATGTGGTGATACTCATTTAATTTCTTCCCAGCAATACGCAATTTCTGCATCCCATGCTAACCCTGTCCTTCTAAGATGGTCACTCTTGAAGGCAAACAATGAAGATCACTATCTTGCAGAAGATTTAGCCACTCGTGCAGGACTTTTGCTAATCGAAGAGAGAAAGCTCTGTCAGGACTGTGACCCTGAAATTTTAAAACAAAAAGGAGACAAGAAGTCTCACAATTTTCTCATGGAGGAACTTGCATCATTGAGGCCAAAAGATGGTGTTCTTTCAGAAGAGGGGTTGGCAAACCCAGTCCATCCTGACCGTAGTGATGCAAACCGCGTGTGGATTGTAGATCCACTTGATGGGACCAGAGAGTTTGGTGAACCACGGCGTGACGATTGGGCTGTACACGTAGCCCTTGCTGTTGATGGCCTTCCTGTTGTTGGGGCAGTCTCTATTCCTGCCTTGGACTCAACTTTTTCAACTTGCAATGACTTTTTGGAGCCAAGTTCGCCAAGTGAAGACAAAAAAATTCGAATAGTGGTAAGTAGGTCACGACCGCCTATTGAAGCTTCCAGGGTTGCGGAAAAAATTGATGGAACATTGATTGAAATGGGTTCTGCAGGAGCAAAATCAATGGCTGTTGTGAGAGGGCTAGCTGACGTGTACATCCATTCTGGCGGTCAGTATGAGTGGGACAACTGTGCTCCAGCTGCCGTCGCTTTCGCCGCCGGATTACATGTATCGCGCCTTGACGGTTCTCCTTTGACCTACAACAATCCGGACCCCTGGTTGCCAGACCTTTTAATTTGTAATCCGTTTTTAGCTTTACCCGTTTTAGAAATTTTGAATAGTTAACATCATGCGCTTAGTTTTTGCTCGTTGCACCGTTGACTACGAAGGTCGTCTTACCGCTCATCTTCCTGAAGCCACAAGACTAATCATGGTCAAATCCGATGGGTGTGTAGCTATTCATGCTGATGGTGGTGCTTATAAGCCATTGAATTGGATGAACGCACCGAACAAGCTCGTTGAAGAAGATGACATTTGGAGGGTTTCTAATCCGAAAGGTGAGATGCTTATCATTACTCTGCACGAAATCTTTAGCGATTTATCGCATGAAATGGGAATCGATCCTGGTCTACAAAAAGACGGCGTTGAAGCCCATCTTCAGGAACTTTTGGCAGATGACCCGTCTTTTTTACTTGAAGGGCTTGAGTTGATCAAACGCGAATACCCGACTGATTTAGGGCCTGTTGATCTTTTATGCAGAACCTCTAAAGGTGAAACGATTGCCGTTGAAATAAAACGAAGAGGTGAAATTGATGGCGTAGAACAATTAACAAGGTATTTAGATTATTTGAATCGCGATCCACTTATAAAACCTGTTCGAGGTGTTTTTGCAGCCCAAGAAATCCGTCCACAAGCAAAAGTTTTAGCTGAAGATAGAGGAATTCAGTGCGTAGTCATCGACTACGACGAGATCCGTGGTATCGAATCTAACCGTTTGCGTCTTTTCTGATGTTTTATGATGTTGTAATAGTTGGAGGTGGACCTGCTGGGTCATCTGCTGCTTGCAGTATGGCCAAAAGTGGCCTGTCGGTTCTTCTAATTGATAAATCTGAGTTCCCTCGTGACAAGTGCTGCGGTGATGGTTTAACGACAATGGCTCTTAGGTTGAGTGAGGAACTTGGTTTGAATATTGAAAATTTGAAAAATCTTGAAGTTGTAAATGAAGCTGTGATCCATTTCCCATCAGGCAAAAGGGAGATTTTTCCTTTGCCAAAAAAAGGAATGTTCGCTGCGATCGTACCCAGAGCAGAATACGATCTGGCTCTTATCGATCTTGCTCGTGAGTTAATGGTTGACGTTCGTTTAGGACTTAAGTTCTCTTCGATCAATTTTGATGAAGAAAAAACTTTTCTGAATATTGAAGGTATGGGAGAGGTGGAAACCTCTTTTGTGATAGCCGCTGACGGAGCATGGTCTCCTGTGCGCCGTTCACTCGATTTAGGCGAAGAACAGCCAAGAGGTGAATGGCTTGCTTTCCGTCAATATATTTCAGGGGTTTCATCTGGTAGTAATGATTTGCATGTTTGGTTCGAAAAAGATCTTCTTCCGGGCTATGCATGGAGTTTTCCGCTTCCAAACGGAAAAGCAAATGTAGGTTTCGGCGTTTTAAAATCGCAGCATTCTTCCGCTTCAGAAACAGCTCAGTTGGCTCGTGAACTTTTTAACAGAAAATCTATTTCAGAGACTCTTGGCAGCGATATCAAACTGGAGGGGCGTCAAACCGCTTGGCCTATTCCCGCCAGGATAAACAGCCAACAACTGACCAACAGATCAGTCATCTTTGTGGGTGATGCTGCAGCTTCTACAGATATTTTGACTGGCGAAGGGATTGGACAGGCACTTTTAACTGGGATTCTTGCCGGAGAGGCAATCAAGTCTGGAGGAAACCAAAAAACGGTAACTTCGTTGTACGAAAAATCTGTGAAGGGTCACTTACTGGCAGATCATCGTATGTCTGTTGCCCTCCAAAAGGTGCTCGCTCATCCTGCGGGAGCAGAAAATGCCCTTCGCCTAGCTTCTCTTAATCAGTGGTCACGACGAAATTTTGCGCGTTGGATGTTTGAGGACTACCCAAGAGCCCTTTTATTTACCCCAAAAAGGTGGAAAAAGGGAGTTTTTGATTCTGAAGGTGCCTATAACCGTAAACTGGACCTATGAGTATTGTTGAGGGAGGAGACCTGATTCCTTTTCCTGCTAGATCTGAATTCGAAGATACGAACGAAACTAATGTTCACCCTTTGGGTCCTGCTGTTGCTGCTTTTGATAAAAAAATTGACCTTGCTTGGGAACGTTTCCGCGGACAGCCAGTCCTTGATAAAACTTTCTATCTTGCAAGCGAACTGGCAGATTTCAGTGTTCTTTGGCACATCATGGGACTGTCCAAAGGGCTCACTGGCGGGTCTGCTGAGCGTGAAGCCATTCGTTTATCTGCAGCCCTAATAGCCGAATCAGGCATTGTTAACGGAATTTTGAAATCATTATTCAAGCGTGAAAGA
This sequence comes from marine actinobacterium MedAcidi-G1, assembly GCA_000817085.1. Taxonomy (GTDB): domain Bacteria; phylum Actinomycetota; class Acidimicrobiia; order Acidimicrobiales; family MedAcidi-G1; genus MedAcidi-G1. The sequence continues at coordinate 53,462 of JUEM01000005.1, read as the reverse complement.
CCTAACCATGTTGAGGAAAGACCACACGGACTACGTCAACCGTTGACTTCTAGTTTTCCTTCAGGTCATGCTTCAGCTGCTTTTTTAGCTGCAACTCTTCTTTCAGAACGTTCTAAGTTCAAACCTCTTTGGTACGGGTTAGCTGGAATTGTTGCGACTTCTAGAATTCATGTCAGGATTCATCATGCGAGTGATGTGATCGCCGGAGCACTTGTTGGACTTGGACTAAGTCGGATCGTTAAGAAGTTTTTCTCTCTTTAAAAATTTAATTTAATTTTGGGAGATTGTATCTATTTGATTTTCACCAGAGTCAAGCACTAGCCGAAGATCAAGAAGCAGGTCTGCGACCTCTGAAGCAGCAATGACCTGACGGCTTTTAGTGTCGCCTAGCCCACGGTCAATAATTGCCCTGATCTCATCAATCATTTCTTCCGTACTGCTGCTCTCTAGTGTTTCTGTCATTTGATTTCCTTTGCGACCAATTCACTTACTTTAACTATTTTTCAACTTAACTTACGTTTCATACCTTACGCTGCATGTTAGACATAAGTCACCATCATTTATTAATTGGAGCCAAATCTCTCACGGACTTTCTTATGTCATCACCTGTTAAAGGCATTATTGCAAGGGCTGGACAGGTAACTCCAGCTGCGACATAGCGTTGAATGTGGTCTCGACATTGCTCCGGGGTTCCATTTACTATCAATTCATCAACCAGATCGTCAGGTATTTTTTCTAAAGCGCCTTTACGGTCACCTGAATCCCATTGCTCCCAATGCTCTGACAGCATCTCTTCTCTGCCTAGCCATTTATGAAAAGCTTTGTATACGGGCACATTTAAATAAGCTGCCATGGCAAATTTGCCACCCGCTAAAACCAAGTCTTTTTCGTCGCTTGGACAAACAAATATTCTGGCAACTATCTCTTTATCCGGTCCTTCGTTATTAACAATGCCTGCCACACGTTCAACATCGCTCGCAGAAAGCCAGTTTATTATTGCGCCATCAGCTTCTCTGCCAGCTAAGCGAAGCATTCCTTCTCTTAGCGCCGCTAGTAGTATCGGGGGTTGGTTTTCAGGCACTCTTGCTAAACGAAAACCTGAAATATTAAAAGTTTCAAATTCTTCTGAAATCTTCTCGCCCGTAAGTGCTTTTCGGAGAAAACGAATCGTGTCTCTAACTTTTAAGTATGGGTCCTCAAAAGGAATCCCGTTCCAGCGTTCAACTATCACGTCAGAAGAAGTTCCTATTCCAAGAACAAAATTATTCGGTGCGGCACAGGCCATTGCAGCGGCGCTTTGTGCCAGAAGCGCAGGCCCTCTCGTGAAGGCTGGCAAAATAGCTGTTCCTAGTCTTAATTCCGGTGCCCATGCTGCTGCAAGAGCCAAAGGTGTCAAACCGTCCATTTCGTTAGCTTCTGAGGACCAGACGTCCGTATAGCCAAGCTCAACCAGCTCTCGGAAAACCTCTTTGTGATCACTTAAGCGATCTGGTAGCGGAACTGACATCCCGTAACGCGATTTATGTTTAATCATTCTCAGGCCTTAGTTTCAATAGGTTTAAAAGACTGTCACACCTCACTGAAACAATTAATAATATGAATGAACAACTTTGTCTAATAAAAGAGCTACCCATTCAAATTTTTTCCAATATCGATAATCATTTGGAGTATTCAGCACTCGACGATGAAACTCGTGAGAGAAACTTGAAAGGTATCGCAGAGGCTCGTAGGTTGCTTGCCGAAAAACGTAAATCTGCTGCTCTTTTAGCTGCTTGATTTATCAAATCAGTGGGACGGAATTAGGTGTCTTTGATCAAATTATTTTTCGATACCAGCAAAAAGGTCATCTTCATAACCTTTTTCATTTTTGGTATCTACTTCTGAGAGGGCAAGAATGTAGTCGTCATAAGGGTGGACTTCACGTGCAACTTCATCAGGCAGACCGAACCAGAATGGGGACTTAGGGTCAACTTGAGTTTCGTGTGCCAGTAAAGCTTTTTTTCTAACTGACCAATAATCCGAAATTGGAATTCTCGTGGAAATTAGATGATCTCGTGAAGGTCTTTCAGACCAACTTTTAAAAGGTGATTCGATTTCAAATTCTAGAAATTTTTTGTGCATTGCTTCTATTCTTTCGCTAGACCAAGTTGAAAAATAGAGTTTTGAAGGTTGCCATGCGTGACCATGTTCTGGGTAACGATTGGGGTCACCCGCAGCTTCGAATGCGGGTATTGAAATATCATGCACCTGTAGATGGTCTGGATGATTGTACCAATCTCTTTCATCCGGATAAGAGATAATGACTTGAGGTCTTATTCGCCTTATTATCGACACAATTCTTCCTATCGCTTGTTCGGGGTCAGCATTAGCGAAAGCGTCTGGGTTGGAGTTTGCTGGAGAATCAGCCATTCCTGAATCTCTGTAACCGAGCATTATGACTTCATCGTAACCTATTATTTCTGCTGATTTTTGAAGTTCTCCTAAACGAACTTCCGCTAGGTTTTCGTTTATCTCAGGTCGGTCCATCGCAGGGTTTAGGATGTCTCCCTCTTCACCTCCTGTGCAACATACAAGAGCACAATAAATGCCTTTATCGTGATATGCGGCGATTGTAGAGGCCCCTTTTGACGCTTCGTCATCAGGGTGGGCATGAATACTTAATAGCCTCAGTTTATTTTCAGGAATAGGAAAAGAAGTAGTTGTCACGTGCGAAACGGTACAGGAGTTAATACAAATTTGGTGTCCAATTTCTGGAGTATTAAAAAAAAATTAAATTAGATACGGTAATCATTAGAAATTCGGAGGTTAATTTGGATCCAGAAATTTGGCAATGGATTTGGCTTGCTGCAACGGGCGTGTTTGTTCTTGGCGAGCTGGCTATGGCTGGATCTTTTTTTCTTCTTCCCTTTGGAGTAGGGACTGCTGTTGCAACAGTTCTGGCCTTCTCTAACGTAAGCGAGAGCCTGCAATGGGTTGCATTCATTGTTGTTTCGGTTGCATCACTCGCTGCGTTACGACCTCTATCGAAAAAACTTGACTCTCAAGAAGGAGCCGCAAAAGTAGGTTCAACCAGATTGATAGGCGAAATAGGAATTGTGACAAAAGATTTAGGTGCAGATTTAACAGAAAATGGAAGTATCCAGATCGGACGAGAAGAATGGCCCGCTGAAACCGAGAATATGGAACATGTTCCTACAGGTACACGCGTGAAAGTAACTCACATAGAGGGAACTCGTTTAGTCGTTGAAAAAGTTTAAAAAGTGAAATTGGAAAATATTTAAGGAGTAAAAATGGCACCACTTATAGCTTTATTAGTAATCGCTTTTGTTGTTTTCGTTCTTGCAGCAGCTGGGATAAAGATAGTACGTCCCTACCAGCAAGGAATCATCGAACAACTCGGTAAATATAAAATGACAACAGGGCCCGGGCTTAAGTTGATTGTTCCAATTATACAAAGCATGACAAGGGTCGACATGAGAGAACAAGTTGTCGACGTTCCACCACAAGAAGTGATAACTAAAGACAACGTGACAGTTACTGTTGATGCAGTCATCTACTACGAGCCAACTGACGCCCAAAGGCTTGTCTACAACGTTGCAAACTTTATTCTTGCCGTGACTAAACTCGCCCAAACAAACCTCAGAAATGTTATTGGTGACATGACTCTAGATAATGCTCTAACTTCACGCGATAACGTCAACACTTCACTTCGTCAAGTTCTTGATGATGCGACCGACAAATGGGGAGTCCGTGTCGTAAGAGTGGAAATACAAAGAATTGATCCTCCTACTGATGTTATGGATGCTATGCACGAACAAATGAAAGCTGAAAGAACTCGTAGGGCGGTTGTGCTGGAGGCTGATGGTTCTCGTGAAGCCGCTATTGCAATAGCGGAAGGAGAAAAACAAGCTGCAATACTTTCTGCTGAGGGTGTTAAACAAGAAGCAATTCTGACTGCAGAAGGTGAAGCTGAAGCAATTAGAGCTGTAGCTACAGCAGATCGTTTTCGTTTTGAAACAGTTGCTGAAGGTGAAGCTGAAGCAATCCGTAGTGTTTACAAAGCGATACATGATGGAGATCCTTCACCTGACCTAATCGCAATCAAATATCTAGAAGCACTTGGAACAATCGCAGATGGGCAAGCAACAAAAATTTTCATTCCAGCAGAAATGGGTGCCACTATGGGTTCTATAGGGGCAATTGCTGAACTTTTTAAAGCAGATGACTCAAATGATGGAACAGAAACAGAAAAAGAGGAAGTCGAATAGTCTGCTACTCACTAAGTGGGATCAATTCGTCTTTGCCTTCATCATCTTGAACTAAATTCCAACCGCAAAGACGTGCTAGAAGAGCCTGACCTTCTTCGGGTCCACTCGCTATAATCTCGTCTCCGGATGATAGATGTGCTTTACCCCTTGGTCTATATAGGTATCCTCCACCTCTTCGAATTGCCAATACTGTAAAACCTGGCTCGATATTTAGACCTAGTTCAGACAAAGAAACATTGTCTGCTGAAGAGCCTGTGGCTACTGGATACCTAACTACAACCTCATCTGCCTCACCTAAAGCTATTCCTAAAATCGGGTGAAGTTCTTCTTCTTTTTCGACCAGCCAGACCATTGCCTGTGCTTGATCACCAATATCCTCGGCTGCTTCTGCCAAGTGTAATAATCCTCTCAATTCCTCAAGTTCGACATCACTTAGAGCCGAACGTAGCACCCAGAGCTCGAGGTGATCTTTCATTTCATCTAAACGGTCTTCAAGGTGTCTGACCTCAGATGCCAGTCCTCTATCGGCTAAAACAAGCGCACTGTAGGCAAGGCCTACTGCTGCTTCAGAGAGGTTTTTCATTTCTACAAGAACGTCGACAGCACGATCAAGATCAGTAAGAGCATCTTTATTTTGTGGTTTCGGAGGCTCCCAAATAGGAGCAGCGGCCAACTCGCGAAGTCTAGTAATTCCATCGGGAGATCCTCTTAGAAAGAGGACGTCACCCGGAATAAGAACTGTTTCACCTCCCACATCGATTATCCACTCATTTCCTCTCCTGATTGACATAACTCTCATACCGGCTTGAACAGGAAGCTCTAAAAATGACAAAAGTCGATTCGCCATATGCGAGCCTTCACTAACAGAAACTCGATGCGATACTTCTTCAGCATCGGAGAGATCAGCAACAAGTTGTTGCGGAATTCCAAGCTTGTGTGTAACTATTCTTGCTATATCAACAGCATCATTTGCGATTCTTTCAATTGCTGAAATCACTTGAAGCACGGAGGACATTCCTTCTGCTTCCTTGGAACTCCTAGCAGAAAGAACACAAACGGCTCTCATGTCATGAATAAGGTCGCTCATTCTTTGTTCAAGCCCATCGACCTCTTCGGCCATATCAGGATCCCCAAAATAAACTGAGGCATACGCAAGGTCGACCATCAATTCGGATGTATCTTTCGCTTCGGCGAGCATGATTCTTAAGTTTCTTGGTGTTTCTTCCATTAGCTACCTACTAGGTGTTGTCCAATAATCTAGGCTTTGACTCCGCGTGAAGCCAAAACTGTTTTAAATGTTGCAAAATTAATAGCTCTAAACTCATATAACTCCCGTTAAAACCATTGCCAAAATAACTGTGAATGCTCCGACTAAGTCAAGAGATGACGTGACAATGGGAATTCCATAAGTGTCTGGATCAAGACCGAAACGAAAAGATCCCATCGTTGTGTAATAAGCGACTGCAACAACGAATACTGTGACGATTGATCCCGCTATAGCCGAAATCAAAACTAGTTTGCCTGCACCTGGAGTTGATTGTTCCGCTACAACAGCTATCAAATGGGCTATGACCCCTGAAAAAATAAATATAGGAACTGCCAATAAAGATAAATCAATAGCGCCTCGTAAACTTGACCTGCTAGGTAAAGGGGAAGCATCATCCATTCCCAGATGGAACTGCGTTGACAAACGGCTTGAAAGAATACCTCCTAAAGCTCCTGCTATACCCAAAAAGGCTGGTAAAAGAATCAGAACTGCTTCGACTTCAAGTAAATCCTTAAGTCTTTTTTCGACTGCAAAACCTGCAATAAGATCCAAAACTGCCGCTAAACCTAAAACAGGAACGGACTGTCGGAAAACTCTTCTAAAACGTTCTAGAGAAGTTCTAAGAGAGAGGATCAGAACAATTATTGATACTGAAATTATGACTAAAGCCAAACTATTTGTTAGACCAGATCTATCAGCTAAATAAGATACAAGTATCAATGAAGGCACTGTTAAGAGGTCTCCTGTGGTAGTGACTAATGGTGCTACCACGTTGTCAAGATCCCATTCGTATTTAACTGAACCTACTGACAGCACAATTGTTATCGCAGCCAAGACAATTGAAGATAAGAGTCCCCCAAGTACCGAAATAACTATAAAATCCGCAAGTGACATAGCTGGACTTAAACCAAATACGGATGCAGTGCATTTAGCTAAAATAGCGAGAATAAGACTAGAAATGAGGCTAAGCGAACCAGAGGCAAGTAAGTTTTGAATCAAGACGCTATCAATTCGATAGCTAAGACCGAATGTTCCCATATGGGCGGCAGTTCCTAATCGACTTCCCATCGACCCAAAAATATTTCCTCGTAAAGCTATTGCCCCCGGCAGCAATAGCAATAGACCGGGAAGTTGCGAGAGTGTGCTTTCGGATGCTGCTAGAACTAAACCTCCACTTGAAGCCACAAGGACTCCGATGATTAGCGCCACAAAACGTTGACGCGAATCAACAATCCTTAAAGAAGCGGACATAAACAAGCTAGTTCTCACAACTCTATTGTGGTAGAAGTGACACTTACCAAGAGTCATTTAACTCAATTAAATGACTCAGCTTGGTTTTTAACCAACAAGCCCACTTACTAAAGCGCCTACTTCTGGTGGACAATCGCTTAAATTCCCATCCGCTATGCACGGCTGTCCAAGTAGTTGGGCTACCAATTCTGCTCCCATCCCACCAAATGCTGGTACAACTGCAATTGGTGGAGTTGTTACGACAGGAACAGTTGTAACACTCTCACTCGGACCCGATGGAGGTTGCGTTGTTGTGGTGGTCGTGGTTGTAGGCACTGGTGGTATCCCTTCTAGCGAAAGGCCCCTTTTTTCATTTTCAGACATATGAGATGATCTAGTGCCTGGCCCATACCAACCGTCAGCATCTACACCTAAAACTTTTTGCAATATAACAACAGCATTGTTCGGACCCCACTGGTACGAAGCAGACAGCACAGCGATTTCATCTATGGGAATTGTCGTAGTCGGAGCAACAGTCGTAGACGGCACAACAGTAGTAGTCGGAGCAACAGTAGTAGTCGGAGCAACAGTAGTAGTCGGAGCAACAGTAGTAGTCGGAGCAACAGTCGTAGAAGGCACAACAGTAGTAGTCGGAGCAACAGTCGTAGACGGAGGTGTAAACGAAGGTCTAGCGTCGTACAAAACAGGTCGGATAGATGGCTCTGCAGCTCTAGCTGCTAAAAGAAAAACTAGAAAAACAACAAAAATAATACCCGCACCCTTTAACCAGATCTTTCTCATCACTAGAGTTTCTCATTTCTCTGAGTAAAAAGAGTGGAACCATAGCAACTCTTCTAAATTTGTGTGCATTCCGAGGATTTTGCTACCAATATGAGCTGTAACCTGCATATGTGGATTCATTACAACAATCACGAAACGGAATAGGCGCTTTTGAGAAACCAAGCTTCGAACCAGACGCTTTCGATCTGAAAAGAGTTGGTCTACACACAGACATTGTTGACGGAGATAGATACGAAAGAAGTGTGAAACGTTTTCGGGAGCAGAAAATTGTGCTGCCCACCTTTCGTGAACTTGCCCACCCTCGATTAATTGATCCTGAAATACGAAAAGATTTATCAGGAATTGATAAAGACTCCGCTGATCCAAAGAATCTTTTCAGAGTTCATTGGCACAACGATTTAAATGGCGATTTTGTACCTTTGCCAGAACATATAGTACTTCCGTCAGAACTTACCGGAGTAGCAGCGCCAATAGCGCTTGCCTTCGGAAACCGATTTCCAATGATTACGGCCCACAAGGTTTTAGCTGCTTATTCGTGTTTAGTTCCAAGAGTCGTTACAGGTCAATTTGACCCCACAGAACATCGGGCTATTTGGCCATCAACAGGCAACTATGCAAGAGGCGGCGTGGCCATCTCACGCCTTATGGGATGTAGAGGCGTTGCCGTTCTTCCTGAGAATATGAGTAAAGAAAGATTCGAATGGTTAGACCGCTGGATCACTCACAAAGAAGATGTAATAAGAACTACAGGCTCTGAAAGCAACGTAAAAGAAATTTACGATGCATGTGCCGAACTGGAAAAAGATGAAACAAATTTCATTTTGAACCAATTCTCAGAATTTGCTAATCATGTTGGCCACCATGAAGTCACAGGGCGAGCATTAGAAAATATTTTTCTAAGCTACAAAGAAAAAAACAGCAATCTCCGACTAGCTGGTTTCGTTGCTGCTTCAGGTTCGGCTGGAACGTTAGGCGCCGGTGAGCGTTTGAAGGAAAATCATGGGGCAAAAATTATTGCTGTTGAAGCTCTAGAATGCCCAACGATGCTCTATAACGGTTTCGGTGAACATAACATTCAAGGAATCGGTGATAAACACATACCACTCATACACAATGTGACCAATACGGATGTAGTCGTAGCAATAAGCGATAAAGCTACTGATGGCTTAAATCTTGTTTTCACATCTGAAGAAGGTAAATCTTTTCTGGTTGAAGAGTTAGGAGCCTCTCCAGAGATAGTGGAACAACTTCGCCACTTTGGGTTTTCCTCTACTTGCAATTTATTGGCAGCAATTAAAACAGCAAAAACCCTAGACCTAGGCCCAGATGACATGATTGTTACAGTAGCCACAGATGGATCTGAGCTCTATGAGAGCGAGAAAACTCATCTTCTTGAGAGTGAATTTTCAAAAGGCTTCACTTCAGAAGCTGCAAGCCTGATAGTAGATGAACACCTTCTAGGCGCTGACACAAACAACGTTGAACTATTAGATGATGTGGGGCGTAATCGTATATTTAATCTTGGCTACTACACATGGGTAGAACAGCAAGGAATTGAGTTTTCTGACTTTGAAATAAGAAGAGATCAACAATTTTGGAAACATATACAAAAATTAGCTCCTGTGTGGGATGATTTAATTAGTGAATTCAACTCTCAAACAGGACTAACCGAAACGAAGTGAACTTTTTAAACCAAAATTCAGGTTGGCTAGGCCTGCCTCCTGGATCAAGTTGGGAAGCAGAAAATAACTCTTTGGATTTAAACCCATTTATCGAGTACCGAAAACTTTTGTGGTCTTACCATTTAGCAACCTCTCAAGGAATGAGTGACCAAAACTTCCTAGATATCGTAAAAAATTTAGATGATGCAGTCAGCGAATTAACTGGAACTGGTTTTCGAGAAACTCCACTTGTCTTCTTAAGCGAACTATCCAAAGCCATCGGCCAAGATGGTGGAGTCTGGGCAAAAAATGAAACTATTAATGTGTCGGGCAGTCATAAAGCACGTCATCTTTTCGGTCTTGCACTACGCCTTGAAATAGAAGAAGTTTCGAAAAATAAACCTCTAACAATTGCATCCTGTGGGAATGCTGCCCTAGCTGCTTCTGTAATTGCTAAAGCAGCAAAAAGAAATCTGACTGTAAATGTTCCGACATGGGCAGACACGTCTCTCTTAGATGGCCTTTCAGATTATGGTGCTCGAATTCAGATTTGTGAAAGGAGAAATGGTGAGTCAGGTGACCCATGCATGTTGAGGTTCAAGGAGTTGCTTGAAGAAGGAGCTCTCCCATTTGGCTGTCAAGGGACAGAAAATATATGGACAATTGATGGCGGCAAAACACTAGGTTTTGAGATGTCGACACAGCTAAATAGATATGACTTAGAGCCAGACAGACTCCTAGTGCAAGTGGGAGGAGGCGCACTTGCGAGCAGCACCATGCAAGCTCTAACGGATGCTAAAAATTTTGGAATTTTAAAAAATAGACCTTCTCTAAACACTGTTCAGGCAAGTGGCTGTTCTCCACTTTTAATTGCTTTCAACCAAATATCTGATAGCGATAATCCTTCCGAAGCACTTTCCGAAGCTATTTCAAACCCTCTGAAATATATGAAACCATGGGAAAACCCTTCTTCTGCCGCCACTGGGATACTAGATGACATAACTTATGATTGGCTTCCTTTAGTCTGGGACATGCTTTTCGAAGACAATAATGGAGGACCTATATGCGCAAGCGAAAAAGATATTCTCTTGGCAAAAAATCTGGTTGCCGATCACACAGAAATTTCTGCTAGTTTCACTGGAACCGCTGGGCTCGCTGGTCTACTTGCTGCAAAAAGAGATGGATGTATTGATTCTGATGACTCAGTGGTGATCCTACTTACAGGTGTCGATAGAGCCTTTTAAAATTTTTAGATAGAGGTTACTTGAAGCGACACCCGAGAAGCACCGTTCTCCATAGCTGTTTTCAACAGATTTGAAACCAGCTCAAAAATTTTTTCTTGCTCCCCTGTTACCGTTGTACCGAAAGGTCCAATCTCAACATTAAGACCTGACCTCTTAGCAACAGAAATAGTCTCTTTCACATGAGGACCAGGATCTCCTTCTGTGAACGGTTCAATTGTGAATTCAGCCCTTGCTTTTTCTGAACTCAAATCAATACTCCTGAAAATCAAAACAGCTAATTTCGCGAAGTTGATCTGCAAGCGAGTCCACTGCAGATTCGAAAAGTTCTTTACCTAGTTTGGGATTTGCATCTGTGGGATCTCCTATTAGACCCTCACTTCCGAAATCTCTGCTAGTCCAACCAAATTGGACTTTACCTCCGAATTTTACCCACTTATTTTCTGTCATCCATTCAGGCACGCGGCGAACAGCTTTTTCCATACGAACTTCTCCCGGTCGCAGGTAAGAAAAAACTGAAGTTTCGTTTAATCCACCATGGATTCCCATACCCATCTCTTCTTCGGTGCTTGTACCACCAGACGCAGGGGGAACAGAAGGGTGTACAAGAAACGTTAAAAGTCCGTGCGCAACACGTATATCACGGCATGCTGTTATCAGAAGGGACGTGTTGCCGCCGTGCCCATTTAAAATAACTAACCTTCTAGCAGCAGTTGTAGATACACATTTAGCTATGTCATCAAGAACACTTATCATCGTGGTCGAGCCATATGAAAGTGTCCCCGGTGACCATGTATGTTCATTTGATTTTGAAATTGACAATGTTGGAAGCAGCCATAGGTCTATCTCATCTCCTACAGAGTCAAGAAGAGCATTAGATGTTTCTTCCGCAATTACCGTGTCCACCGACATTGGCAAATGAGGTCCGTGCTGTTCAATTGCCCCAACGGGAAGCAGAATTACAGAATCATCGCTTATTAGCTCTGGGATATCAGGTCCAGTTATATCGGCAAGTCTTCCAGACATCTTTATAGGATAACCGAGTATCTCATCTAACGCGATTGATCGATTACGTCATCTTCTTAATCAAGGGGACCTGTCCATCTATCCATGTCTTTAATCTCAATTCCAGCTTGTTCAATCGCTCTTTTGGCAGTATGCGAAATCACTTCATCAAGGTCTCTATGTTTGTTGTAAAAAGCTGGTACAGGAGGAAAAATTACTCCACCAATTTCTGCAACTTGTTGCATCAAACGCAAATGTCCTAAGTGAAATGGGGTTTCTCTCACCATTAGAATCAAGGGTCTTTTTTCCTTTAAGGTCACATCCGCCGTTCTTGTAAGCAAGTCAGAACTATGCGAGTTTGCTACTGCCGACAAAGTCCTAATTGAACATGGGGCAACAATCATTCCATCGCACGGAAATGTTCCACTGGCGGGTCCTGCCGAAATATCTTTGATCGGATATGAACAATCGGCGAGTTTTTCTATTTCACCTGATGAAAAATCGGTTTCCATTCCGATCGTCTGTTTCGCTGCATTCGTTAATATTAAATGAGTTTCCACCTCTTCGATATCACGCAATATCTCAAGAATACGAATTCCATATATAACTCCGCTAGCTCCACTGATACCGACAACTAGCCGATGCAAACTATCTTTCATTTGCTAATTTCCCCTCTTAAATTACTCGCTAGTAAATTCTTGCCATGAGTTTTGAACTGTAGTCCGGTCACCGGACATAAGCACCTTTGTGTCCTGTAGGTAACATCAAACTATGGATCTTGATCTAATGGCTCAAAAGTACATCAACGATGGCTATCTGGTCATTTCAGAAATTTTTGACCAAGCCACTGTAGAAAGTATTCAGGCGGAAATTCCTAAATTTCGAGACGGAACCTACCCCGTTCAAGACCCCTTCAATCAAACAAGCACAGACTCTGGCCTCCTGGCCGTTCATTTCCCTCACTGGGTTTCACGTCCAATTTTTGAAACTTTGGACCATCCAAATATCAAAGAGGTCCTCCAAATAATTGTAGGAGCTCATATCCCCCACTGGGATGGCAGGGTCAAATGCATGCAGTCTATGCTTTTTCTCAAACCTCCAGGCTTCCCAGGTCAAGCCTGGCATCAGGACGAACGCTTTATCCCTACCAGAGACCGTTCTCTTGTAGGTGTCTGGATTGCATTAGACGACGCGACTCTAGATAACGGCTGCTTAAGAGTCATCCCGGGAAGCCACAAAATGGGACAGCTTTGGCCGACGAGACCGCATAATGAGACTGAAGAGTTTGACCTTTCAGACGAAAGCTACGGTTTCAACTCAGATGATGAAGAAATCGTTGAAGTAAAAGCTGGATCAGCTGTTTTTTTTAACGGCTATTTATTACATCGATCTCTTAGGAACCTTAGCAATACAAGTCGAAGGGCTCTAGTGCACCACTATATGAATGCATGGTCAAACTTGCCTTGGCAAGTAGGTGCGGACAGGCTAGTGGATGCCGCCACGCACGATCATCGAATGATCGTTCCTGTAGCAGGTGATGATCCTTATCCCGAAAGGGGCATCGAAACAAACCCGAATGAAGTGTTTATTCGCCCATGGGGAGATGAAATGGAATGGGGTAATTGGAATGCTTAAAGTTCTTCATAATGCACGGTTAGAAGATGGCAGGTTAGTGAACCTCCACATAAATGATGACCGCATAGAAGCAATCACTGAATTGCAGAAACCCTCTCCACTATCTGAAAATGGTATGGATCTAAATGGATGGCTTGTGATACCGAGTATGGCTGAGCCGCATGCGCATCTTGACAAAGCACTAACTGCTGAAAGTGTTCCAAATCCTGCGGGCGACTTGTCAGGCGCAATTGAGGCTTGGATCGCTGCAACTGCAAGTGGAGTAATAACTTACGAAGACACTGTCGACCGTGCGGTTGAGGCAATGCGTCTACTCGTTTCGAAAGGTGTTACAGCAGTTAGGAGTCATGTGAATGTTGCATCGGGTTCTCGTGCATTAGAAGCCGTTAGAGAAGCTAGAAAGATTGTTGCAGACCTAATAGATGTTCAAATAGTTGCTCTAACAATAAATCCTATGACGGGACCAGAAGGGACAGACAATCGGAAAGCATTAGAAACTGCAATAGAAACGGGGGTGGACCTGGTTGGAGGCTGCCCTCATCTCGACCCTAACCCTTCCGTTTTGATTAAAGATGCTTTAGACATAGCTGAAGATGCTGGTATAGGAATTGATTTACATGTAGATGAAATGCTTGATGAATCAGTTTTGACACTTCACGATTTAGCGAAGCAGGTAATGGATCGAGGTTTTGAAAACTCTGTAACTGCAAGCCACTGCGTCACTTTAGGAATGCAAAGTCTAAGGAAACAAGCAGAGGTTTCTGCTGATGTTGCAAAAGCAAATATCGCTGTTTTACCGCTTCCACAAACTAATCTTTTTCTTCAAGGAAGAGATATATCAACTGCCACACCTCGTGCGCTTACTGCTATTAAGAGTCTTGAGGCTGCGGGAGTGCTAGTCGCAGCTGGGGCTGACAACGTTCAAGACCCCTTCAATCTGGTAGGTCGTAGCGACCCGCTCGAAACTGCTTCACTTTTGATTTTGGCTGCACATGAAATGCCAGAAAATGCCTACAAAATGGTGAGTGTCAACGCTAGAAAAGCCATGGGACTTGAAAAAGCAGACTTATCACTTGGGTCTTTGGCTGATTTTGTAGCTATAGATGCGCCCTCACTTAGAGGAGCTATCGCCGATGCACCAATGTCTAGGAAGGTTTTTAAGGGTGGAGTTCTAATTTCTTCTTCCTTACAAACCACTCAAATAAGTCCAGACGGGCTTTGAGTAAGAACTTCATCTAAACTTGAATAATGACTGAAATAAAAGATTTACGCGATTTTATATCGGCTCTAGATTCTGCTGGTCAGTTGATTAAAATCAGCAAGCCAGTTTCTATTGAACATGAATTAGCAGATGTTGGAGCAAGTGTTGCGCGCGAAGGCAAGGGAGCTTGTCTTTTCGAAAATGTTATTGGGAGCCCCTGGCCAGTGTTTTGTGGCGGTGTGGCGTCTCATAGCAGGGCTGCCGTAGCTCTAAGCTGTGAACTGTCTGAAGTTGCTGACACAATGGAAAAAGCTCTTGATCCTTCGAATGGTCTCACCCCAGTAAAGACAGATAAAGCGGACTGGCACGACAATACTCTTTCAGGAAGCGAGATTGATCTTAAAAATTTACCGATCCTGACGCACTCTAGAGGTGACAGTGGACCGTTCATCACAGGTGCCGTAACAGTTTCTAAGGATCCTATTTCTGGTAGAGGAAATCTCAGCTACAACCGTATGTCTAAACTCGATGATAATATTCTCGGATTTAACGTGAATGAATGGAGAGATGTGGGGACTTTTTGGAAGTCGCGTGAGAATCCAGATGCCCCATTTCCTATTGCCCTTGCTATGGGTTTAGACCCAGCCATCATGATCGCCGCTGGTGTTAAAACGCACGTAGACGAGCTTTTTATTGCAGGTGCTATTAGGGGTGAAGGAATAGAAGTCTGTAAGGGAATCACTGTGGACATAGACATCCCGTCATCGGCTGAAATAGTTGTTGAAGGTTTCCTGCATCCAGCAAAACGGGCACCGGAAGGGCCGTTGGCAGAATTTCATGGGTACCACGGGGAAGCTTGGAACAGCCCGACTCTCGAAGTTTCATCTATTTCTTGGCGTAATAACCCTATTTTCCAAACGATTATTCCTGGTTGGTATGAACACATCTATATTGGCAACATTTTACCTAGAGAGCCTCTCCTGAGAAGTTACGTGAGGCACCTAGATCCTTCTGCAGAGGTTTATATTCCTCCTTATGGAAATGGATTTCTAGCAGTCATTCAAATAGATCGAGATAATCCGGGAACCGCTAAGAATCTTGCATTGGCTGCGATGGCAGCCCATATCAATATTCGGAATGTCATTGTTGTGGATAGAGATATCGATATTTTTCAACCGTCAGAATTGCATTGGGCCATTACTAATCGGGTCAGTTGGCAGGAAGATGTATTTTCTATTCCTTTAGCTCAAGGTCATGAAATGGACCCAACAGCTGATACTCGTGGCATAAGCACGAAAGTTGGTATTGATGCTACCTATAAAAGGGAACGGCGTGAATACGGCTCTCGAGTTTCCTACCCGACCGTGAATCTTAACGACTACCTGAATTGAAATTAATCTAGTCAAACATCTTTGAAGTACGTGAAATGACTTTTTCTGCCTCTTCTGGGTTTCCGATTGGTAATTGAAATTCATCTATCCCGTTCCCGCTAATGAGATTTCTCAATTCTTCTGAAGCCTCAGAAGAAGACCCTGTTATTACGAACTGTTCAACCCATTCACTAGGAACATACTTGGCCGCATTCTGGGGACCTCCTTCAGAAAGTGCTGTTTTTATTTGACTGTTTAATTCTTCTGTCATTCCTATGTGTTCTTTTACTTCTTGCGGCGAATCGACAAGTCGAAAACTCAAAGCAGCGCGCGCTTCTTCAAATTCTTTTTGCGAAGAGACAATCATAGTTGAGTAAACGATTTTGAACGGATCACGTTTTGCTGATTTTCGCAGTGCTTTGACGTGTCTAGGTAAAAAGTCTTTGTGTATATAACTCAAATAAAAGCCATCACCTAACTCTGCGCCTAATTGGGTCATACGTTCACCGCGCCCGGCTAAAAAAATCTCTATACTTCCACGCCCATAGTTCAAAGAAGCTGATTTCAGTGAAAATTCACAACCTTCAAGACTTACTCTTTCTCCCGAAAAAAGACCTCTGAGAGCAACCACAGTTTCTGAAACAGTTGTTGCAGGTTTCAATCTTTCTATCCCTAGTGGATTGAGCGTTAAACCGCCACCAGCTCCGATCCCTACAAAACTTCTACCCTTGCTTACTTCATCCAAACTTGCTATTGCGGAGGCTGTAATTCCTGGATGGCGAACATACGGATTGGTTATTCCAGGACCGACAAGAATTTTCTTAGTTTCTATTGCTATCGAAGTCAATGTGACAAAAACATCTCGCGTGTGTAGCCCCTCGTCATAAACCCAACATCGTACGTACCCCAACTTTTCAGAAAGTTGCGCCAGTTCAACTATCTTTTTAATTTTTGCTGTCGGCATTAAATTTACGCTGACAGGTAAACTCACTTCGATTCCCCAAGCCGGTCGTGAGTATGAAATGCCTGACTTACTACATGAGCTGCATTTCTTCCTGAAATACCTACTATCCCTGCACCTGGGTAAGTAGCAGCCCCAGATAGATAGAGGCCATCGATTGAAGTTTTATAACGTGTCAGTTCTTTATCGCGCCCGAAAAAGGTATTCAATGGTGAAGCTCCAAAAGACGGCGTGTGCCCTTTATGCATAGAGAATTCATTTTCATAATTTTCAGGTGTCATTACGCGCCATTTTTTTATTTTTTCAATTCCTTCTGACCCCATTAATGAACTCCAGATATCCAGCCACCTTCTAGGTTCACTAGAATTAACCCAACCACCGGGTGTTGAATAAGGAGTAAAAAGAACTTCAAGACTAAGAATATGTTCACCCGAAGTTGTCTTTAAAGACTCATCAGGAACAGATGGGATATCAATCAACATCGTCGGCTTTGTTGCAACTTTTCCTAAGGATCTCATTTCATGAGCTTGAATCAAATCTTGTGGTGAAGGAGAAACGATTGTTGTTTGCCCTAAAGGGTTCAGACCATTATGAGCTGCACGAATATTCTCTCCCCATATAGGCTCGGGAAGCTTATTTAAAACAGCATCAATCTTCGACTCATAACCTTCGGGAACTGGTAGTTGTCTCCATTTGTCGACCATTTTTCTTGCTTTCCTTGGTGTTTCTCCTACCCACTCAACAAAAACTCTTTTCGGGTCACACGCTGCAACAACCTTTTGTGTAGTGATAATTTCTCCATCTGAAAGTCGTACACCTTTAATCGATCCATCTTGAATAAGCACATTTTCAACTCTGGATCCACAACGAACCTTTCCACCAGCCGCTTCGAATGAGGCTTTTATAGAATCTGTAAGAGAACCGCTACCTCCCTGAGGCCTTCCCACACGATTAATATGTCTAGTCGCATAGCCCAATGCAGCCATGCCCGTTCCGGGAGTATCAGGAGCCAGACCCCACACTGTCGGCCCCACTGAGATTGTAGGCATTATCAAATGCCAATCGGTGAAATAACGACTAAGTATCTCCATTGCACTGCTACGAGACCACCTGAGGAGTCGGCTTAAACCCTCGCCTCTTTTCTGCAATGCTCTTGAAGCAAAACCTAACGAAGATGGTTGAGTTGCAGCCAGATCAAGAGCCAATCTTGCTACTGGCAAAGCATCTTTTAAATACCTTTTATAGCCGTCAACCTGATCAGGGTGTGTTACAGCCAGTCCAGAAAGTGTCTTATCAATATCAGAGTAAACAACCCAAGGATCACTTTCGTCATGGAAAGCGCAAACAGAGCTTGCTTCTGTTTCTACGTATTTTAATCCATAGAGAGCCAAATCAAGTTCTTCAATAATCGGCATCGCTCTTACTAAGTTGTGTTCACAATGGCAAATGTTGAACCTTGCTCCTAAATCGTCAACTGTGGATGCACAACCCCCAACAGAAGGTCGTGCTTCAATAAGAATCGTGTCGATACCTAACCGTGCAAGATAGGCAGCGCAAACAAGACCGTTATGACCACCACCTACAACTACTACCTCTGCCTCACTCACAGTTTCCCAAATTACTTACAAAAGAAAGTGATAAAGCAAATCGTGGATCAATATATTTTCTTCTCTCAAGTGAACTTGGGTAGAACATCTTCAGCCAGCCTGTGTAGCTGATCAGTTCCTGATTCGTAACTATCTCCTGGCATCATTGGGAAAAGCATCAAATTTTCCACTCCTAGCAAATCTCTGTACCATTCGATTTGCTCACCAACATCGTCAGCTGAACCAACAATCCAAATCTTCTGTTCCAGAGAATCCTCTAAAGTGGGAATCAAACCAGCTTTTGAAGGTTTTCCATCTGGCCCCATATAACCCTTACTCCATCCATATGGTCCTAAAAATTTCCAAAATTCATCGTGACCGGGTCGCACTGATTCGACAGCTTCTTCATAAGTATCAGCTACACAAACACACCTAACCAACATTCTTTTTTCACCAGATTCGAGTGACTGGTTTTGCGATTCTTCATACAATTCGGCAAATCTATCCCACTGGGATTTGATAAAAGTAGGATGCGAATTCCAAAAAACACCTCCCCAACCTCTTTTAGGGACAACTTCTAGAGTAGGAGGAGATGTAATTGCCTGCCATGTCTCATAAGGGTATAAGGGTCTTGGAATCAAAGTCAGCTCTTGTACTGTGCCTCCCCTATCTGGGATACCTGGTGGAGGAAAATCATAAACCTCACCGTGATAGGAAAATAGTTCTTCATTGAGAGCGAGCTGGATGATATCCATTGCTTCATCAAACTGTTTTCTATTGAAATCATCAGCCGAAGCCTGATCAGGGTTATCAAAACTACCGATCTGACTTCCAAGTGTTTCAGCTTCTCTAGGTACTGTCCCTCTGCCAACTCCTAAAATCCCTCTTCCACCTGAAATATTGTGCAGGGTGGCAAAGTCTTCGGCCAATCGAAGTGGATGCCACTGCGGAACGATATTAAAAGCCATTCCTATATGGATTTGTTCTGTTCTTTCAGCAATTATGGCACCCAAAAGAATTCCATTAGGTACAACTTCATAACCTTCGTATTGAAAATGGTGTTCAGTAAGCCAAAAAGAATCAAAACCTAACTTGTCTGACAAACAAGCCGCATCAATAATTTGCTCTGTGGCTTTCCACATCTCTTCGTTGCTGTAACGTCTATCTGTTGGAATCGGTAGATCCGGTCCAGCATCTTCCATCTCAACACCACCGAAAAGAAAAACTCCTGTTCTCATATTGTTACTTTAGAAGATTTAGGGAATGAATATTGCAACCAAGATAAATAATCGATCAATGCAAAAAGAAGATTGTTTCTTGTAGCCTGCTTCCTTAGTAAGTCAACATTCATATTAATGTTCACCTTTATTAAAAGGTTTCAGATATCTAGATAGGACCGAGTGGAGCAAAAGTTGAATACAGATTTAAGCACTTCTACATCTTTGTCGTTTGACGACATAGGAATGATTTTCCCTGATGGTACAGAGGCTCTACAAAACATCTCTTTTGACCTCAGTAGAGGTGAGTTTGTAACAATCGTCGGACCTTCAGGTTGCGGAAAGTCGACTTTATTGAAAATTGCCTCGGGTCTTCTTGAACCCACTAGTGGAACTGTGGAAGTCGATCGTGAGAGACTCGGTTACGTTTTTCAGGACGCCACCTTGCTTCCTTGGAGAACAGTTAGTAAGAACGTTGAACTTTTGGCAGAACTTCATGGGACAAGTCAACAAGAACGCAAGAAACTAGTTCAAGAGTCAATAGAGCTAGTTGGACTTGAGGGATTCGAGAACCATTATCCAAAATCTCTTTCAGGTGGTATGAAAATGAGATGCTCACTTGCTCGTTCTCTAACTCTCAAACCTCCTGTTTTTCTTTTTGATGAACCTTTTGGAGCGGTAGACGAAATCACACGCGAACATTTGAACGAAGAAACTCAACAACTTTTCAAACAAGAAGGTTTCGCTGGCTTGTTTATCACTCACTCAATTAGTGAGGCTGTTTTCATGTCAACCAAAGTGTTAGTAATGTCAGCAAGACCTGGGCGTTTAGTGGCTGAATTTGATATTCCTTTCGAATACCCAAGGAATCCAGATCTCAGATTTGATGCAGAATTCGCTGAGATGTGTGGAAAAGTTTCAGTCGAGTTAAGAGGATCGCACTCATGAACATAAGCATAAAAAAAGAAGAATCTTCTGCAGCTGTCATGTCTCAACCTTCTCGAATACGAAAATATACTTCATCATTTTTACCCCCGTTAATATTAGGAGCAGGTGTAATCGGGCTTTGGTACTACATCTCATTTGGACTTTTAGAGGAAAAGCGACGCTTTCTCCTTAGGCCCATTCACAGCGTTATTGATGTTGGCTTTCTCGACGGCGACAACCGAACTGAGTCTCTTAAAGCGCTTTGGTCAAGCACAGAAGTAGCATTAATCGGTTTATCGATAGCTATAAGC
Organism: marine actinobacterium MedAcidi-G1; assembly: GCA_000817085.1. Lineage (GTDB taxonomy): Bacteria > Actinomycetota > Acidimicrobiia > Acidimicrobiales > MedAcidi-G1 > MedAcidi-G1. The sequence continues at coordinate 32,781 of JUEM01000005.1, read as the reverse complement.
CTTGGTTTTATTCTTGCAATACTTATGAGTCAAGCAAAGTTTCTTGAACGAGCAATTTTTCCTTACATGGTAACCCTCCAAGCTATTCCTATTTTGGCGATCGTTCCGTTGATCTCATTCTGGTTCGGTACGGGTCAGAGGTCTCGGGTTGTTGTTTGTGTAATTATCGCTCTTTTTCCAATCATCGTAAATACCCTGTTTGGCCTACAATCCGCGGAAAGAGGGATGCACGATCTTTTTTCCCTCCACCACGCAAACAGATTTACGCGTCTTAGAAAATTGATGTTCCCAGCTGCGCTACCGGCTATTTTTGCAGGTCTACGAATATCTGCAGGTTTATCAGTAATTGGAGCAGTCGTTGGTGATTTCTTTTTTGGAAAAGGTGAAGCCGGAATTGGCCAAATGCTTAAAAAACATGCAAATAGGCTTAACGGTGAAGAACTCCTAGCGTGTGTAATTTTGTCTTCTGCTCTTGGAGTATTGGTTTTCTGGATATTTGGAGTACTTCAAGATAAAGCTGTAGGCAGATGGCATGAAGCGAACTCTGCTAGTTGATAAATTTGCTTTAGAAGACCTTCGAGAAATGCTTAAAATTCTAAAAATCTGAGATCGCTACGACAGAAACTTCCATTTTCCAAGACTTTTGAGCGAGCTGCGATACAACTAGAAGAGTTGATGCAGATTGATGAGAACCAAAAGTTTCGTCACGGACGGACATCACCGTAGACAAATCCTGATCTGGCACTACATATGTAGTCACCAGCGCTATGTCATTAATATCCATAGAAGCTTCTTTAAGAATTGACCTTATATTTAGCCAAATTACTTCTGCTTGTTGACGAATACCATCTGGAACAGTTCCGTCTGATTTCACGGGGACAATTCCTGAGGTGTGCAAAATACGTGAAGAATTTTCAGCCATTACTGCGTGTTCGTATCTGGCAGAAGGAGGAGCTATTTCATTTGGATTAATAGGAACTAAGGGCACAATAACGACGCTACTACGCTGAGACGATAACGTCGCCAAAATGAACTCTAGAATCGCTCTTTATTTTCAAGATAAACACGAAATCGCATATGAGCTAGAAATGGCCAAATATGCAGAGGAACGCGGAATAAAAGAAATCTGGCAAGCAGACACACGTTTAGCGCGTGATTGTGTAGTCATGATGAGCGCTCTTTTAACTGCAACAAAGAACGTTCGTATCGGTTCAGGAGTTTTACCTATTTGGACTCGTAACCCTGCAGTAATAGCTGCTACCTGGAGCACCATGTGGGAACTAGCTGGTCTCGATGAAACTAATCAAAGTCGGGTAATGCTAGGACTCGGTGCTTGGTGGGAACCTATTACTTCCAGAGTGGGTGAAGAAAGAAAAAAACCTCTTAAAGCAATGAGAGAAAATATTGAAGCGATTCGAGAACTCTTCACCATGGAAGAAGTCAGCTACTCGGGTGAATTTGTAAATCTAGACAGAATTAAACTGGACGTGGCATATGGCAACATAGAAGCCAGATCTATCCCTATTTACCTCGGTGCAACTGGTCCAAAAATGCTCGAACTGGCTGGTGAAATCTGTGATGGCGTAGTTCTTAACTACATCGTGACACCACAATACATCCGTGAAGCTGTAAAACTGATTTCGAATGGGGCTCAAAAATCTGGAAAGAGCTTAGAGCAAATTGATAGACCTGAACTGTTGGTTTGTTCCCTTTCCGATGAAGATCCAAACGAGGCTATCCGTACAGGGAAATCACTTATCGCATACTACCTTGGGACCGAGCCCCACATAATGAAGGCTAGTGGTGCCGATCCTGATCTAATTGAGCGAGTCAAAGAAGTGGTTGGTTGGCCAGCTACGGAAGCTGACTACCGTAAAGCTGCTGATCTGATTCCAGACGATCTTGTCAAGTCTCTTATGGCTGCGGGCACAAGCAAACAATGCCGTGAAACCGTTGAAGAATATGTAGATGCCGGCGTAACTTGCCCTATTCTTTATCCACTTATGGATGACATGGTTCCAGTTATTGATGCTTTCGCTAACTGGTCTATGTAATGCATTCGATACTCTTAGAGGGCCCAGCGATAGTAACCGTTGATGACTCAAACTCTGTTTTAGATCCAGGTTGGATTTTTACAAAAAATGACGTGATCGAGAATATCGGCAAAGGTGAAGCGCCTAGAAATATCCGCAAGGAAGCGGATGAAATAATTGAAACTCCTGGCTCAGCGGTGATGCCAGGGATGGTAAATGGACACACACACCTTTTCCAAACTTTTTTCCGAGGACTGGCCGATGATAAACCTCTTCTTGATTGGCTCAAAGAATGCATCTGGCCAGGCGCTTCGGAGCTTGATGCAGAATCTGCAAAGGCAGCTGCGACATTGGGGTTAATAGAAAACCTCAGAGGCGGCGCTACTACCGTTGTCGACCATCAATATATTCATGTGGATCCACAAATAGATCATGCTGTTTGTCAGGCCGCATCTGAAGCCGGACTGAGATTTATATTGGCGAGTGGATGGGCAGACCGAAATTACCACCCACCCCTAACGGAGTCAGCTAAAGAAGTTGTAAGTCGCATAAGATCCGTGCATGAAAAATGGCATGGTGCCGAGAATAATCGAATTCAAGTAGGTTTAGCACCTTTGATCCCATGGGGCTGTTCAGACAGTGCAATGACTGAGACTGTCACTGCAACAAGGTCATGGGGTGGTTCAACACATCTTCACTGTGCCGAAACAGCAATTGAAGTGGAAATGAATATTGAAGAGCGTGGCCTCAGACATGTTCATTGGCTTGAATCATTAGGACTTTTGGGTCCTGACATTCAACTTGCACATTCCATTTGGCTAGACGAAGATGAAATTGATTTGATATCGAAACGTGGAGCTTCAGTTGTTCATTGTCCAGTGTCAAATATGTATCTGGCTTCCGGAGTAGCAAAAATTAAAGAAATGCTCGATCGTGGCATCACTGTTGCTTTAGCAACTGATGGACCAGGAAGTAACAATCGACAGGATATGTTCGAAACGTGCAAAGCAACTGTTTTACTACAAAAAGTTGATCGATTAGATGCAAGTGTCTTACAACCAGAAGAAGTGCTTCATTTGGCTTGTCGGCATGGTGCTCGCTTAGTAGGTAAAGAAAAAGAAATAGGATCGCTGGAGATCGGCAAAAAAGCAGACCTAATAGTCATTGACTTAATGACTGCTTTCTCTGCACCAGTACATAAAGTGGCGTCTGCAATAGTTTATTGCGCTACCCCCAGAGATGTTACTCACGTGATGGTTGACGGAAAATTTTTAATTAAAGACAGGGATATTACTTTCACTAATGAGAAAAAAGCTATAGCCAGAGCAACCAAATGTGCAGAAAAGGTCTTCCAGAAAGCTAATATCCCCTCTCGACTTCTTTAACTTAATCTGCTATTAGTCATTGGAACCGTCAGCTTGCAATTCGACTGTATATGACCAAAGCTCGGCTGTTAATGGCAGAGGTTCTGGGTGTTCATTTGCAGCTTCCATAGCTGAACGGTGTCCTTCCGCAAAATCTGGTGACTGAACCCAAGCTATAAAATCGTCTTCACTATCCCAGCGTGTAACTACTAACCATGTTTCACGTTCATCTGTAGGCCGCATCAATTCAAAACCTTGGAATCCTTCTCTTCCATCTACTGCTTTTATTCTTTCGGCAAAACGTCGAGCTACTTCATCCCCCAGGTCTTTTGGGACAGTTATTGCATTAATTTTTATAACTGACATCTTTGCCTTTCTGCTATTAATTAGGTGAAATGGGTTTCTGGAGTTCACCTTAGGTCTTCTGACGTTGAGAATCTTTAAGTTCCTGATAATTTCTTCTTGGAGTAACATGTATATCTGAGAATCAGAATTGGATTTAATGACAAAAATAATTTCATATCAGAGACCTGAAAATCTTGAAGAAGCACTAAGTCTTATTTCCCAAGACAAACACGTTCCGCTAGCAGGTGGGACTCAATTAAATACTAATGAAGATACGGAACCTCTTCATCTAGTAGATCTTCAAAGTCTCGCTTTGAAAGGAATTGCTAGCTCGAATGGGAAATTGAAAATAGGTTCCATGACAACACTTCACGAAATAATGAAAAATTCCGATTGTCCTGATTTAATTCGACTTTCTTCACGTTCTGAATTACCTAGCACTTTGAGAACTCTGGCAACTATTGGAGGAACGATCGCTAGCGGTGATTCTGATAGCCAACTGATAGCAAGTCTCTTAGTTCACGATGCTGAAGTCACGATTCTCAACTCTTCTGATGGGGAATTAAGTGTTCCTCTTCAAGAAGTTCTAATTAAACCAGAAGGTCTAGAGTCAGAATTAATTATATCTATTGATATAGCAACCGATGGAAAGTCCCTACTAGAAGCAACTGGAAGAACTCCGGCTGATACGCCTATTGTTTCGGTTGCTGCAAGACGTTGCTCTGATGGTGACCGAATGGCTGTTACTGGAGTTGCTCCAACTCCAGTTCTTGTGGACCCAGAGAATCCGACAGTTTCATTGCAACCTCCTAGTGATTTCCGCGGAGATTCGGAATACAGAATACATCTAGTGAAAATTCTTGCTTCACGGGCTCTTGATTTACTGAACGGTGAGAAATAATGCAGATTAATATTGAACTTAACGGTCAAGAGACGGCAATCGAATGTGAGGCTCACGAAACCTTATTGATGGTTCTTAGACGTGAAGGCATGTCAAGCGTTCGCTTCGGTTCTTCAACTGGGGAAACCGGAGCTTCAGCTGTTCTTTTCGACGATCTGCTCGCAAGTAGCGAAGTAATCCTTGCAGCCCAAGCAAACGGGCATTCAGTGGTAACACTTGAATCTCTAAATACAGACTCTTCCCTCCACCCTGTTCAGGCAGCTTTTGCAGCAACTGGTGCTATGCAATCGGGCTACTCAGTGGGAGCAATGATTCTTGGCACTCTTCAATTATTGAAAGAAACCCCCGATCCAAGTGAAATTGAAATACGCGACATGCTTTCAGGGATTCTTGATCGAGAAACTGCATATGTAAAACCTGTAGCAGCAGTTAAGCAAGCTGCAGCGGTTCTTCGTGGAGAGGAACCAGAACCATTTAGACCTTTGATACTCAAACCTATGACTGATGGAGTCAACGCTGTCGAAGTAGATCCAGACGATTCCCCTCCTGAGGCTTCAGATGCCATCCCAAGGTTGATTCCTTCTTCAGAAGTTCCCTCAACTTCAGTGGTAGGGCAACCAGAAGTCAAGGTAGATGCAGTTCGATTGGTGAAAGGAAACCCAGCGTTTACCGCCGATTTTGACATTCGAGGTTTACTTCATGCAAAGGTTCTTAGGAGCCCACACGCTCATGCGAGAATCACCTCAATAGATGATTCTGAAGCACTCGCAATTCCAGGGGTTCACGCCGTCATACACCACGAGAACATTAATCGAATTAAATATGCTTCAGGAGGTCAGTCTTATCCGAATCCTAAGCCTCACGACCAAGTTAGTTTTGATAACAAGGTTAGACATGTAGGTGATCGTGTGGCTGCAGTAGCGGCTGAAACCCCACAAATAGCTGAAGAAGCTTGCGCTCTAATAAAGGTCGAGTACGAAGTTTTACCAGCAGTCTTTGATGAATTGGACGCTGGAAATCCCGATGCTCCGGTGATTCATGATGAAGTTGACACTGTAGACATTGCCGACAGAGACCGAAATCTGGTTCATCAAATATTTGCTGAAAGAGGTGACGTAGATTCCGCTCTACAAAATGCTGATCGGACGTATGAACAGACTTTTCGAGTTCATCAAGTTCAACCGGCGCCTATAGAGCCTCATATTTCTACAGCTTGGCTCGATAGCGATGAACGTCTGGTCGTTAGAACCGCCACACAAGTGCCATTTCACACACGTCGCATGCTTGCACCTTTAGTTGGAATGGATATTAAAGATGTCAGAATTATCAAACCGCGAATTGGCGGTGGCTTTGGCGCTAAACAAGAAATGCTTATCGAAGATATTGTCGCCCACTTAGCTATAGCCACTAGGCAACCAGTCCAACTCGAGTTGACCAGAGCGGAAGAATTTTATGCAAGCAGAACTCGACACCCGCAAACACTTACTTACAGAACAGGCGTTGATTCGGAAGGGAATCTTGTTGCTCAAGAACTAAAACTAGTTGGCAATACAGGACCTTACGGAACTCATGGTTACACCGTGCAGACAGTCGCTGGCCTTAGAGGTCTTTCCTCTTACAACTGTGATAACAAACGTTTCGATTGTGATGTCATGTACACAAACATTCCTGTGCCAGGAGCGTATAGAGGATACGGAGCACCTCAAGCTCTCTTCGGTTTAGAAGCTCATATGGAAGATATTGCACTTGATTTGGGAATGGATCCTATTGAATTCCGGAGACAGAATTGGGTGAAGGTCGGAGATGAAATGAACATTGCTCCGCACTTGGGTGAACAAGGAACAACAGAAGAAGAACTCGATGAATATCCGAAAGTTATGTCTAACGGAATCGAAGAGTGTGTCGCTCAAGGAAGTCGTGCGATTGGTTGGCATCGCAGGCATGATGAGTCTTGGAAAAATCCCGTTGATAGAACACATATCAGGAGAGGGCTTGGATTTGCGTTTTGCATGCATGGAACATCTATTCCTTTTCTGGATATGGGGGGATGCAGCATAAAACTAAATGATGATGGCTCATTCAATATGCTTGTGGGTGCTACGGACTTAGGCACTGGAGCAGACACTGTTCTTGGTCAGATAGCCGCAGAAGTTCTAGGAGTGCCTTTAGAAGATATAAGGGTTTACTCTTCTGACACTGATGTTACTCCTTTTGATACGGGTGCTTACGCTTCAAGTACAACCTACATTTCTGGCACCGCTGCTAAAAAAGCTGCAGATGTTGTGCGTACCAGACTAAAAGAACGTGCAGCTATGTTGCTTGATATAGAAATCCCCTGTTCTATTGAATTGCGTGACAGGCGGGCCTGGGCGCCTGATGGTCGTTCAGTAAGTCTTGAAGAAATTGCTCTGGATTCTTTGCATTTGAATGAACAAGAACAAATTATGGGAACTGGTTCGCATGTGTCGCCTGATTGTCCTCCTCCTTTTGCTGCACAATTTGTTGAGATCGAAATCGATATTGAAACTGGTCAGATTGAAATAATAAAAATGGTCATGGCAGTGGACTGTGGTGTGGCTATTAATCCCGTGACCGCAAGTGGTCAAGTAGAAGGTGGAATGCTTCAAGCCTTGGGTTATGCACATTGTGAGGAAATTGTTCTTGATGATAAAGGGGCAATGGTAAATCCTTCATTCGGACCTTATCGAATTTACAGAGCGGACGAAATGCCTAAAACTGAAGTGTTTTTAGTTCAGACAATGGAGGACAGTGGGCCTTTCGGAGCGAAAGCGGTTGCAGAGATACCTAAAGATGGTGTGGCACCTGCCGTAAGAAATGCGATTCTCAACGCTACTGGAGTCCGAATAGACGAACTTCCTTTTACACCTGAACGCGTTCATCGAGCGCTTAAAGGAAACTAGAAATGCCCTCAAAGGGCGGTCTCATTATTCAACCCGCTTGGTTGATTTCTGAATCTTCAAATGAGCCCAAACAAAATTGGGGTGTGCGTGTATACGACGGCAAAATTCAATCTGTTGCACCAAACGAAGAACTGGAAACCAAGTTTTCAGAAGACGAAATCTTTTTAGCTAAAGACAAGGTACTCATGCCCGGTTTCGTTAATGGGCATATCCATATGTATGGGGTTCTGGCACATGGCATACCAGTAAAATCTGCTCCATCAGATTTTTGGTCTTTTCTAGAAAAGTTTTGGTGGCCTTTAGTCGAAGACAAAATTGATCATAAAATGATTTCTGCTGCGACCGAATGGTTATGCAGTGAAATGCTTTTAAGTGGAACAACGACATTTTGCGACATCTTAGAAGCACCCCAGTCACTTCCCGACTCTCTCTTACTCGAAAAGGAAATCGTAGAAAAACGCGGACTTAGAGCTTTGCTCAGTTTTGAAGCAAGTGAAAGATCCGGTTCAAAAGTTGCTCAAAAAGGAATTGATGAAAATATCCGTTTGATTGAAACAAACGTTGAAGGGAATCTTGTGTCTGGATTTATGAGTGTCCATACAACATTCACTTGCTCCGATAACTTTCTTCGACATGCATTCGAGCTGGCTGAAGAAAATAACGTTCTCTTTCATGCTCACTGCAATGAAGGTGCCTATGAGGGCGAATGGTGTGAAAAAACTTTTGGACACCGAACATTCGAACATTACGAAAAACTTGGGATAAATGGTCCGCGATTTCTGGCTTCTCAGTGTGTTCATCTATCTGAAAGAGAGATTGAATTAGTTTCATCTGCTGGAACACGTTGTGTTCATATGCCTTTATCTAACTGTGAGGTTGGAGGTGGGATAGCTCCTATTCCCGAACTGCTCGAAAAAGGCGTCCGTGTCTCTCTGGGAAGCGACGGATACATGAATGACATGTTTGACGTAATGCGAGGAGCTTTTCTCATCCACAAAGCACGTCTTCAAGATCCTGGGACGATGAAAGCTGAACAAGTTTTTGAAATGGCAACTCTTCAAGGAGCGGAAGCCCTAGGCCTAGATAATGTTGGTGCTTTGAAACCAGGTTTCGTGGCTGACCTCCAATTAATTGATGCAAACTTTCCAACTCCCTCGACTGAAGAAAACCTAATTGAGCAAGTGATTCTTTATCGCTCTGGTCATCATGTCGACTCTGTAATGATTGCAGGAAAATGGAAATTAAAAAATGGCGAGATTCTTGGGGCTGATCTTGAAAATCAAAGAGAATCTGTTCATCGGCAAGCTAGGCGCCTCTGGGGTGAAAATGGGTAAAAAAAATCTCAGTAAGGGTGTCGACGAGACTCGGATACTGACCAAACTTAATAATCTCATTGATGAAGGAAATACTGTCGTTTTAGCAACAGTTGTGGAAACTTCCCGATCCGTACCACGGCATTCTGGGGCAAAAATGTTGATACTTTCTGACTCTGAACAAATTGGAACTATAGGTGGTGGAGAGATGGAAGCACGGGTAATAAAAGAAGCCTGTGCCTGCATGGACGACGGCACCTCACTTCTGCTGAACTATGAACTAGTTGATCCAGTGGCTGGAGATCCAGGTGTTTGTGGTGGAACGGTTACTATTCATTTGGAGACCTATATGCCCAATTCTAAAATTCTGATTATCGGGTGCGGTCATGTCGGAAGAGCCGTAGCCGAGCTTGCTAGCTGGTTGGGCTACTATGTCGTTGCAACAGACGATCGAGAAGAGCTAACTGAAAACGTAACTGGAGCAGATCTTGTTATCGCCGGCTCAATTGAAGATGCTCTAGAGCAGATCAATTTAACGGAACGAGATCATGTAGTAGCTGTTACACGCAATGCTGAATTGGACATCCAAAACCTTCCTCATCTGCTTTCTACTGATACAAAATCAATTGGAGTAATGGGAAGTTCTAGGCGATGGGAAACAACTAGATCTGCACTGTCATCATCTGGCATTTCGGAACAAGATTTCTCTAGAGTCACTTCACCCATAGGTTTAGACTTGAATGCTGAGACCCCTCAAGAAATAGCTATTTCTATCATGTCTCAAATCATCGAAAAAGATAATTCTAGTAATAATTAGCTGTGATTTCTGAACATCTCTGTTTAATACGTGGAGGCGGAGACCTGGGAACCGGTGTTGCTCTTCAACTAAAAAGAAGAGGAATGCCCGTGGTCGTATTTGATTTGGAAAATCCTTTGGCGGTAAGAAGAAAAGTTTCACTTTCATCAGCGATTCTCGACAAAAAAATAGAAATTGAGGAAATAGTAGGCGAAAAAATTGATGAACTCTCAAATATTGATGACTTTGCATCTACTAACGTTGTTCCAGTTCTAATCAGCGAATCTCTCCCACCTTTCCCAATTTCTGTGATTGTCGATGCCAGAATGCAGAAAAAACCTATGGATACAAAAATTGATGATGCCGACTTAGTTGTTGCTCTTGGACCCGGGTTTTTTGCCGGTAAGGACTGTCATGCTGTTGTCGAGACCATGCGCGGACCCAATTTGGGGAAAGTGATTTGGGATGGTTATGCACATAAAGACACAGGAATTCCTGGTGAAGTTGGGGGGCTTACAAGTGAACGCCTATTGCGTTCTCCTTCTGATGGAGAAATTCACTGGGTGAAGGACATAGGTGATCTGGTCAAAAAAGGTGAAGTAATTGGCTCTGTGGGAGATAGTTCGATAGTTGCCGGAACTAGCGGACTAATTCGTGGAATGATAAATGAAGGCGTGCCGCTAGAAGCCGGCATGAAGATTGGGGATATAGACCCGAGAGGTGCAAGCGTTGATGTAGACAAAGTTTCTGACAAGGCTCTAGCAGTTGGAAATGGCGTAATGGAAGCTGTAACTAAATGGTTAGAAAAAAACAAATCGAACCTTTAGAGGTTCACAAGGCTGTCGAAAATCTAGAAATAAAAGAAGGTGAGATAGTCGCTCTGGTTGGAGGCGGAGGTAAATCAACTCTTCTTAGGGCTCTAGGAGAACTTCACGGTAGAGGAACGATTCTAACTACTACAACCAAAATGGGGAGTGACCAAACAGGAGAAGCAAATTTGCTCATTAGCCCTTCTGAAAAAGAGCTTGCCGATGCCTTAGGAGGAAATGCTCCCGTTATGATCTGGGATCGCGTCAAGGGTGAAAAAGCTTTCGGAGTTGATCCTTCGCTACCCAAAGGTTGGTTACCCGAAGCAACCAGAGTCATCGTTGAAGCAGATGGAGCGAGACGACATCCAGCGAAGGCTCCTGCGCCTTACGAACCTGTTTTACCCCAAGGTGTAACAACTGTTATTGCAGTAATCGGTGCTGATGCAATTGATAGAGTTATCGAAGACCAATGCCATAGACCGCTAAGAGTCGCGGCGGTCGTTAATTGCTCTCCCTATGAAAGACTCACCCCTAAAAGGGCTGCCATTCTTTTACTCGATTCGAACGGATCTAGAAAAGGGTTAAAAAATGGAATGCGTTTCGTTATAGCGATTACAAAGGTTTCTCCTGGAAACCAAAACATTGTTGAGCGTTTAGTTCAAGAGCTTCAGAGTTTTGACTCAGAAGTTGAAATTTCTCTAGTTCTAAGTCATCAAGAAGGATAGGTTTCTTAGATGATTCCAGGAAGTATCAATCTCATCCCAGAAACTTCAATTGATTCTATGTGTGATTTAGCTATCAGATCTGAGCAATTGGGTTTTGAACGTTGTTGGGTATACGACGAAGGGTTAGCAACTCGAGATGTTTATGTCACCATGACCGCTATTCTGCATGCCACTGAAAACTTAATTGTTGGCCCCGGTATTACAAATTCTTACACCCGTCATCCAGGTCAGACTGCTGCTGCTATAGCTTCTCTTGATGAAATGTCTAACGGTCGTGCTTTTTTGGGAATAGGGGCGGGAGGAAGTTTGACTTTAGACCCTCTTGGAATTGAGCGTTACAAGCCTCTCGAAACTGTTCGTCAAACAATTTCTGCCTGCCGACAGTTATTCGCGGGTAAAAAAGTTGATTTGGAAGCACCAGGATTTTCTTTCAAATCAGCACAATTAAATTATGGAAGATCTGATATTGAAATTTGGTTAGCTGGGCGCGGTCCTAAAATGCTTGACCTTGGCGGCTCTGTTGCTGACGGGGTGATGTTAGATTTTATTTTCAAACCTTTACTCGGTGAATATGTAGAAAATATAAAAATGGGTGCTGAACGTGGAAACAACGATCCAAAAATTTGTTATTCAACAATGATCGTCACTGACGATGAATCTCTTGAAATTGTTAGACCCCATATGACATACCGTCTGGTGGACTCTCCTAAGACAGTGCTTGATGAGTTGGGTGTCACTGAAAAAGATGTTTCGAATATACGCAGTGCTCTAGCTAACAGCCTTGAAGCAGCTGCAGAATATGTGTCAGATGATTGGGTTCTACCTTTTGTCATCTCTGGAAGCGTAAGCGAATGCGCTGACGAACTTGCTCGTCTTGTCGAACAGCATGGTTTTAATGAATTCATGATTCCTGTATTTGAACCTGATAGTGGAGTTTCTTTACTTGAAGTAACAGCCCAGGTTCTTGGAGGTTGAGGGTGCAGAAGATTGGAGAACCTGTTCTAACCACTGATGTGCAAAAGTTTTTTAAAAATCTCAACATAGATATTCCTGAATCAGAAGCCATACCTGAATTGTGGGAGCCTGAAGCGTCTGCTTTAGAAATATTTGATGACGAACCTCTTATTGAATTAAAGCATCCTCATGTAAAAACGCTGAATTGCTACTGGGAGGCAGGCTGGGAAAACTCTTTCAAAACCTCTTGGCTTCGGGAATCTGTTGCTGAAAAACTCTATTGCATCACTGAAGAGCTCCCTGAAAGGTGGGGACTGGCTATTTTTGATGCATGGAGGCCTCTGGCTCTACAAAATGAACTTTTTAAAGCCGCCTGCGAGGATCCGAAAGTTCCGGAAGAATTATTCGCTGAACCAAATAGTGACCCTGTTACCCCACCGCCTCATTTAACTGGTGGAGCAGTTGACCTGACTTTCACCTTTGACAATGTTCCTTTGGCACCCGCATCAGGATTTGATGATATTACTCCTGCAGCGCGAGCAGATTTCTTAGAGAAAACCCCGGGATTTGATAGAGATTTTCGTCGTTTTTTGTATTGGACGATGCACGCACATGACTTTGTTGTTTTTCAAGAAGAATGGTGGCATTTTGAGTTCGGTACACGCCGTTGGGGTGCTTTAACAGGAGAAAAGGCAAAATTCGGGGTGGTAAGCCCTTTTAGAAACTGAAAACCGTTTTTAATTTGGAATCAACTATCGAAGAGTCTCTTTGCATGTCGAGCTAATTCTAAATGAGCTATGCCCATATCAACTTTTTTCAACTCCGAATTATTTATCACCTGGTTTCCCCCGACGAAAAGATGTTTCACTCTTCTGTCCGGTCCCATTACAAGACCCGTGAGAGGATCCTGAATATCGCCTAGATCTCCTCCCGGCCAAATAGCAATATCTGCCTTTTGGCCTTTTGTGAAACTCCCTAAATCCTCTAAGCCCAAACAGCGTGCTCCACCTATTGTTGCCATCTCGACTACTTCTTCTGGCATAAGAGCATCAGGTCTCATTTCTCTTTGCCGTGCGGTAAAAAGTGCTTGTCTAAGTTCTGGGAATAAACCACCTATCTCATTCGAAGCCACCCCGTCTACTCCAAGTCCGACCGGACAACCTGCTTCCAGAAGATCTGTCACCGGGCACATTCCTGCTGCCAAACGCGCATTCGAGGATGGACAATGTGCAATACCTGTACCTGCTCCTCCCAGTCTCTGCATTTCTTCTTTATCGATGTGGATACCATGTGCCAGCCAGACATCATTATCAACCCAACCCCATTCGTCCAACATCTCGACCGGCCGCCTCCCAAACTTCTCAAGACAGTACTCTTGCTCCTCTAAAGTTTCGCAAAGGTGAGTATGAAGACGGACACCGTGTTTTCTAGCAAGCTCCGCAGAATCAATCATCAATTCCGTGGTCACTGAAAAAGGACTGCACGGGGCCACAACAACGTGAACCATTTCCCCGTCATGATGCCTTGAAATTATTGATTCTGTAGATGAAAGGATTGCTTCTCGGTCTTCCACAACATGATCCGGGGGCAGCCCCCCTTGGCTCTCTCCAAGATCCATAGAGCCTCGTGATAGATGCAATCTAATTCCGACTTGTTCAGCTGCATCGACTATCGCATCGAATACTGAGTCATCACCATTTGGCACCAAGTAGTGATGGTCAAATGCTGTTGTACAACCTGTTGAGGCTAATTCACCTAAACCGACTAGCGCAGCAGCATGCACATCATCGACCGACAGTTTGCCCCAGACAGGGTACAGATGCACCAACCAATCAAACAAGTTGCAACCAACTGCGCGCCCACGTGTCATCCATTGATATAAGTGGTGGTGAGTATTTATCAAACCTGGAGTAGCTATATCTCCAGTGCAAGTAAACACTTCATCATTGTCTTGCGGCTCAATTAAGCCAACTTCAGTTATGACACCATTTTCTATAGCTATATCACCGGGATATCGTAATCCCCTTAGAACCAGACGGTTATTCATGGTGACCAATCTCTAAAAGTATCAATCATTAATCTGACATCAGGTCCTAATGGGTAGAGAATCGGGCACGTACATCCATCTTTCATGTACTGAGCTACTTTTTCTCTTACCTCATCGGGAGTTCCAGCAGCACAAATCATCTGAACAACCTCATCAGGAACCAATTTTGATGCTGCCTCGACCTGTTCGTGAGTTGCCGGCCATGTCAAAACTTGACCTATCTCATCTAGAAGGTCTTCAGGAACCCCAGAAGCTTTCATAATATGAGGTTGCTGCCCTAGGTATTGGGTAACCATAAGTCGAGCTCCATCTAAGGCTTCTTTCCGATCTTCAGCTAGAGAACAAACTACAAGCTGAGGCCGATCAATTTCATCAATACTTCTACCAGCTTTTGAAGCCCCTATTTCTAAATGCTCCATCGCTCTTTTGTTGTACTCAGGTGAAACTAAATAGTTCAGAACGACACCATCTGCTATCTCGCCAGTCAACTCCATCATTTTCATTCCAGTCGCACCAATGTATATTGGCACCTCTTTGGGTCGCCGTTCCTGGTATACATAATCGAGTTCTACACCATCAAGTTGCACAAAATCACCTGAAAAGCTAACAGTTTCATCAGCCAACAACGCTCGGACTGTCGTAACCACTTCTCTCATTACTTTTAGAGGTCTTTTACGTTCTATCCCCACTTTTGAAGCCAATGGATCCCACCATGCTCCTATACCAAGAATGATTCGACCGGGTGCCAAATCATCTAAGGTCGAAAAAGTAGAGGCCAGTCTTGCAGGATTTCGGGTCCAGCAGTCAACTACACCTGAACCTATTTTTATCGTTTCAGTCTTTGCCGCAAATGCTGCCATAGGTACAACTGCATCACGAACGAGACGCGAATCAGCTTGCCATACAGCTTCAAAACCATTCGATTCGGCGTACTGTGTATATTCAATTGCTTCGCTTATCGAATGTGCATCTTGTAAATAAATTGCTAATCGAGTCATTTTCTCTCCTATTTCTTAAATCTAAACTTCAAACAATTTCAGCTAATCTTGCGTGAACTTTTTTTGCCTGTTCAGCGGCTTTGGCTCTAATTTCATGAGCATCCACGCGAGTTGACACCCCATTAGACCAAATAGTTTCTTGCTCCACTATGACCTCTATTGGATTGACTCCTGTCGAGAATGCAAGCTCCCAAGGGTCCATGTTTGGATAATTCCAAACAACTCGGTCATTCTTTGCTTCGGGAATAACTCGATAACCATTTGTTAACCATTCCCATGCCGTCTCTGGCGAAGCTTTTACATCAGACTCGCGGTGACGTGCATAAGCAAGCCGAAATTCTTCAAGCATGTCAGCACCAATTCCGTCGGTACCTAATGCAATCTCGTTGTTGAATCTAACAGGATTGGCATATCCAACAGAGTTATTCATGTTCGATCGAGGGTTATGCACCAAGGTTCCTTTAAGCCCGTGGTCGTCTTCAAGATGCACCCCATGGACAATAAGCCAATTGTCTTTTGAATAGTTCTTTAATCTTGAAACAGCAGTTGCATCAACTGCACCCTCTGCTACATGTACATGAACACCAACACCGAAACTTTCAGCAATTTCAGCAGCAGACTCTATAGTTGCATCTCCACATGTGAAGGACGCGTGTAAACCTACCATTCCGAATCCTCCTTCTTCCAGGAACCGCCTATTTTCGTCTAATCCTTTTTTTGCTCCATCAGGCCCGTGCCTATCCGTTACCCCATAGGAGCACGAGACCCTTATACCCACAGTTTCACAAGCCTCGGCTATAACGCTTAACGAACCTTCGATCGCTTCTGGGGATTCGTGATGATCGACAATTGCTGTGCATCCACGCTCAACTGCTTCAAGAGCTCCCAGCATCGCAGACCATTTGATCGATTCGAGGTCAAGGGCTCTATCAAGACGCCACCAGACCATTTTTAGTATTTCTTCAAAGTTTTCAGGCTCGCTCTCTGGTGCAGGCATTCCTCGAGCCAATGTTGAATAAAGGTGATGGTGGGTGCAAACAAGACCATATGTCTCATTTGACTCGATGAGTTCGTCAGTCATCGCAAATCCATTCTTTCCAATTCTCTTGTTGAGCGTCTGAGGTCATTGGTAAGCTCTTTCGCCAAATCCCATCTTGGTTGTGTAAAGCGGCAGCTACTGCTCCAGCAGTGGGGACTAATCCGATTTCTCCCACTCCTTTTATTCCATAGGGTGAATTAGGTTGTGGCTCTTCAACCAGGATTACTTCTACTGGGGGCATATCCTTAGGTCTTAAGATACCAAGGCTCTTAAGTGTCATATTTCGAGGTTTTGCTTCTTCATCCGTAGGGAAACCTTCCGTGAGAGCGTAACCCAGCCCCATATGTACCGACCCTTCAATTTGCCCTTCACACAAAATCGGATTTACTGCCCTCCCAACATCATGAGCGGCCACAACGTATTCAACTTTCTCTTTTTCTTCACCCATTACAACTAGTTGTGCTGCGTATCCAAAAGTTGAGTGAATTAAAGGATTTTCGACATCCTCTGACATCGAATTGGTCCAATCAACTCGATATTCTCCCTGATAATCAATCTCAGGTTTACATCCATTAGCCATCGCTGTTCTGCAGGCATCAGCGACTGACCCTGCCCCCATCAGCGTGCCTCGACTACCGGTCGTTTGACCTACATTCATTTCTCGACTTGTATCCACAATTACCTCTACTAGAGAAGGGTCGACACCTAACTCCTCAACAGCTACCTGCAAGGCAACCGTGTGGACCCCTTGTCCCATTTCAGTCCAACAATGTCTCACTTCGACTTTGCCGTCTTGACGGAATCTGACAACCGCCTTCGCTATTTCTTTTGCACCGTTTCCGAGACCCGAATTTTTTAAACCGAGTCCTAAACCAACTACTTTGCCATCTTTGATTGCTTGGTCATATGGTTCTTTAATTGCTTCTAAACAGGAATTCGCCCCTCTGCTACCTTCATCCATTATCTGCCCAGGCCCCCAGACCGATCCAGGTTTAACAACGTTACGTTTCCTAATCTCCCATCCGCTTATTCCAACTTTTTCTGCTAACCGGTCCATTACTCCTTCCATTGCAAACTGAGCTTGATTAGCCCCAAAGCCTCGAAATGCTCCCCCTACTGGATTATTTGTTCTTACGGCGATTGAGCGAACATCAATTGCGGAAACCACATATGGTCCGCTTGCATGACCTGCAGCTCTTTCTAATACCTTCATACCTACTGAGGCATACGGTCCCGAATCACCTATCATTCGTACCCATAATCCAGTAAGTAGGCCACTCTCATCGCAACCCGCTTTATATTTCATTTGGATTGGATGCCGCTTAGCGTGCATGAGCAACGACTCTTCTCGACTGAGGGTGCAACGTACCGGTTTTTCTAACAGATGAGCAGCTAGAGCAGTCTGTGCCTGGTTTGACATGTCTTCTTTTCCGCCGAACGCACCACCATTAGAAACAAGCTCGACTGTTACCGTACTTGTGTCTACTCCAAGCACTTTAGCGATCTGGTTTCGATCATCCCAGACGCCTTGACCGCCTGAATACACATATAGTCCTTTACCGTTAGGTACCGCAAGTGTTGACTCAGGTTCAAGAAAAGCTTGCTCAACTCTCTGGGTCTGAAATGTTTCTTCAATTATATGTTCTGACTCCTGAAGAGCTTTTTCGATATCACCCCGTTCATAACTTGACTCTGACAAAACATTGCCATCTAAGCCCCAAACTGCATCTTCGTTAGAACTAACAGCCTCAATGGGGTCACTGAATGGTTTTAGAACGCTGTATTCGACCTCAATCAATTCAGCTGCTTTGCGCGCTGTCTCCCTGTCTTTTGCAACTACTAAAGCCAAAACATCACCTAAATAAGAAGTTTTACCACCCTCGGGAATGAATACTGGCCAATCCTGATGTATTAAACCAACTCTCAGCTCTCCTGGAACGTCAGATGCTGTGATTACCTTCTCGACCCCTTCAAAATTCTCCGCACCTTCTATATTTATTTTTATAACTTCTGCTCTTGCATGGTCAGATAACCTGACAGCTCCGTGAAGTAACCCATCGGGACTTATATCGTCAATAAACGGTCTGTCTCCTAAACTGAGAGCCTCAGCTTCATAACGGCTTCCTGAAGTCCCAACACCCCCAGTTTCGATTTTTACAGGCATTTCACCAGAAGCTAGAGCTTCGACTGCATCTAAAATTTTGGTATAACCCGTGCACCTACAAAGATGCGCACCCAGATGCCTAGACGACTCTTCACGCGTTAGAGAATTTCCTTTACGGTCGATTAATGACTTAGCTCTAACCAAAATACCCGGAATGCAAAATCCGCATTGAAGGGCACCGTGTGCCGCAAATGTCTGCGAAAAAAGTTCACGTTCTTTCGGATCAAAACCTTCTAATGTTAAAACTTTTGTATCTTCTATTTTTTCCATTGGAGTCTGACAAGCGACTCGAGCTTTTCCATCAATTAAAACAGTGCAACATCCACACTGACCTGATGGAGCGCAGCCATCTTTCGGTGAAATGAGCCCGAACTCATCCCGTATCGCCGCTAAAAGGTTCGGATGCGACATTTCGGTCTCAACCTTCACACCGTTTAGTTCGAAAGTCGTCATTTCAACTACCCTTCAAGCCTTCATCGTCTTGTTTTTGAACTTCAATTCCTTCAGGTATTTCAACACCGGTTTGCGAAGTAATTGACTTATACACCTCAGGCCTTCTATATCGATCAAAATTGAAAAGAGTTTCCTTATAATTTGCACACATGTCCAAATCGACAACTGCTGATACTAATTCATCTTCTACTGTTGAACACTGAGCAATGATTTCACCAGATGGGGCTATTATCGAGCTTTCTCCTAAAAGATCGCAACCTTCTTCATTGCCGGCTTTAGCTACTCCAACTACCCACATCCCATTCTGGTATGCACCTGATTGCATCACCAGGTGATTATGGAAACCGGCCAGAACGTCCTGACTCGGATCAGGAGGGTAATGCACTGGGGTGTTGTACCCAATAAGTGCTAGTTCACAACCTTGCAATCCCAACACTCTGTAGGTTTCCGACCATCTTCTATCATTACAGATAGCCATACCCAAAATTCCATCAAAAGCTCCAAATACTTTTAGTTCATCGCCTGGTTCGAAGTAGTAGCGCTCTAAATGCTGAAAAGTTCTCCAAGGCTCATTCTCTTCATGACCGGGAAGGTGAACCTTTCGATATTTACCTAGCGTGTCGCCATTTTTAGAAACAAGAATTGCGGTGTTGTAACGATGACCATCAGGGGTCATTTCTGCATAACCTAAATGAAATCCGATTCCTAATTTTTTTGCTTCATCAAATAAAGGTTGAACTTCCTTGTTTGGCATTTCGGTCTCAAAAAAATGATCAAATTCAGCTATATCTTCTGACCACCATCTCGGAAAAAAGGTTGTAAGGGCTAACTCTGGGAAAACTACAAGGTCGCAAGACGCTAACGCTCCTTTATTTAAAAGCGCAATAAGTCGCTCAACTACTTCCTTTCTATTATTTTCTCTCTGTATAGGTCCAAGCTGAGCTGCACCCACTTTTAAAATGCGCGTCATTTACTTTCCAAACCTCCGAAATCTTTCATATCTAAATCAAGAATCGTCTGGAATAAAACGTTGCAACCTGCAATAAGGTCATCAGAATCTGTGTGCTCCTGTGGGTTGTGACTTATACCTTTGTGGCTTGGTACAAATACCATTCCCGTTGGACAAACTCTTGCCATCATCTGAGCATCATGTCCTGCACCGGACGGAAGTTTCATTACTGAATGTCCCAGTCGGGAGGCTATATTTTCTACTGTGCTTACAACTTCCTCGTTGAAGTCGACTGGTTCAAATCTAGCTAATTGTCTTTTTTCAATTTTTAAGCCTTCATTCGAAGCTAGTTCTAATAGAAAATCAGCAAGCTTTTTTTCAGCTTCCGCTAAACGAGCCTCGACCGTGTTTCTTAAGTCTGTGGTCAAAATAGCTGAACCTGCCACCACATTGACCAAATTAGGGTGTAGCTCCAGTCTCCCAACTGTGGCTACCTGGCTTCCTCCCATTTCTAAAGACAAGTCACGAACATAAGTGGAAATCGCAGCAGCTGCAAAGCCTGAATCATGTCGAAGTGCCATTGGAGTGGTTCCCGCATGATTAGATTCACCTGTGATTGTGAGCTCGGTCCATGAAATGCCTTGCACTCCTGTTACCGCTCCGATTGTTACACCTTCTACTTCCAAAACTGGGCCTTGTTCAATATGCAACTCCACAAAAGCTCTGGGAGAAGGACCGGGACATGGGGAAGCTCCCCTGTAACCGATACGGTCTAATTCATCTCCTACTTTGGCTCCATCAACACCCTTTATATCTAAGGCTTCCTCAAGTGTCATTCCCCCTACATAAACGAGACTGCCTAGCATGTCCGGCGCGAATCTTGAACCTTCTTCATCAGTAAAAAAAGCAACTGCAACTGGATGTTGGGTTTCTATTTTGTTTTCAGAAAGAGACTCGATTATCTCTAAACCTGCGAGTACGCCCAAATTCCCGTCATATCTGCCTCCAGTTCGAACAGTATCAATGTGACTTCCTGTCATAGTTGGCGGACCGTCAGTTTTTCCAGGTCTAACTGCTACTACGTTTCCGATTGAATCAATATTTATTTCTAGATCTAAATCTCTCATCCATGCAACAACGAGATCACGACCCGCTCGATCCTCATCTGTCAGAGCAAGACGGCATGAACCGCCCCCATCGATAGCTCCTATAGATGCGAGTTCTTCAATACGGCTCAGGAGACGTTCACCATTTATTCGAAGATCTTCAGTCATTCTCGACCCTTTCTGCAAAAACAATGTCTGTAGGTCTAATCGGGACTCTATGGAGGTCTAAACCCGTGGCATTTCTGACTGCTGAAGCTATTGCAGCGGTCGATGAAATCGCTGGAGGTTCTCCTACCCCTTTCGCACCAAAAGGCGCATTAGGTTCTGGCTGTTCTATTAGAGCCGCTATTTCAACGGGTGGCATGTCTAGGGCAGTGGGTAGAAGGTAGTCGGTAAAAGAAGGATTCAGAATTCGACCATCCACAACATTAATTTCTTCCATCACAGCTAAGCCAAGGCCTTGTGCAGCTCCACCTTCCAATTGGCCTTGAAGTTGCAGTGGGTTCAATACTCTTCCTACATCTTGGGAGGTGATCAATTCGACTACTTTGATTAATCCAAGTTCCTGATCTACATCTACCACTGCTCTATGCGCTGAAAATGCAAAAGAGACATGTGCGTCCCCCTGACCATTTTCATCTAAAGGGAAAGTGGGCGTATGTCGATAAACCTCTTCTGCTTCTACTGGATCAGAAGTCGCTTCTTTCAAGCTGATGGAGAAGTCGCTTGATAAAGAAGCTATTCCCCCATCCACTATGACTAAAGATTCGACATCTATCTCATGGGATTCTGCGATGCGGGACAAAAGCTTAATACGTACTTCGTCACATGCACTCTTAACTGCACCACCCGACATCCAAGTTTGTCTACTAGCTGAAGTAGAGCCTGCCGATCCCACACTGGCCGTAGAGGCAGGTGCCAAAATCACTTCTTCAACTCCTAAAATTTCTCTGACTATCTGCTGGGCCAATGTCACAAAACCTTGACCAACTTCGGCGCATGCAGATGTAATCGTCGCAACTCCGTCTAAAAGCTGACAGGAAGCCGTGCTGAAATCATCAAATCCTTCTGAAAACATCAGATTCTTGAATCCAACTGCAATAGCTTCTCCTCGTACAATATGTTTTGGATCGGCGGTTCTCCCCGCCCCTCCAGGAAGCTCCATTTGTTGTGATGCTAAACCTGCAGAAGAGGGATGCTGAGCACATGTCTCTATTACTTCGGTTACTGGGGCCGTCCCCGTAATAGTTTGTCCGGTTATTATCTGGTCTCCAGGTTTAAGAGCGTTTTTTACTCGCAATTCAATAGGGCTCATGCCCAATTCAATAGCTAATTTGTCCATCTGTGCTTCGTGAGCAAAACAAACTTGTACACATCCGAAACCTCTCATAGCTCCACAGGGAGGATTATTTGTTCGAACTACTGCTCCGTATACCTCTACGTTCGGCACCAGATACGGCCCCGCAGCAAAACAAGTGGCATTAGCTAACACAGCACTACTTGTAGAGGCATAGGCTCCCCCGTCTAAAAGTAGTCGTGCTTCAACTCTTGTAAGGGTCCCGTCAGGTTTAGCGTGATGCCGATACCACATCTTGGCTGGGTGACGGTGCACGTGACCATGGAAACTTTCGGTTCGCGAATAGGACATCTTTATGGGTTTACCTGTTCTCATAGCCAAAAGACAGAGATGTATGTGAAGACTTATGTCTTCTCTAGCTCCAAATGCACCTCCAACTCCAGCCAATGTCAGTCTTACCTTTTCAGAAGGGAGATTTAGACAAGCAGCGACTTGGTCACGATCAGCATGAAGCCATTGGGTTGATACAAAAAGGTCAATTCCCCCGTCTTCTGATGGAACTGCCATTCCTGATTCTGTTCCTAGAGGCGCTTGATCTTGCATCCCCACTTCATATGTCCCTTCAACAGTTACTTCCCCTTCCTCCTCTTCTTGAGAGTTCCCGTAACTTAGGTTTATTTCCCTAAAAAGATTTCCGTCTGGATGTATTGCCTCATTTTCTTGCGCCAATTCCGAGTCTGAAAGAGGTTCAATTAGTTCGTATTCAACTTCTATTGCTTCCAGTGCGAGTCTTGCATTTTCAGGATGATCAGCTGCAACTATTGCTATAGGTTCACCCTGATATCTCACGACTCCATCGGCTAGAACTGGCTGATCGGGATGCTCAAGTCCGTACAGAGGCATACCGCTCAGATCTTCGCTTGTCAAAACAGCGTGAACTCCCGTCATTTTTAAAGCAGGAATCGTATTTATTGAAACTATCCGTGCGGATGGATGCGGCGAACGAAGAGTTCCGCCCCAAAGCATATCTGGATGACGTAAATCATTAGAAAATACAAATTCTCCCTTGACCTTTGGGATACCGTCAGGCCGAATAGCGCTCTCGCCTATTCTGGGGCCTTTGGTGGCTGTTTCTACCGTTTGAAGTCGGTTCATTTGTTTATTTCCTCTTCATTTTGAGCTTTTCGGTCTTTACTTGCTATCCGAACAGCTTCGAGGATTCTTCCATAACCGGTACATCTACAAAGATTTCCACTAATTGCTTCCTTAACTGTCAAATCGTCTGGATCAGGATCCGTATTCAATAGTTGATCTATTGCAACTAATAACCCTGGTGTGCAGAACCCACACTGAACCGCTCCCGCTTCGACAAAAGCTTTCTGAACATCTGAAATTTCACCATCTGACCCAAGTCCTTCGATTGTGGTGATTTCACGACCCACAGCAGAAGCTGCAAGAACTAAACAACTGCAAACGATTTCTTCGTCAACAAGGACTGTGCAAGATCCGCACTCTCCTTCCTCACAGGCATTTTTTGATCCAGAAAGTTCGAGCCTTTCTCGTAAAACCCATAGAAGACTTTCGGATGGGTGACCATCAACAACTTGATAACTACTTCCATTTACTACAAGTGTGTAGGTTTCAGAAATCATGCTACATCTCCCTCACAAACTCTTTCTAAAGCTCTTTTAGCTAAAACTTTTACCGCGTGTTTTCGATAATTAGCGGTTCCGCGATGGTCATCAATGGGTTCTGTCGAATCAGCGACGAGT
The DNA here is from genome assembly GCA_000817085.1 of marine actinobacterium MedAcidi-G1. Lineage (GTDB taxonomy): Bacteria > Actinomycetota > Acidimicrobiia > Acidimicrobiales > MedAcidi-G1 > MedAcidi-G1. Next base: position 8,795 of record JUEM01000005.1, on the reverse strand, counting down.
TCAGAAAATTTACTTATAACTTTTTCTGAAGGGCCGCTGTTGGTTTCCCAATCAAATTCATGGGATATAAATTCTTCTGCTGCTGCTGCTCGGAACGGTACTGGAGATACAGAACCAACACCCACCCTTAATTTTCTCCCCAAATGGTCTTTTACTAATGCCAGAGAAACGACTGAAATAACCATTGCGTTTCGGGTGCCAACTTTTAAGAATTCCTGTGGTCCCTCGAATACAGGAATTCTTACTGATTCAATAATTTCTCCCGGTTTAAGTACATTTGTTTTTACACCAGTTACAAATTCCGTCATAGAAACTTCTCGGGTTTCTGTTGACGATTTTAATTTCAGAAATGCGTCCATTGCTACTAGCGCAGGAATTGTATCCCCAGCAGGCGACGCTGTAGCTAAATTGCCTCCCAAGGTTCCTGCGTTTCGTATTTGTGGGGAACCAACGGTTCTTGCAGCCTGTGCTAAAGCCGGAACAAGTTTTGCTAATTGTGGATTCGTTAAATCTGTGTAAGAAATACCTGCTCCTAAAACGATTTCGCTGCCTTCTATGGACCATTTTTTTAGTTCAAGTATTCGACTCAGGTCTAAAACACTCTCCAGAGACTTTGCACCTCTATTTACCTGCACCATAAGGTCAGTTCCTCCTGCAAGTACTGTTGTCGCAGGATTTTCTGCCAATACGTCACATGCCTCATTAACTGACTTAGCGATAATTACCCCCATCTATTAAGGGTGCCGGAACTTCAACATTTTGTCAACGCGTTTGATAGCTGTATCTTTAATCTTGTGGACACATTAAAACACCCTTTACAGAAAGCTCTCTTACCATTAGCGGACATTCTTGGAATCGAAATTCTAGATAAAGATGAAATATCAGAATCAGACTTACCTCTCATATGGGAAGGTGAAGTTATAGGTGGTGTGCGTAGACATAATTTAAATGGTGCTTTAACTCGTCTTCTTTCTGCCGTCGAGATTGAAATGAATTTAAAAGTTAAAGATATGGACAGAATTCAAAAGCAGCAGGCAGTTGCCCTACTTAATGAATGGGGCGCATTCAATTTGAGAAAATCTGTAGAAAGTGTTGCGGAAGCTCTAGAAGTTAGTCGTTTTACGGTTTACAACTATCTCGAGCGGTCCGAAAATGACTAATTAACTTTTAGGTACTAGCTTTTCTTCTATGACCGAATCCCCATCTAAAACAGATACCTCTGATGACCTATCGCGCTTAGACGCAGTTGCTTTAGCAAAAATGATTAGAGATAAAGAACTTTCTCCAGTCGAAGTCGTTTCATTGACAATTGAAAGAATTGAGCGGTTAGATCAAAATCTGAACTCTGTAATACACCGCCAATTTGAAAGGGCTTTGGAACTGGCGTCTTCATCTGAGCTTCCTGATGGGCCTTTCAAAGGTGTTCCCATGTTAATCAAAGATCTTTGGGCAGAGGAAAACGGAGAACCCCATCATGCAGGAGTTAAAGGAATGCGTGATGCGAAATACATAGCTAGAACCGACAGCGATCTTGTCACTAGATATAAAGAAGCTGGTTTCATAATTGTCGGCAGGACTAACACCCCCGAGATGGGAGCGGTTGCAACTACAGAACCCTTGGCTCATGGTCCAACTAAAAATCCGTGGAATTTTGATTATGGTCCCGGTGGTTCATCTGGTGGCGCTGCGGCCGCCGTGGCAGCAGGCTTTTTACCTGCCGCCAACGCAAGTGATGGAGGAGGATCTATACGCATTCCAGCTGCAATGTGCGGTTTAGTTGGATTGAAACCATCAAGAGGAAGGGTTCCGATGGGACCAGAAAAAGAAGAATGGGGAGTTTCTATTCAACACGTGGTTTCGCATACGGTTCGAGACACCTCAGCAATTCTTGATGCAACTGGAATAAATTTTCCCGGTGATGGGGTTTTCGCTCCTGAATTTGGACGTCCATATTCCAATGAAAATTTTCGAACTTTAAAACCACTAAAGATTGGGTTAAAAATTTCTGACCCGCGTGTAGAAGTAAATCCTGATTGCATCGAGGCTGTGTACAGTGCCGCATCTTTACTGTCAGATTTAGGGCACCATGTTGAAGAAACATCTCCTCAAGCTTTAAACGATCCAGAAAGAGTCAATGAACTGGGCTGGGCTTTTGGAATTAATTGGTCTGTAAATATTGCGGCAAATTTTACTTACCTGGCTGAACGTTTAGGGCGTGAATTAGTGGAAGATGATGTAGAACCTGGAACATGGTTTTTAGCTGAGAGAGGGAAAGAACAATCGGCTACAAATTTTGTTAAAGCTCAGGGAATAATGTCGACTCTTCGTAGAGAATTAGCGAATTGGTGGGCGGATGGTTTTGATTTGCTTTTGACCCCTACTACTGCTCAACCTCCCCCTCTTCTTGACCGCCTTACACCAACGGAAGAAGATCCTATAAGGGCATCAATCGAGTCGGTCCCTTATTCAGTGTTCACCTTTCCATTCAATACAACAGGTCAACCTGCTATCTCTCTGCCCATTGGGAGCTCGAATGGATTACCTGTTGGCATTCAACTTGTGGGTGCTTATGGAAGAGAGGACCTGATTCTGGCTGTTAGCTCACAACTGGAAGAAGTGGTTAATTGGTCTGCTAACCGGGCACCATTTCACGCATAACTTTTTAAGCGTCAAGAACTCCATAGCCAGCTTGGCCGATGTCAACAACTGGCGGTTCAGTAGACCATGGAAAATTAACCCATTGATCAGTGTGTTTCCAAACATATTCACATTTCACAATTGATTGGGGTTTTTGATAAAGAACGGCAGATTTCACCTCAGCGACTTTTTCTAAAGCGTGTCCGTGCACTAAAGCGAGAGTATTTCCAGTATCGGCGACATCATCAACTATAAGTACTTTTGCTTTTCCTAAATCCACCCAGTCCACATATGGAGGAAGTACTACTGGGAGGTCTAGGTGTTCATCAACCCCTGTGTAATATTCCACATTCATCACATAAAGATTTTTTACCGCTAGCGCATACCCAAGTGAACCTGCCACAATCATTCCGCCGCGAACAATTGCCAAAATGATATCCGGCTGATAATTATCGTCTGCGATTGTTTGGGCGAGCTCTCTAACTGCTTTTCCGTAAAGGTCCCAATCCATCTCTTCGCGTTCGATAACAAAACCTCCTGATTATTGACCACACTAGCGTGCAAATAAAACAAACTCTAAATGGATATAAAATAACTATCCAGTCATTAGCACTAAGCCAAACATCGTGTAGAGAACCATCACTGCCAACATCGGATACTGACTTTGCATAGCTTTCTTCAGTTCAAATTTTTCAATTCCTCTATCGTGCGAGACCAACACTCCCACTAAATGGCCACCTACGATAGAAAGAACTTGGACCCACCCAATTACTCCAGGAGAAATCAAGGTCCAGTTGATTGGATCAGTAGCTGTTCCAAAAATATCCCACCCTTTACCAAAAGGATCTGAAATAAGAACTTTGAAAGCCTGACCCTCCAGTAGCAACAGTGAAAAATAGTGAGCAAGGTCATAGCCGAAAAGTATTGGGATTAAAGAAGCTCCAAATCTCTCAGAGAACTTTGCATCCCCAGTTGTCTTACTGCCTAACTTACCGGCTAGATGGTAAGCGACTCCGACTACGGCAACTATCCATATGAGCCCAATTGTGTTGACTAATGTGAGCTCCCACTTGGTGCGTCCCACAATAATCTCGCCCCAAAACCGAGTCCTTGAAAATCCATCAAAAGCAGTGCCTCCCAAAGCAGCCAGCACTACTGCAAGCTGAGATGAAGTCATCTCATAGTTTGAAACTCCTACGAAAGGAAACCGTAAGAACATTTTCTTGGTCTTTTGTGCTTCTATTTCTTTTACCCTGAATGGAGAGAGTTCGGCCAAAGCTCCGAATAAAACACCGAAACCTTCGGCTTTTCGTGCTTGTCCCCAACCCCATCTCCATGCCATGGCCATCAGGCCGATGGTATATATCAATATCCACCATCCAAGGACTCTGGGGCTTGCTCCGTCATGGTATGCCAGCTCGAACCAATGGAAAACACTTATTGGGGCCAAGGCCGCCCACCCAGAAGTCAACCATCTTGGAGCTGTTTCTCCGTTTGCTTTTCTTGTTTGATCTACTAATTTACCGAGTGTCTCCCATGGACTTATCTCTCTCCAAATATGACCAAAAAGAGCCGAAGCGAATGCCATCCCTATCCAAAAGACAACGAAGACTGTTATTGGTGCAAGGTTGGCAACAGTGTTGTCTTGACCGATAAAACCCGCCAAAACAACGATCAGAAAAAGTAACAAAGAAACATAGCGAAAGACTGTTTTAAACAAATTAAATTGTGGAAAAACTTCGAATATCGAGCGCCCTATTGCAAGCTTTTTTAACAAGGGCCTATGCCAGAAGTAACCAAGTGCCCCAAAAGAAAAAACTAATGCCACTACTCCGGCCCATGCGACTTGCCATTGAGATAATGGCAAGTCAAGGCGGCCACCTACCCCGTGGGCTAATATGAGAAATTCAGTCACGAAACTTGAAGTTCGAAGATTCTGAACCCAGCTGAGTGCAGTTCAGCTTCAAAAATTCCAGGAATGGTGGCTTCCACATTTATTACTGCCGGGGCATCAGGTCCAACACTTACCATGTCGTCATACACATGCAGATGAACTTCATCATTTTTATCGCTATAAACAGTTATCTCGACTAAATCACCTTTTGAAACTTCAAAACGCGACAACCCACCTTTCACTTCCCCTCCTAAAATCTTCACCTCAAACGAAGCGTCAGGAAAATCCGATTCATTACCTCCTGAAATCATGACAGTTGTCGTATCCGCAATTAGTTCTCCATTAAAGGAAAAACTTCGATGATCTACAGATGAAAGTGAAACTACTATCTCATGATGACCGTTCGATAAATCACTTAAGTAATGGTTTCTTTCAGAAAGCATCGTCACCATTACGCCATCTAGTTCAACGTGCAAATGGCCTTCTCTCGGTTGATTCTCGCCTTTTGCATCCAGAGGAACCAGTTCAAAATTCTCTAGTTCGATATCAAGCGTTACCCCACCTTTGTTATCAGGAATTGCAACTAGTGAGATATTTGGAGGGTCTTTAACAGAACTCAAATCAATCACATCTTCATCGCTGTAGTGGTCATGTCCATCATGATTGTGCCCAGCATGATCGTGTTTTTCCTTCTCATTTTTTTCTTCTAGCAGAGTATTGTTTGAGCTGTTATTTTCACTTCCGCAAGCCAATGTCAGCAAAACAGATGAAATAAAAAATAACAAAATACCTGGACGAGAAAAATCAATAATTCTGTTCTTCATCAGTCATGCCAATCGAGTGCGGTTCTCATAGTTGTTTCAAAATCCTCGAAACTCATCGAGGTTTTAGTGGCATCAATTAATTCAGCATCTTGACCTACAAGCGTTCTAAAGGGCATTTTAGGATCATTTACCGCTCTAACAATTGCATCAGCTACATCCTGTGGATCAGGTGCTCCGTTACCTTCACCGGTCACACTGTCGCTAATACTGTCAAGTCTTAGTAAAGCTTCACGAAATGCTAGGGCACGTTCTTGATGTTGTGATCCTTCCCATGTATCCGGTCTGATGATGTTCTCAAAAAAGCCTGTCGAAAATCTACCAGGTTCTATTAAACACACTCGAATACCCAAATGTGAAACTTCAAAATGTAAGGACTCACTTAAAGCTTCAAGAGCATGTTTTGAAGCCGCATAAGAACCACTATAAGGAGGTGCCGAACGGCCAGCGATACTACTGACATTCACTATCACCCCGCTACCTCGTTGAGTCCAAACTGGTAACACCGTTCTTATCAGTCTCAACGGACCCAAGAGATTTGTATCAAGTTGATTCCACATCAACTCATCTTCCAGCTGTTCGACTGCCGCTTGTATTTCGAATCCAGCATTATTTACAATCGCTTCTATTTCTTGCGCATCTTCCAAGCAATTTTGCACCATCTCTGGGTCGCACACATCCAGTTGACGAATCTCTATTGAAAGTCCTTCTTCATTCGCAACCTCACGAATGTCATCGCCTTTACTAAGATCCCTCATAGTAGCGATAACTTTTTTACCTTCTCTAGCCAACGAAAGAGCAGCTAGTTTTCCAAATCCAGTATTACTTCCTGTAATTAAAATACTCATGCTATGACTTTAGCAATCTCTCAAACACAGATTGATTTTCATTTAGAAACTTGATTTTAAAATCAACGGTTCTCATTCGCTTTTTTTTGCTCATATAGATCTTTACACTTGGGGCAAAGAGGGAAACGATCCGGGTTTCTGTCTGGCACCCAAACCTTTCCGCATAAAGCGACTATTGGCTTTCCAGTGACAGCTGATTTGACTATGTCAGCCTTTCTCGCATAATGAGAGAAGCGGTCATGATCACCTTCATCTAAGAGAGTTTCACTTTTAGTCTCTTGGCTAATGTCTGTGGTGTTCATAATGGTAAGCAAATGCTTTCCTCGTTCTCAGTTTTAGTTTATTTCCGCATGTTGACGTATCCATGTGTGCATAGCGATACCTGATGCAACGCCTGCATTAATAGACCTGGTTGAACCATATTGAGATATAGAACAAACCATAGAGCACGCATTTTGTGTCGTTAATGAAAGACCTGGACCTTCTTGCCCAAACACTAATACACATTCTTTTGGCAAAGAAACAGTCTCCAAGGGAACCGACCCTGGCAAATTGTCTACTCCAATAAGTGGAATCGCTTCCGAATCAGCCCAAGTAAGCATGTCTTCAATTTTCGGATGATAAGTAACATGCTGGTACCTATCGGTAACCATTGCCCCACGTCTATTCCAACGTCTTCGTCCGATAATGTGCACTCCCGCTGCCAGAAATGCATTAGCGTTTCTTACTACAGTTCCAATATTTAAATCATGATCCCAATTCTCAACAGCGACATGGAAAGAGTGCCGGCGTGTATCCAAATCCTTACTTATCGCCTCTACGCTCCAATAACGGTAACTATCAATCACATTGCGTTTGTCACCTTGCGCTAAGAGTTCAGGGTCTAAACGATTATCTTCAGGCCAAGGTTCGGGATGTGGCCCAACCCCTATAGTGAAACCTTGCACTTCCTTATCTGATGATTCTTTTTCTTTCACTTTTTTACTATTCCTCAATCGCTTGGTTCACCAAAGCACGAAGATCCCAGCGCAACTTTATATGTGTCCCCGAAGGAACCAACTGAGTCAAAAAAATGCAACTTATCTCTTCAACGGGGTCCACCCAGAAAACAGTACTGGCCATTCCTCCCCAAGACGCCTCTCCTTCTCTGGCTTGTATATGTCCTTTAACGGGGTCTTGAACTACAGCAAAACCAAGTCCAAAACCAACCCCATCAAAAAAACCCTTGTAATAAAGTGGATCTCCAGCGTCTGTCATATCTGCTTTACCGGGCAAATGGTTTTCCATCATTTTTTTTAATGTTGAAGAATCTAGGATTCGATTCCCATCCAGCTCCCCCCCATTAACCAACATTCTGCAGAATTGGTGGTAATCATGCATGGTTGAGAGTAAACCCCCACCACCACTTTGCCATCTTGACAAACGATAACTGCTCTCTTCAGGCTTCTCTAAAAGTATTGGAGAAAGCGTTTCCTCTTCAGGCATGTAGCAAGCAGCTAAACGTTCAATTTTTTCATCAGATATCTGAAATGATGTATCCGTCATTCCCAAAGGGTTTAATACCCTTTCTCCTAGGGCTTCATAAAGAGATCGCTCATCAATTACTTCTATTACTCTGCCTAACACATCAGTCGCCATGGAATAAGACCATCTGGTGCCCGGTTGATGCCTTAAGGGAAACTCCGCTAAGAAGTCAGTAAGTTCCTCCAAACTGAGCTTTTCACGCTCTTTGTCTAACTCTGCCTTCCTATACATTTCATCAACAGGATGCTGGTTGGTAAACCAATAAGAAAGACCAGCTGTGTGAGTCAAAAGGTCTACAATATTTATTGGCCTTTTGACAGGTACGGTTTCGGGCCTATCAGCTGTTCCTCCGGAGAAAACTTCAGTTTTTTCAAAAGCAGGCACAAAATCACTAAGAGAGTCTTGTAAACGTAATTTACCTTCTTCAACCAATTGCATTACAACAACAGAAACAATCGGTTTCGTCATCGAGAATATCCGCCATATTGTGTCAGGACCTACACTTCGTTGCGCCTCTCTGTCAGCAAATCCGAAGCTCTCTCTTAAAGCAACTTTCCCGTGCCGCGATACCAAAACATCGGTTCCGGCCATTAAATCATTATCCACATAGCTTTTTGCGTAATCAGCTACCCGTTTTAGCCGACCGTGATTTAGACCCACCGTTGAAGGTTCAACTAGATCTAGTTCACCGAACATACTTTAGGTGTCTAAGTCGACTTTCTCGTCGTCATTTGCTACTTCTACCCCGTCACCATAAAAGAGATGCAAATCTGAAATTGTCTCAATTAATCTTTCTGTCGAAAGTTCTGAACCATCTGATTTCACGGTAATCATGTTGGAATTCACGTGAATCCCAACAACCCCTTCTAAAGAAAACAATCTTCTTGCTAACTCATCTGACGGCGTGTCGCCAATTATTTCATCATTAACTTGGAATCTTTCATGATCCATTCCCGTCAAACATCTATTGATTTCAAAACGATAAATCTCTGGTTTAGAGGAATGTGTAAGAACTACATTTATCGGCTGACCCATAATGACGAATGTTACCTAGGTTGAACGTAGAGTACA
>JUEM01000022.1 GCA_000817085.1 marine actinobacterium MedAcidi-G1 | reverse complement strand
TCAATTGCAAATTCAATCTTTTCATCAAGCCAATCCGGTAACCGGTCAATGCGAAATAATACGATTTCTTCAGAAGGAACGGTACCTAAATCTTCCGCGTTTGAGAGACTAACAGTTGGAACGTTCCACTTATTTGAAACCCACGTGGGCCATGGCACTTGAGGGAGATGCCAAGCAGTTTTTTGCATATTTGGCAGATCTATAGAATCAACGAGTTCCCCAGCGTTAGAAGTTTCGCCAAAATATTTTTTATGCAAACTCACTGGCTGCAATACAAATACCAGTACAGAAGCAAGTAACAAAAACCCACCCAACATTATTGAGTCTGGTTTTTTCACACCAGTCAACCTGGTCTTTTCGTTAATAAAACTAAAGATCCATTCGCTTATCACCGCAAAACCTGGGAAAAGAGTTAGAAGAATCGGGAAGTTCCAATAATCGTGAATCCAAGCTCCGTTTGAAGGCACCAAAGCAAAAACTAAAACCATTGAAATGAGAGAAGTTGTTAAGAAGCGCGTCCGTGAGTCAACCAATCCAACTACTAATGCGGGCAAAGCAAGGACCGTATACCAGACAGGAAGGAGAGCTTGAGCGAAATCCCATTGCCTCTCAATAAATTGATTCCAAGTCCAGTCTCTTTCAACTCTTTCTCCAATGTGTCCTCCAAGTTCGCTGAGTCCACCTCCTTGAGATACCCATAGAAGAATCACTAAACCACCTAATATGCTCGCTCCGAGCAACGAAAATGTCAGCTGATCCAACTTTCTTCGCCTCCAAGTTTGGAACCACAGAAAAGGAAATAAAAACACTCCATGCCAAGAAGATGCCACTGCAAAAAATGTCGCCAGTGACGCTAGAACTATTTTTCGTTTCGTAGGGTTTGTGGTCGATACCAAAATAGTTCCGATCATTAAAACATTAGGTAGCAGCCCTAAACCCAGACGTCCATAAATCCACCACCAGGGTGTTGTTATTAAAATCAGGATTGAAACTGTCACTGCCCTGGAGTTGATTCCAAGATTTTTTCCCATTGAAAAAAGGGCAGGAATTGTAAGAACTCCGGCGGCGTAACTTACTAATTTTATTTGTTTTGAACCCTCACCGATGATCGATGAAACTATTACATGCAAGAAGGTCAAAACCGGCGGATGATGAGTGTACGGGATGTCAGAAAAAGGCTCCCACGAAGCACCAAAGGAAGAATCAATAACTCCCATACTCCAAAAATTTTTCATATGAAGAGAGAACTGGCCCAAAACGCGCCCCTCGTGCGAGTCTCCAAGTGTCATACCAAAAGCGGGAATCCATGAAACTAGCAGAAATAAAGCCACTATGGACACGGCTATCTTTGTTATCAGTTTTTCATTACCAGTTTCTGTCATCGCAACCATTACATCACGATAGTGTCGAGATGCGTGATCGACCGAGCAGTAATTGGGGCCTGGGTTGGTTCTTCCAATCTTGGCGATGAATTAATCTTTTCAATACTCGTGCGTCTTTTAAAAGAAAAAGGGTTGGAGGTGGCTGTTCCTTCCGTTAATCCAATAAAAACCAGCGAAAACTTTGATGTAGATTCTTTTAGCCACATAAATTTTTTTGAGTTTAAAAAACAATTAAATAGGAGTGACGCGCTTGTTTTTGGAGGTGGAGGACTTCTCCAAGATGAAACAGGGGTGTGGAACCTGCCATACCACTTGAGTCGGATTAGTTCAGCGAGGAAACAAGGTGTCCCGTGGGTTGGGATCGGTTTAGGGGCTTCAGGATTAACAGGTAAAAGAGCTTTAAAACAAGTTTCAAATAAATTCAAAGATCATCTGGGAGTTTCGGTAAGAGATGAAACTTCAGCTCAAATTCTTGAGTCGCTAGAAATACCTAATGTTGTTAGGGCTGCAGATCTTGGATGGTTGTGGAATGTTTCTAATACCTTTGAACCGGTTTCCTCTCCAGGTTTTCTTGGCGTCTCTTTGCGTAATCCTCAAACCGCTCGATTACTGCCTGCAGCGATCGGTCCCAAAGCTTCAATGCAGGAAAGAGAAATTATGAATATTGCTGAAAGCATCAACGCCGTCGCAATTTCGACTGGACTAAGTGTCAGGTTTATTTCATTCAATAAAGATGAGGATGCTCAATTGCATCAACGAATTGCTGACAAACTAGGAGTAGACAGTGAAGTCCTAAACCCAGATTTGGAAACACTCGAACAATGCTTCAATGGTGTTGAAGCAATTGTGACCATGCGGTATCACGCCGGTTTGATTGGGGCTTTGAAAGGTGCTGCTGTGGTCTGTCTTCCTTTTTCTAAAAAACTTGACTCACTGGTACCTTCTTTAGGAACAGCAGCTTCAAAAGCCGATACCCACAATTTAGTTTCCGTTGTTAAAAGCGTTCTATCAGGACGCTCCGAACTAAATGAACATGTAGAAAATCTTCAGACTAGTTCACAACGAAACATGGAAATAATCGAGCTTTTAGATGGAATAAAATGACTTATAACAAAAATTTAGTTTCTCGGGTCTATCTTTTTGTTGTAGTCGCCATCGTAATCTGGCTTCTTGTTGACAGGGGGTCAGAAATGCTTGATCTCTTTTCTACTTCGCACCCTGTACTACTTGTTTCACTCGTTGTTTTTGCATTTTTACCGTTTTTCGCTAATACAGCATTTTGGACTATCGCTTTAAAAGAACTTGGTGAAGAAATTACTTGGAAACAAGTTAATGAAGCAGCCTTTAAAACAACACTCACTCGTTATCTACCAGGTGGAATATGGCTTTTTGCAAGTAGAAGTCTGGCTCTAAAAAATGAGGGAGTTGCCACACATTCTTTAATAGTCTTGTTCGGACTTGAAAACTTACTTGCTATCCCTATAGCAGTTCTGATCGGCTCCTTGTTGCTTGCGGCTTCTTATGGGGTTCCCGCCTGGACCGTTTGGGTTTCATTGTCGCTACTAGCTACCATCGCTGTTTCAGCTAGGCCTATATTAGACAAATTTATGACTTGGTGGTCTAAACGTAAGGTTCTTGGCACTCCAAAAAAGATTTCAAATAGCGGCATTTTAAAGATGTACCTATCACTGTTTCTATACTGGCTTGTCTTTGGAACAGTTTTTTATACTTACTTAAGATCAGTAGGACAGTCGATTGAATGGACGACAGCCGTTGGAGGTTTCTCTCTTTTTTGGCGGATAAGTCTTTTCGCTCCTTTCGCTCCTCACGGATTAGGCGTTTTCGAGCCTTCATTTATTGCTTTAGCTGATTGGACCATGAACGCTCTTTTGCTCGTTGGTGCATTTAGGATCGTTTTACTTGTGAGAGACCTACTTCTCACTGGCATTGCTGGATTTTTTATGAAGAAGTCTTCTCAGACTTAAACTTTTTTCATAATTTGCGTAAGCACATCAACTACCTGTGATGATGGATTTGAATGTTCACTTCTAATTTCAGTTCGATAACTCTCGAAATCATTTAAAAAAGCTTCACAAGTTTTTTTGTCGTAATTGCTTATAACCACATTTTGACCCAACCCATTTTGACGCTCTGTTTTTCCACGCCAAAGCAGACATGGGACACCTAAATGAGCGGTTTCTTCTTGTATAGAACCTCCATCTGTTATCACGTATGGAGCTGAAGCAATTTTTTTTACAAATTCCTTGTATGGGATGAGAGGAACTATTTTGATTCCTATTTCTTCTATTTCTTCTATAATTCCATGTTTCTTAAGTATTTCTTCGGTTGGCTGGTGGAGAACAAATAAAACTTCTTGACCTTTTTTAGTTACTTCCTCTAAAAGTTTCGAAAAACCTTTTAAACGTTTTTTTCTGTGCAAATTCTCTACTCGATGGAGAGTCGCTATTACAGGCCCAGAAGCGTGCTCCACTTCTTCAATATTTTTCTCCAAAGATTCAATTCCAGTGTTCATTGTTGTTTCTTCTATCTGTCCTTTGACTTTCAAAGCAATTAGATTCGAAACTGCTTTCTCATCAGGAGAAAAAAGAACATCAGCGAGCTTCATAACTATTACTCGGATTATCTCTTCCGGGAAAGGATGTAAAAAACTTCCAGACCGTAAACCAGATTCAAGATGGGCGATCTGCAAACCAGCCCTTTTAGCCAACAAAGCTCCTATTAGCGTCGAAGGTGTGTCCCCATGTATCAAACAAATGCCGCGAGTAGAAGAAAAAACTTGCTCTTTAATCCGTTTTCGGCTGGCAACAATCGGAATTAATCGAACTAACCATTTGAACACTTCAAAAAAATTGTCGACGTCCGTGTTCTTTCCCAAACGAACATCAGGTTCACGTATTTCAAATTCTTCACGTAATCTGTTTAAATAAGCCCCATGTTGGCCTGTTTCTATTAGACGGTAAGAAAAGCCGCGTTTTTCTAACTCCCTTAAGACAGGAGCTACCTTTATCATCTCTGCTTTTGTTCCTAATAAAACATTGATCTTTGGGGTCATAAAAACTTTCCAAAAAAACTAAGTGGTGGCACATTAGCGTAACTAAGAGTTTAAGCCTCTACGATCGTTGAAACTATAGAACCAATTTCACTCCAATAGGATTAGGTGCTGAATGGACTTATTAAAAGTTGGGGAGTCTGTCTCTCTAAGTGAATACCTCAAAAAGCTGTGGTCACACCGTCATTTCATGATTCGTGTGCCACTTGAAGATCTACGCGCTCAAAATTCTCATACTTTTCTCGGCAGTATTTGGCTCGTTCTGAACCCTTTACTTCAGGTAGGTGTCTACTTCCTTGTTTTCGGTTTGGTTATGCCCATTGACCGTGGTGTTGATCAATACCTAGTTTTTCTTACAATCGGCGTTTTCGTTTTCTTTCACTCACAAAGAGTCATATCTGAAAGCACTCGGTCGCTTGTCATTAACGTAGGGCTTATTAGAACTGTTCATTTCCCAAGAGCGGTTTTACCTATGAGTACGGCTGTAGGGCAGGCATTGGCTTTTATTCCGGTATTTCTCGTAATGATAATAGTCGTACTTGCCTATGGAAATTGGCCACACCTCAGATGGCTTCTTATTCTCCCAGTTTTCATGATCCAAAATGCGTTCAGTCTCGGAATTGGATTAATTGGAGCACGCATAAATCATTCATATAGAGATCTCGAGAATCTTCTACCTTTTGTTTTCCGACTTTTGTTCTACATCTCTGGAGTTCTTTATTCTGTTGACAGCGTCGTAGAGAAAGACCTCTGGCGAGCAATTTTTCTTCTAAACCCCATGTATTGCCTTGTGTCACTCTGGCGGTGGGTGATGGTTGGAACTTCCACAGGAGGAGAGGTCTGGTTGGCTACAGGAGTCTGGTCTCTTCTAGCTCTACTTGTAGGTCTTTCTGCTTTCCGGTCTAAGGAAACGACTTATGGGGGCGCCGTATGACTGATTTAGCAATTCGTTGTTCTCAAGCTCATGTCAACTATTTAGTTAGAACTAACCGCCAATTAATTAGATCTGTATTCAGGGGACAGAAACCAGAGGTTCGAGTAATCGAAGCTGTAAAAGGTGTCACGTTTGATGTCAATGTAGGTGAATCTGTGGGCCTAATTGGTCCTAACGGCTCAGGTAAGACGAGTCTTCTTCAAGCTATGACAGGTCTTCTTCCTCTTAATAAAGGTGAGATTCTTGTTAAATCTATTCCTACTTTTCTAGGCGTTCAGGCTGTCCTGCGTCCACAGTTAACAGGCTGGCGTAATATCCAGCTGGGTTTATTGGCACAGGGTTTAAGCAAGTCAGAAGCCGAGAATATGACTGGCAGTGTTGCTGATTTCTGTGAACTGGGTGATTTTTTGGATTTACCAATGGAAACTTTTTCCTCAGGCATGAAAGCAAGATTGCATTTTGCTGTAGCTACTGCCCTAGCGCCTGACATTCTTTTGATAGATGAGGCTCTTGCGGTTGGTGACCGCTCATTTCAGAAGAAAAGCTCTGAGAGACTTAAAGAACATCGTGCAAAAGCGGGAACAATCTTGTTAGTAAGTCACAATTTGGAGGAAGTAAGGCAGTCTTGTCAGCGTGTCATTTGGCTCGAGGGCGGAATGATCGTTGCCGATGGACTTACAGATGATGTGATTGAAGCATATGAAGCTTCGTGACTCAATTTTTTATACCTTTCAGGAATCCTGCCGCCCATGAGAAATGTATTGTTGGGAAAATAATAAGCAGGTAAATAAAATCTTTACCTGTTTTTGATTTTCCTGCAGTTACACAAAATGTTCCAGCCACATACAAGGCAGGGAAACTTAATAAGGGGATCCAGAAAAATCCTAAAACAAGGCCCAGAAAAAACACTAATGCGTTAAGTGGTGGTATGAGTTGGCGCAATTTAATTGATCTTGGATGAGTTCTAACTACGTGACGGCGCCATTTTCCGTATTCGTAGTATTGCTTTGCCAGTTCGTTCAATGTCGATCTTGGCTTATAGCTTGCAACAAGTTCAGGCTGGAACCAGATTTTTTTTCCTGTTTCTCTGAGACGCCAATTCAATTCAGCGTCCTGGTTGCGTATAAGGCTTTCATCAAAAAGACCCACATTCTCAATTGCGTTTCGATTGAAAACTCCCAGGTAAACCGTGTCCACTTCGCCTTCTTTACCTCCGGTGCGAAACCTTGCATCACCTGCTCCAAAACGTGAGCTTATTGCCATACCTACTGCTGTTTCAAAAGGTGTAGTGCCGACAGGTTTCTGTCGCCCTCCTACGTTTGCTGCTCCTGTTTTTTCTAAAGTTTCTAAAGCAATAGAAACGTATTTCTCTTCTAGCTCTGCATGTGCATCGAGTCGGACTATTACAGGAGCTTGAGTGTTTTTGATAGCTAAATTTAAACCTGCTGGGGTTTTGCCAGATGGATTTTCCACTAGGGTCACGTTCTCATTATCAAGCTCGATTCTCTTGGCAACATCCAACGTCGAATCTTCAGATGGAGCAACTGCTATGCAGATTTCTATTGATTCTTCTATTTTTTGGTTAAGAACAGAAACAAAAGCTTTTTCGAGTGTCTTTTCAGCATTTTTGGCCGGAATAACTACAGCTACTTTTGGCTGTTTCATTGTTTGCGCCGAGACATTACCAAAATTGTTTTCAACATGATCTGTAAATCAAGAATTGGCGACCATGACATAAGGTACTGAAGGTCATGTCCTAACTTGTATGAGGCATCTGTATGGTAGCCGCCTCTTGTTTGGGCTAAGCCGGTTATTCCAGGTGGTATTTCATGCCTTCTTCCGTATCCGGTTATTTCCTCTGTAAATTTTGAAACCATTTCTGGTCTTTCTGGACGAGGTCCGACAATCGACATTTGACCTATCAGAACATTCCAAAACTGGGGCACTTCATCTAGTCGAGTTCTACGCAGCCAGTTGCACCCTTTAAGGATTCTTTCGTCTTCAATTTGGGCGAGTTTTTCCTTGCCTTCTGTTTCTGCATCGATTCTCATAGTTCTGAATTTAAATAATGTGAAACGTTTTCCGTCTTTTCCTATGCGTTCTTGTTTTAAGATTATTTCTTTCTTAGCTATTAATTTCAGCCACGAAGCCACAACGAGAAAAACGGCTATTACTAGAGGTGAAATAGCTAAAACTACTAATAGCTCAATCAGTCTTTTTAACCTTATTTGGTGAGGACGTAGTGACTTTGCACGCAGCGCTACATAAGGCATTCCTGAAATCTCCCGTACTTCCCTGAGCCCTATGAGGGCTGTTGCTGCCGTTACGCGCAGGTAGGCGCCGATATTTTTCTGATTAAGGGTTCTGGCTGGTTCAGGAAAAACTTTTTCAAGAGAAATGTCATCGACAAAAACAACATCGGTTGCATTACATTTTTCAACTTCGGACATCAACTCGAAATCCGAAACAATTTCTTCCTTAAACGTCTCTACGACAATCGCTCCCCGGTCACTTTCGTTGAGATGCTCAGTTGCTAACTGGGTTTGTTCATCACTGCCTACTAATAAAACTCTTGGTGGCCCGAATCGACGTGTTCGAAGTTTTCTAGAAAGTTCTCTACTCCCTGTTGCAGCTAACGCAATTAGTATCCAGACTGCTGGCAGATTAGCTCTTGGGATTGGGTATCTGCCAGTGGGTAAAGTAAAAGCTCCGATTATAAGTAGTCCTATAAGTGTCATTGCAGCGACATGCGAAAACCACATTCTTTGGCCTAGTCGAACTTGTTTCTCATAGAGCCCTCCAAAATAGAAAACAAGTTGAAGAATAAGAGTCGCAGCTACTATGCCGATCCACATTTCAGCTTTTTCTGGCCATTCAGTGCCAAAACGAATCAAATTAACTAAAACCATAATGGCGAACATGACTATCGCGTCTATTAAGTAAAGCCACCTAAAGCCGGCATGCCAGAGCCTCAGGTACAAGCTGCTTAGCGTGAACCTTTCGGTTGAAATATTTTTATGTGGTTCTAATAAGTTCATAATCAACTACTTTAAGGCTAGATGAAAAGTGACTAAAGCGAGGCGCAACGGAACGAACCGTAACTGAAGGCTAGAATTAGGCGGTGGGAGTACCTAAGAATAAACGTGAATGGTTGGGACTAATTCAGCCTGATCTCTTAATGAACTTGACTCTACGCGATTTAAGGTCCAAATATAAGAGGTCTGTTCTGGGTTGGACATGGTCTGTATTCAATCCTCTGGTAGCCGTTGTGGTGTATTCAGCAGTCTTTTCGATCTTTTTGCGTATTGAACCTAGTGTGGGTGACCCAAGTGGTTTGAACTCATACGCTGTTTTCCTTCTAGTGACCCTGTTGCCTTGGCAGTTTCATGTAACTAGTCTCACTGAAGCTAACCGTTCCATAACTGCTAATTCTTCACTGGTTACTAAAATTTTCTTTCCTCGTTGGGTTTTACCGACTTCAGCTGTTCTCGCACGTTTTTTGACTTTGATAGTCGAGATGCTGGTTCTTCTTGTTCTGATCGCTTTATGGGAGGGGCATATTGCTTTTCAATGGATACCTGTAGTGGCGGCTTTAATGATCCTTCAACTGCTTTTTACAATCGGCCTTGCGCTGATGATCAGTGCTGCCAATGTATATTTTCGAGATATTCAACATTTTCTGATGGTGGCATTGCAACCTTGGATGTTCCTTACCCCTATTCTTTACCCTTTAAATCTCGTTCCTGCAGATAAAGAATTTCTCGGGATCAGCTATCGAACTCTCTATCAGTTGAACCCAATGGTTTCCTGGACTAAAGCTTATAGAAATGTTCTCTATGACCTTAGGTTTCCTTCGCTCGAACGCTGGTTGGCCATCTTGTCAGCGACTTTTGTTGTCTTGTATTTAGGTTTCAAGGTTTTCAATCGTCTTGAGCCTCGTATGGCTGAGGAAGTTTGATATGGGTGAGACTAGCAACGCTATAACTGTTGAAGGGTTGGGGAAGAAGTTTCGTCTCATGCAGGATCGAAACTGGACTCTCAAAGCGACTTTACTTGCAGGGCATAGAACGCGGTACGAAGAGTTCTGGGCGCTTCGTGATGTCAGTTTTGAAATCCCAACTGGTGAAACTTTTGGGATTGTTGGGGGTAATGGATCCGGAAAAAGTACTTTGTTGAAGGTCTTAGCCGGGATTTTACGCGCTGATGAAGGTAGTGCGGTCGCTCGTGGGCGACTTTCAGCTCTTTTAGAGTTAGGAGCAGGGTTTCATCCTGAGTTGACCGGTCGTGAAAACGTTTATTTGAACGGTTCAATTTTAGGTTTTACAAGCCGAGAAATCAGAAATCTGTTCGATGACATTGTTGAATTTGCTGAGCTTGAACAATTCATTGATGAACCCGTTAGAAACTACTCATCAGGAATGTACATGAGACTTGGTTTTTCAGTTGCGATTCATGTAGAACCCGAGATTCTTCTCGTAGATGAAATATTAGCTGTTGGAGATTTAACTTTTCAGAAACGCTGTCTAGATAGATTCGCTCGGTTGCGCGATGAGGGTCGGACAATAGTCGTGGTAAGTCATGATTTGGACATGATTGGGCGTCTTTGCGACTCGAGTGTGTGGATAAACAAAGGCGAGCTTGCTTCGGTGGGTTCTTCTTCTTCAGTGCTCGAAGATTTCATATCACACGACGAGAATTCCGATGTGAATGTTTCGGACCAGTCGCACCAGTTGAGATTAAAGCCTGATGACTTGGTTAAAAGCCTCGAGCTGGTCGATGTAAACGGACATTCAATGTCTTCTACCGCTTCTGGTCAACCTGCTCTTATAAGGGTTCGTTATGACGCCGACAAGGCTGGTGAGCCCGTAACTGTTGCTCTAGGTCTCTATAGAGCTGACGGCACCCATGTCTCTTCAATAAATTCAGGGGCCACTACAAGTGCTGGGAATGACGTTGGGGTAATTGAAGTCGACTATGAAATGTCGTCTCTTCCTGTGCAATCTGGAACGTATGAAATTTCAATTGCACTTCATAGCCGCGACATGACAAAAGTTTTTGAACGTCATACGCATCTTTTCAGATTTGAAGTCGATCCTGTGGCTGGGAGCCATCAAACAGGATTAGTGGCTCTTGGGGGTAACTGGTCAGCAAAAAATGTGGATAAAGGTAATTAAGTGAATTCATCAGAAATTACTTGGCGTGATGGTGCGGAAGACCGGATGAAAAGTATCTTTCTTTCGAGTGATGACCGTTCTAGCGCTTCTGATTTTTTAGCGTCTCACATAACTGATTGGCCAAGTCGTTATCACCTTGACAGGCGACGCACTAATATTTTGCGTCCTATCAATTTTGATAAATCTATGAGGGTGCTCGATGTCGGTGCCGGCACAGGTGTCATGAGTCGTTATGCGGCAGAAAGGGGAGCAGAAGTTGTTGCTCTTGAAGGTGACAGTATGCGTGCCGAGTTGGCCTCTTTGCGATGTGAGGGGCTCAACGTTGATGTTCGTTGTGGAATTGTTAATGATTTTGATGACAGTGAAGGTTTCGATTTAATTCTTGTGATTGGTGTCCTGGAATATGCGACTAACCACCCTGCTGGTTCGTTAGGGTTCCTTAAAAAATTATCCCAGCTACTTAATCCTGATGGGTCTATCGTGATTGCAATTGAAAATCAGATGGGTCTTGCCTATTGGATGGGGGCAAATGAGGACCACCTTAATGAACCGTGGGTCGGTTTAGAAGGTTATGTTTCAACTAGTACAGTAAAAACTTTTTCCAAACCTGTACTTTCATCTCTCCTAACAGATGCCGGATTCAAACATCAAAATTGGCTATATCCATTTCCTGATTACAAACTGCCTTTAACAATTCTTTCTGATCGTGCGTACATGGAAAACGACCGTGTTGATTTGATAGATCAGCTTGTAGGTACGCCTGTGGATCGTAGCCGTTCAGGTGTTTTACCTTTCTTTGACACCAGAGCTTTACATCGCCAAGTAATTGAATCTGATATGGGTCAAGATATGTCTAACTCTTTTTTAGTTGTTTGCAGACTTAATGGATCCAAATCAATTATTGACGAAGATGTCATCACTTGGCGCTTTTCTGGGGACAGGAAGAAAAACTACATGGGGGTTAGACAAGTAATTCTTGAAAATGGAACGCGTAAAATCAATCGAAAGCCAGCATACGAAAATATTTCTTCTGAATCTTCCTGGCTAATTCAAAAAAATGCTGATTCTCTAGCTGAGAAATATGTTTCGGGTCTGAATCTTGAACAGTTGGCGTTGAAAAGTCTGAGAGAGGTGAATCTGAAAGATTTCGAATCTCTTTTATCAATGTTTGATGATTGGTTGACGCTCAATACTTGCACTCCTTCTGTAGATTCGGAAACACATCCTTTTCTCACTGACTTGTCATCTGAAGTTTTGGGCGAGGGATTCATTGATTGCAGTTTCGACAATCTGGTTTTCGAAGATGGGGCGTTAAAACTAATTGACGATGAATGGGCGGCTTTAGGTGGGGTTAATGTCGATCTTGTCATAGCCCGCGCGATGCATAAACTTTCTCACTCCGTTATTCAATCCGGATGCAAACTCCCATGGTCTTCGAATATGACCATCGAGCATCTAAATAACAAATTTATTGAGATGTTTCCACGAAATTTAAGAGTTGACTTACTGAATGACTTTTATCTTGCTGAAGCCAAACTGCTTTCTGTGCTCCTGGGTGGTAGCGAAGTAGATCATTTGGAAGATCTGTATGAAGCAAACCGCCGAAGCGTGAACAGTGCTTTTTCGGCTCATTCAACTCAAGCGACCTTTCGCAGTAAATTTTCTTGGTTGAAGCGTTTTCCTGGTGGACGCTTATTGGCGAGGTGGACTAGGCCTCGATGACGTTCAAGCTTTTACTCCACCCAAATTCGACAGAAACCATCATTGCCAATTTCTTTATAACCGACATTTATTAGCACTTCAGCTACCTCTTGTTCTTTAGTGTCTTTAAGGCATACCGCGTCCGGACTAAATGCCCTCAAAGCGTTTTCAAAACTTTCAGTTCCGTATTCTGACCTGCCAGTTTCCAATCCTCGGGAAAGAATTAATCTCTCATCTGATAGAAACTCTTCCCCTACGTGCCTTCCAGTCAAATAAGCAGAACGCGGGTTGACTGAGCGAACCTTTGTAGTCAATACAGAAACTGAAAAATCTACATTTTCCGGTCCTGCTACTATGCCTCCTGGACCGACTATCTCTATAAGACTTGAAGCACTTTGTTGTTCTGGTTGAGGCAAATCATAAGTAGGCGGCCAAACTATTTCTGCTTCTCTGTTATCAGAGCTTGTTATGGGAGTTCCCAATAGCAAAAAAGTTGCCACTACGATTGTCGAAGTGATTACAGGGGCGCCTCTAATCCCAGCTCGCGGTGCTATTAAAACAAGTCCGACCATTGCCGGTAAAGGTAAGACCCAAAGAGTTCTCCATGCAACTGCATCTGCGTCACCTATTTCATTCATAACGTCAAGTATTCCTGGGGTGAAGAAACCTAGAAAGACGACTATCGGTCCTGCGAGTAATACAAGTCTGGATGATCTGTTTTTTATAGTGATCCAAGATGTGAGTATGCAAATCATGATTATGAATGTCGTCGCACCTTTATCAAATACCATTCGCAAAACTTCTATAGGTTCATTGCCGCTGTCTAAGAGTTCTTTGGGGCTGATACTTGCTATAAAACCTTCAGCGGTTTGAAGTTTTTGAGGCTCTGAGAGAATCGTATAGAAACCAGCGATGATCGCTGGGGTGATGGCAATTAAAGATTGGATTAGTCTCTGAGGCTTTTGTTGCTCGATTGAAGTCACGGCTACTGCTGCTAATACAACCGCTGGTACCAGAAATGCCGATGATGAACTTAATCCAATTCCTGCTACTCCTGCGAGTGTCACTAAATACAGGGATCTCTTTGAACCTGTTCTTCCCCAGTTGGAGCCATGATGCCAGAGCATCGGTATAACTAAAAGTAAAAGAACCGCCTTGCCTTGCCAAGATCTTCCTGCAAAAAAATTGCCAAATGATGCGTGCATCTCACCGTCAACGATCAAAAAAGCAGTCCCCGCCCATGTCGCTAACGCTGGCGATCTTGCTCCTAACCCCCTCAGTAGCCGCCATGTCACAAGGACTCCCAGAGCGGCAATCAGTGGCCCCCAAGCAAAGTATGTTAACGCTGCGGCTGTAGCAGGAACATGGGCGGATACTGCCCCTATTAAGGATTCGATTGAGGTTTGAAGTCCTGCTGGCCTTTCTGTAGGGAGGCTATTATCGCTAAAGATTGTGTCTCTTTGTGGCAGTTCTTCTGAATGTTCTGACACCCAGGTGGAGTGATTTACGAGAAAAACGTCATCTTGGTCCGGGCGGACCATTATCAAAGACAGAAATGCCATCAATAATGCGAGTACGATGACAAGAACTGTCCCTAATCGTGAGAGTTCTCTAGTCCGCTGTGAAGTTGTTGTCTTATCACTTTCCCAGGAGTTTTTGAACGAGAAAAAAAGGACTCCTATCAAAAGTATCCATGCTAACGGCCAGAACAATCCGTCTAGATCAACCCACGCTAATAGAGCTGATACGGCGATTAGTGAAAGAAAAATTACTGTATGAGACTTGTTTTGTGTACTTGTAAATGATGGCGGGTCATTTGCGGTTTTGTATTTTTCTAAGTTGTTAAAAAGAGAATAGATAACTAGTGCGAATACGGCGATTCCAGTTATCAAAGTTGTATCTCTTTCCAAGTTGAAGAGTTTCGAAACGTGAAATGTGAGTGTCCACGAAGCTATAAGACCTATGACTACATCTATTAGATGGTCACAGCTTCTTATCGCTTTGAGGTTTAGGTCAGTATTCACTTTATTTATGTTTGCCTCAGTAACCCCAATACAGCATCTTGGTGATGTTGAATTGGATCAATTTTTTCTTCGCGGATCACAGAGTTGTCTAAAGCTGAAAAAGCTGGCCTTTCTGCAATACGGTTTAGTTTTTCTTCTTCCGATGGGATTACTCGATTGGGATCATTGTGAGATTTTTCGGCAATGAACTTTGCGAATTCACACCAGTTGGTCGTTCCTCGATTTGTTGCATGCACCAGACCCTCATAGCGCGACTCTGCAAAATGTTTGATCACCGGCAATAGGTCGGAAACGAAAGTTAGATTTGCACGGCGGTCATTTGGGACTTCGACTGGTCCAGTTTTCTTGAAATTTTCAAGTATCCATTTCACCATGTTTGAATCGTCTTGAGCTTGAAGCCATGAAGTTCTAATGATGGTTGCACTCGGTCCTACACCAATTTCACCATCGAGTTTTGTTTTCCCGTACACACTTAATGGATTGGGAAGCTGTTTCTCGTTATAGGGGATGTCAGTTTTTCCATCAAAAACAAAATCGGTTGAGATATGAACTAAGTGGGCGCCGACTTTTTTGCTCAGCTCGCTTAGTTGTTGAGGCAGAGTTGCATTTATATCTTTTGCTAGTTCTGGGTTTTTTTCACAACCATCAACATCAGTCCAAGCTGCACAATTAATCAGTATGGAAGGTCGGTTAGCCTCGATCGCTTCTTTTATGTCGTCTTTTGATCTTAAGTCGAGCTCTTGTCTTGTGGGTGCAACAACTTTTGCTTCCTGTTCGAAAACTTTGGCTACAGACCTGCCTAGACGACCCGTGGAGCCACAGATGAAAACCGTCATTGTGACTCATTTCTTAATGGCTCCCACCATTGTCTGTTTTGTTTGTACCAGTCAACAGTCTTCTCGAGTCCTTTTTCGAAATCACATACTGGGTGCCATCCGAGCTGGTGAATTAAATTTGAATTTATTGAGTAGCGCCTATCATGACCTGCTCTATCGGTTGTTTTCTCAATCAAGGAACTATCAGCTTCACACAATTCAATAAGTCTTTCGGCGAGTTCTAAGTTTGTCTTTTCGTTTTCTGCTCCTGCGTTGTATACGCAGCCTTTTTCTCCTTTTTTTAAAACTGTGTCTATTGCTTCGCAAGTATCTTCAACATTGCACCAGTCTCTTATGTTGAGACCGTCGCCGTATAGGGGGACTGTTTTCCCTTCAAGAAGATTTGTTATAAAAAGAGGAATCATTTTTTCTGGGAATTGGTTTGGACCGTAATTATTAGAGGGCCTGATAATACTTACCGGCAGCCCATGTGTGTGATGATAAGACAAGACAATCAAATCCGCTGCCGCCTTTGTAGCAGAGTAAGGAGACGATGGCCTGAGAGGATCCTCTTCGGTGAAAGAACCGTCACCGATTTTGCTTCCAATCGATCCATAAACCTCGTCAGTAGATATATGAACATATTTTTTAATTCCATTTTTAATTACAAGTTCACAAAGATTTGCGGTCCCAGTACAGTTCGTTTCAATGAATGGACTTGGATCAGCAATGGATCGGTCCACATGACTTTCTGCTGCGAAATGAACCACGCCATCACACCCTTTGATGGCTTCATCAAGTTTCTTTAAGTCACACACATTCCCATGAATAAACTTATAAGAATCGTTTTCTTCGACTTCTTTAAGATTGTCTAAATTGCCTGCATAGGTGAGAGCATCATAGACGATTACTTCATCACCTTGTGCTATTAATTTTTTTACATAAGCCGACCCTATGAATCCTGCACCTCCTGTTATTAATAGACGCATTTAGGAATCTGCCTGAAATTTGGGTTGTAAATATTCTTCTATGTCTTCCAAAAAAGGATTCGATTGGTCTCTTTCTGAAAGAATTGGATTGTCTATTTCCCAATCTGATCTAATTTGGGGATCGTTCCAAGCTACGCCTAATTCATCTTCGGGATCGTAATAATTATCAACTAAATACGTGATTGTTATGTCTGTCATAGCAGCAAAACCGTGAGCTACACCTGGTGGAATATAGACACCTTTTTGTTCTGAGTTGTTACTTGTTCCCAGTTTAAAATTTTGTGTTGCTCCTTGCGTGGGTGAATCCTGTCGCAGGTCATGGAGCACTACTTGAGCTTGCCCATGTGAGACGTACCAATAATCTGACTGATTCATGTGGTAGTGGAATCCCACTAAAGTTCCTTTTGATCGGTCTGCTCTATTTGATTGGATCATTGGCCGAGTTTCAGGTAGCCACTCCTGTCTCCATGTCTCTATAAAAAATCCACGGTCGTCCTCAAATATTTGAGGTTTGGCAACAATTACGCCATTTATAAACTCTGATTTTTTAATATCAACCATTTTTAAGGTTCACTTTTGTTTCATCTCCAAGCATCAACGAAGTTGAACCTTGAACTTCTGATTCCTTGCCGTCGATTTCAACTTTTCTTCCTAAAACTGATTTAGTCAATTGTGTCACCCCACTTATATAACTCTTTTCCATGAGTACTGAACGTTCCACAGATGAATCCTCTATTTTGCATTCATCTCCTATTGAAACATATGGCCCAATATCACTTCTTTCTATTTTTACTCCAGATCCAATTACTACCGGTCCTTGAATATTTGAATCTATTATTTCAACGTTTTCCCCTACGACTATCTCCCCGTTTAGTGTTACTGTCTCACCTGTTTGACTTAGAAAAAGTGATTCGATTTTCTCTAGTATTAGTTCATTGCATAGCAATAAGGGATCTTTCTTTCCCGTATCTATCCACCAGCCTTTTAATGTTCTGTGTTCTATGGCGTGATTTTCATCTATCATCCATTGGATTGCGTCAGTGATTTCCAATTCTCCTCTATTGGAAGGCTCAATGGCTTTTACTGCTCGGTGGATTGTCGAATCAAAAAGGTAAACACCTACAAGTGCCAAGTCTGATTTAGGGTTTTCAGGCTTTTCGATGAGACCTTTGATAGCCCCTTGTTCATCAACTTCAGCCACCCCAAAAGATTGCGGGTTGTCAACTTTTGCTAAAAGTAGTCGCGCATTTGTTGAAGACTTCTCGAAACCGTCAACTACGTCATGAAGAGAATCTTCAAACATGTTGTCTCCAAGGTACATTGCAAACTTTTCCTGTCCTAAAAAAGACTCGGATATTAAGACAGCATGAGCTAACCCCAGTGGTTCTTCTTGTTTTATGTAAGTTATGTTTGCATCCCATAGAGAGCCGTTTCCAACATATTTTTCAATCTCTTGTGCTGTGTCACCTACTACAATTCCCAATTCTGTTATTCCAACACCCACTAAATCTTCAATTACGTAGTGGAGTATTGGTTTATTTGCTATTGGTACCAATTGTTTGGCTGTTTTATGGGTTATTGGTCGTAATCTTCGTCCACTTCCCCCTGCCAAAATAAGACCTTTCATCACCGGAGGGTACCTTCCTTAAGGACATTAAGTAACTACGGGAATTTAACGACCTGCAGCTTTTGCTATTTGGACCAAGAAAACAAGTATGGTTACAGCTGCTTTTTGGGCTTGACCTCCGTTTATAGCAAATGCTTCTGCAATCTTTTCAAGAGCTGCCTGATCTTCTACCGCAGCCTTGTATGCAGTTTCAACATTATGAACACCATCAGTTGAGGGAGGTACCTCTAAAGGCTTGGGGTCACTCCCACTGGATGAAAGATTTAATAAAAATGCCACAGCCCATACCGCTGAGAATTGGAATTCGTTTGGTGTCATTTGCAAGTGGTCTGCTGAGTCCAGTAGCGACTGCCATTCTTCTTCTGTATAACCAGTTGTGACCCTGTATTCATCCAGTCGTTCTTCTGGGAATTGGGCCGCTGCTTCAGGTGGGCCATAGTTAACTCCATACCAGTTTGATTTAAGTCCGAATTCTCTCCTAAAGCGATTGCCGGTAATTACGAAACGTTGCCCGTCGCGCGCTCTAAATTCTATTTCTTCAGCTCTTCCGCCATCGTCACCGAATCCATCACGTGCAATGACTTCTATTTCATAGAGTGGCGTTAAGCCGAAACGTGAAATTACATCGTTTACGGTTATTTCTTTCGTCCATTTGTGTACAGGGTTAATTGATACATCATCTCCTGCATCGGGAACACCTGGGAAATCTGCAGTTATCGTATGGCCACCGGTTGATGCAGAGAACTCGGTTCTGGCTATTTTTCCATCTTGGTATCTAACCATTCCTGCTGTGTTTCTTATGGCAGTGTCAGATCTGGAATCCTCATTTGACCATGACCTATTTCCAGAGCGGCTTCTTATTCCTTCATAGACTTGACATCTGATGGTGTCGCATGTTTTCGCGTATGCATAACGTTTTTCAGCTAGCGCATAAGAACGCGCTGCTACTGATTGGACTTCTAGCGCTGCTATTCCAGCTCCACCTCCCATATCTCCCCATTCAGGCGGCATTTCACGTGGGACTACTGAACGTAGATATTGTTCTATTGGCAACCAATTAACAGTTCTTTGGTTTCCTTCAGCTCTAGCTGCTCTGATTTCTCCTCGGTACCACGTGGCTTTGTTTGAACCTTCGCAAACTTGGAGTGTCCAATCAAGGTCTGCCTCGGTTGTGTCAAGTACCTGAAATACTGAACCCGGTTGGGGAACCGTCGTAGTTGGTGTTGTTGTTGTTGGAGGAATTGTTGTTGCACTGGTAGTAGTTGGAGGTGTCCCACCCGGCAAAGTTGTGGTGGTCGTGGTTGTTGTCGTTGTTGTAGTGGTAGTTGTAGCACCCGGAGGTGCCATGTGTGCGGCTCTTATTCTTACGATGGGACTTGAAACATAAATTCCTGTGTTGGTAAATGGTCCGGAGCATGATTGTCCCGTGGCTATTCGGTAACGATCAGAGTTTCCTTCAAGAGTTACCTGCACCGCCTTACCACTTAATTGGGTCCAATTGCCAGCCTCCCCTGCAATTGCTAGAAGAGCGCTTTCGACATAAACCGTTGTTGGTTTCCCATCGTGACTAAGCAATCTGACACCTATTTCGTCATTAGCCACCGTTCCAGCCGTGGTTCCACCGTAATAATGGTTAAGTATTTGATCTCGCCCCCATCCTTCATCAATGGCGTATCCAAGAGATCCATACTGGCCCATACCTCTTCCATGTCCCCAACCTCTTCCGTTTACTACCACTGGGCCGTAGTCAGTTGAATATTTAGGTGATCCTGCTGTCCCGTACACTCCAGGAATAATCAACTCTTGACCTACTGAAAGGTAGTTTTCATTAGATAGACCATTTGCAGAAACTATTGCTGAGACTTTGACACCGTAGGTGTCGGCAATTTCTGAGAGAGTGTCTCCGAACTGAACATTGATTCTTATTGGTGGGAGTGTAGTTGCAGGTGGAGCACCAGTTCCGGGGATTCGTATTTTTTGACCGATATATATTGCATCTGCTTTTGTTATGCCATTTTCATTCATCAGCACGGAAAGCCCAACGCCATATTTTGAAGCTATTTCAGAAAGAGTGTCTCCGGAGACCACGGTGACAATAACTGGTCCTGCGGGCTGTAAGGGCGCTGATACGCCCGGCACTTTTAGTTCTTGGCCTTCAAAAATTGAATTTGCATTCGTAATACCGTTCGCTTCCATCAATGAGGTTAGTGAAACACCATAATCTTCAGCTATTTCTGAAAGGCTGTCACCCCATTCAACTGTGACTATTACAGAAGCTGTGCTTACCATTTGGCTCACACCTGGAATTATTAGTTCTTGCCCCATGAAGAGAAGGTCAGGATTACTTATTCCATTCGCATTCATTATTGATTGAGTTGATACACCGTATTCGAGTGCTATTAATGACAAACTGTCACCTGCTTGAACTGTTACTCGGATATCAGCATTCGCTGCTGGAATTGATGCGATGGATGCGGTAAACAAAGCCATAACTACAAGCAGAGCCCGGAATCTATGCCGTCGTTTAAATGGAACACCAGTCGGTTTTCCAAAGTTTTCTAGATCTTCTGAAATCATGCTCAGGTTGCCTTGCTATCTGCACTTCGGATTGTAGAAGCAAGAAGAGTCGCACTAGTGGAGCCTTAGAATATTTAACTTTTCTCTAGCGCCTGAGTTTTGAAACTTTTAGTGATAAAAAAACCTAAAAGCAGTGTAGTGATGGCCACAGTTAGAATAAGCGCTATCTCAACCCGTAAAAAGAGATCCTCCCCAAAAGAAATTGTTACTGGAAAAGTAGCAATACCAAAAATCCAGGCTGTCGCCGAAAGCCCTTGCCGGTGAAACGCCAGTAGCCCTTGAGTGATTGATAACGCATACATAAGCCCGATGCTTGAAATAGCTAATAGAAGCATGTTTTGGTTAGAAATCTCGTATTCAGATCCGAAAGCGATGCGTGTTACCCATTGGCCGGAAACTGCCATTAATAAGATGAAACAAACTCCGAATATTGTCACAAAACTTAGAAGTCTCTTTAGCTCATGTTTAAATTTCTGATACTCCTCAGAAGCCACCAGTTGTGAAAGTCGTGGTAGGAGCGCCGCCTGAATAGCCTGAAAGAAAAACAAAGGTATTCTCGCTATCAGCAATGCATTAAGAAACTTTCCAGGTTCTTCTTTCTGGCTTGGTTCGGCTAGCAACTCTACGGCTAGTGGGCTCACATTTAGAACCATCGCTGTTGCAAGAGATGCTAGTAAAAGCACTCCTAATGGTCTTGAAATTTCTCTCGCTTTAACTTGATCCCCATGCCTAATCAAATCATTTTGTCCAATAAGAGCAAATAAAATTCCTATGAAAGGTGAAAGCCCTAAAGCCAACCCGTACATCCAAACTTGACCTGAGGCAAAAATTGCCAACACTGCAGTCGCAATTAAACGACCTAAACCTTCCCCTACTAAATATTGTGCATAGTTTTTGAAGCGCCCTGCTCCCGCAAGAACACCTTTTACCAAATGAGCTGAACCTAGACCTATAACTACCAATATGATCGCTATTAGTAAGCTGCTTTCGCCACTGAAAATGCTTTCAGTGAGCCATGAATTAAAAGACAGAGCAAAAATAACCAGTAAAAGAGTTACCGAGCCGCCAATGATTGATGCAGCTTTAACGACGGGCACTATCTCTCTACCGGAACGGCTTGCGATACTACGTGCAGTTTGTTGTTCTAAAGGTTGAAAAATTCCTGGCCCGAGAAGAAAACTTAATGCCCAGAGCATGCCTAGAGGTGTATACATTTCAGCTCCGAGATCTCTCGAAGCAACAGAAATAAAGATGTAGGCGGAAACCCCGTTAATTATGAGCCCTACACCTACTGTCGTAGTTCCAAAAGGGAGTCTGTCGAAAAATTTCAAATGTTTTCTTTTTCTAGAGTTGCTTTATTAATAATTTCAACGGCCTATTCCCTGATAATTGAAACCTTTATCTACCCATTCTTTGGGATTGAAAACATTTCGCGTATCAATCAAATTTAGATTCGCTAAACGCTCTATAACTTTATTAGGGTCGATGGTTTCATATTCTTCCCAGTCTGTCAGGAGCACAACTGCGTCTGCATCCTCGCAAGCTTGAAGTGGTTCCATTGAAATCATTACATTTTTGGGAATTCCTTCTTTATGTTCCCTCACAGTTGGATCATGCGCCTTAACTACGGCACCTTTTGCTTGAAGTCTTTTTATTACTGCTAACGAGGGTGAATCTCTGAGGTCATCAGTTCCAGCTTTGAATGTTAAACCCCATACTGCCACTGTTTTTCCGTTCAGGTCTCCTCCAACAGCGTTACATATTTTTTTTACAACACGATCAAACTGTTCTTCATTAACAGCCACTGCGGTATCCAGAAATCTGAAATCATAACCTGCTTGCCCGGCCATATGCATAAGTGATTTTGTGTCTTTGGGGAAACAACTACCCCCCCAACCGGGTCCAGGACTCATGTATTTTTTGCCAATTCTAGAGTCGTAGCCAATTCCTTTTATCACGTCAGCTATATCAGCGCCGACACCTTCACAAACTGCAGCTATTGAATTAATGAAAGAGAGTTTTGTTACGAGAAATGCGTTTGCGGTGTACTTGATTGTCTCAGCTGAAATTGGATCAGTAATTAAAAGTGGTGCTTCAATTTTTTCATATAGTTCTGCGACTACTTGAGCTGCATCTAGGTTTTCTGAACCGATAATTATTCTTTCTGGTTTAAGGAAGTCATCAACTGCTGTGCCCTCTCTAAGAAACTCGGGATTTGAAACCACTGCTATGTCTGATCTGTTAATTTTCTCAATTACTTTTTGGGCTGACCCTACTGGGACTGTCGACTTATTTACTAGAACCGAATTCGTAGGCAAAAATTGGGCTATTAAGCTAACTGCGGAATCGAGCATAGAGATGTCTGTAGTCCCGTCAGCCCGTTGAGGTGTTGGGACACAGAGGAAAACTACTTTGCATTCAGAAACTGCCTCGTGAGGGACGCTGGTAAAAGAAAGTTTGTTTTCTTCTAATCCTTCTTTGACTAGCGTTTCAAGGCCTTTTTCTACAATAGGTATTTCTCCAATTGAAAGTTTGTCGATTTTTTCTTGATCGATGTCATAACAAATCACTTGGTGCCCAAGATGAGCGAAACAGGCTCCTGCTGTTAAACCCACGTAGCCTGTTCCAACTATTGCAATTTCTGACATTAAAGGACTTTCTAACAGTAAGGGTCATATAGTACGACCGTAATTAATAAAACTCAAAATTTTTCTGACAGCCACCTGGCGATCTTTAGTTGCATCAGGTTTCTGGCGGTTCAGATGGATTTATTTGACAGGTTTCTTCGTTTCCTTCAAGTTGGATCTGATCTCTATTTTCCCAAGTGACTTGGTTATTGGGATCTTGGTCGATTTTGTATTCATGAAAAGACATTTCTAAGGCATCAAAAACAACTAGCCTCCCCGAAAGCCCTTTTCCGATTTCTAGAATTAGTTTTATTGTTTCTAATGCTTGAATAGTTCCTACTATCCCGGGTAGGACTCCTAATACTCCTGCCTCTGTGCAATTCGGGGCTGCTCCGTTTTGTGGAGGTTCTGGAAAAATATCTCTATAGGTTGGTCCGTTTTTTGGATCGAAAACTGTTATTTGACCTTCGTACTGAAATATGGATCCATGTACAACCGGTATTCCTGTTTTGACTGACGCATCATTGATTAGGTATCGGGTTTGAAAGTTGTCGGTTCCGTCGACTATCACGTCATAATTTTTGATTATCTCAATCACATTATCTTTATTCAAATATGT
Source organism: marine actinobacterium MedAcidi-G1 (assembly GCA_000817085.1). GTDB lineage: Bacteria > Actinomycetota > Acidimicrobiia > Acidimicrobiales > MedAcidi-G1 > MedAcidi-G1. The sequence goes on along the minus strand of JUEM01000022.1, from coordinate 2,587 downwards.
GTTATGCGTTATGACGTTTACATCAGGGTTCAGTGCAGAAAGTGTTTTTTCGGCTGAATCAACTTTGTTTTTACCGACTGTTTCTGTGCTGTGTAAAATTTGCCGTTGAAGATTTGACTCTTCAACAATATCCATGTCAACAACACCTATTGTTCCTACTCCAGCTGCGGCAAGGTAGAGCGCCGCTGGCGAACCGAGACCGCCTGCTCCGATTACCACAACTCGAGAATCCAGGAGTTTCTGTTGTCCCTTTTCTCCAATTTCTGGAAGAGCTAAATGCCTTTCATAACGTTGCTGCTGGTTCGGATCCAAGGCCTGTGATGATGCCCAGCTGCGTCCTTGTTGTTTCCAAAGATTAAAGCCACCATCCATTGACACCACGTTTGTGTAACCAAGTTCATTCAATGTGACTGCAGCGAATGCCGATCTTACTCCTCCAGCACACATTGCAATTATTGGTTGATCATGATTGGGTATGCGTTCTTCTATTGATTCCTCAATTTTTCCTTGAGGAATCAAAATAGATTCCGCGATTATTCCTAGGTCGTATTCTTCGACTTCTCGAACGTCGAGGATGACCCATCCTTGTGAAATAAGAGCCTCGGCTCCTAACGGATCGGTTTCCTCGATCATACTTTTTGCCTGTGCTAGAAGTTCTTGGAATGTTGACATTCTGAAATTCTATGAATCTTGTCGAAATTTGGCACTTTAGTTTTTCTAAAGTGAGACTATTTCTGGTAAAACTTTGCTTATTTCACCTTTTACTACGATTTCAGCTAGTTGATCCATAACAGTCGACTCGCCATTTACTATCACTATTTTAGCCCCATTATTTGCTGCTGTCGGAACCATCTCAGCTACAGGGAAAACCTGAAGACTTGTGCCAACTGCTAATAGAAGGTCACATGACAGAGACGCATCAAACATTTTGTCAATGTCTCCAGGAAAAAGATTTTGGCCGAAACTAACTGTTGCTGATTTAAGCAACCCACCACATGAACAATGCGGGTCAACGTCACCTTCTCTAACTCTTCGAAGGACTACCTCGATATCATCCCGCCAGTCGCATTCAAGACACATTGCTTCTTTCACTGTGCCGTGTATTTCAACGACTCGATTGGGGTCGTTTCCTGCCATTTGGTGAAGACCATCTACGTTCTGTGTTACGAGTATTTGCAGAAGCCCCCTTTTTTCGAGATCTACTAGGGCTCGATGTCCTTCATTGGGAGCGACCTTTGGCCAAAGCTCGCCTGAAGATCTTAAAGCCCAGTTTCTTTTACGTATTTCAGGATCGGCCTTGTAGTGGTGAATGTTTGATGCTTTTTCTGCTTCAGGATTTTTTGTCCATATGCCATTCGGACCTCGAAAATCAGGTATTCCACTATCGGTTGATATTCCGGCTCCAGTTAGAACGGTGATTTTGCTTGCTTGGTCTATTAGGTCTTTTGCTTGCTGTAAAGGTCCTGTCATTCTTACCAGTGTCTTTTATTCAGATTCTGGAGATTCAAAAGATTGAATTAGTTTGATAAGAGTTCTGACTCCAAAACCAGTGCCGCCTTCTACATTTTCTCCACTGTCTTTATCGGCTCTAGCTGGTCCAGCTATATCTAGGTGAGCCCAGGGGATTCCTTCAGCGACAAACTCTGAAAGAATAAGTCCGGCAGTTAGGGCACCTCCATAACCTCCGGCGCTTATATTTTTCATGTCTGCGATAGGAGACTTATAAAGATCTTTATATTCATCTGGGAGCGGAAGTTGCCAGATTTTCTCTCCAGCGTCTTCAGCAGCTTTCTCAACTTGATTCAGGAAAGCATCGTTTTTACCCATTAATCCAGCTATATCCGAGCCAAGTGCAACCACGCAAGCGCCTGTTAATGTCGCCAAATCCACTATTGCATCTGGATTAGTTTCGCTCGCTAAAGAAAGTGCGTCTGCGAGTATGAGCCTTCCTTCTGCATCAGTGTTTATTACTTCAATTGTTTTGCCATTTCTGATTTTCAATACATCACCCGGCCTTGTCGCATCTCCTCCGAGCATGTTGTCAGTCATAGGCAAATATCCTTTAACTCTTATTTTGGGAGCTAAGGAAGAAAGCACCGACATTGCCCCGACCACGGCTGCCGCTCCTCCCATATCCGTCTTCATTTCGGACATACCTTGCCATGGTTTAATTGAAAGTCCGCCGGAATCAAAAGTAACCCCTTTGCCTACTAGGGCTAAAGTTGCTTTTGCTTTGCCTTTTGGCCTGTAGGTCAATTCAACAAATCTTGGTGGGTGATCGGAACCTCGATTCACTCCAAGGAGGCCACCAAAGCCTGCTTTTTTTATGGCCGTCTCGTCCATCACCTTTACTGTGAGTCCTTTTTCTTTTGCCATACGCGTAACTTTGCGGGCAAATACTTGAGGGGTGAGACTTCCGCCGGGTTCGTTCACCAAGTCACGAGCCAATACAACCCCTTCAACAACGGCAGTTGCTTTCAAGATTGCCGAGTTAGCTGCAGCTGATGTACTGCCAGCAAGTATCACTTTTTTTAAAACCCCATCTTCTTTATTTTTTGTTGAAGATGATTTGTAATCAAATTTGTAA
>JUEM01000021.1 GCA_000817085.1 marine actinobacterium MedAcidi-G1 | reverse complement strand
TTAATCCGGGAAACAGCCACTCTTCGGAGTGGCTTTTCCATTTACCTCTCTTTACCTTTTCAGGTCACTCTGGTTTCTGCCCTACACAATGCCAATTGAGAGTAAGCAACTCCTCTTCCTCAGCTTGAATATAAGACTGACTGTTCTCATTCATGCGTTGCATAAGCGCATTAGTTTTTTTCGGAATCAAATGAATACTGCTAAAAAACTTGAATAATGCTTCATACCTGTCGAACAGCGAAACTTCTTTTTTGATCATCTCCACTGCAGGTCGCCCTATTGAAGAAATAAGTGTGAAACCTGCATCCCTGAAAGAATCTTCCCAGTATTTGTGATACCAGAAACCTCCAAACACAGTCAGTTCACGCGTATGTTGGATCAAAGTTTTCTGATGTTCATTTTTACTGTCATAAGCATCAAGAGCAGCTACGTCATTGATAACAAACATTCCTCCAGGCTTCAAAATACGTGATACTTCTCTAAACGTGAAGCCATGATCACTCACGTAAGTTAGTGGCTGAATGGCATAAATAGCATCAAAATAATTATCATCAAATTCAAGTGTTTTGTTAAAATCACCAACTGTGAAATTAGAAACCGGAAGGTTGGGGTTCTTCCATGACTTCTCTATCTGCGATCTATCTAGATTCATACCATAAGGGATGGCACCGGTAAGGCTAGCTATGTGTTCGGCTATCGCTCCACACCCACATCCGAGTTCAAGCACTTTGTCTCCTGGAGTAAGTTTGAGATCGTTTGCAACAATTTGTTCGAACAGAATCTGATTCTGGAGCACAGACTGTTTATCGTCAATTTCTGGTGGCATATACATTTTTTCTACTGACCCAAGCGTGCAAAGTAGATGCATTACTTTATAAAGCTCTTGCAATTCATTACTACTGCCTTGTGGGTAGCCTTTCAGGCGAACTCCATTTTCATAATCTGCCTTAGTGTTCTCAGGCGAATCGAAAAATAACTCTTCGTATGAACTCATATAAGCATTGAAATCAGAATCACTAATAGTAAGTAGACTCCAAAGCGCATTAAGCCGATCTAATAATGTTGTCGACTTATGAAGTACGTCTTTGACCATTTTTCATTTTATGGCGATAAGGGTTTCAAAAATATGACTTTAAAAAAGTTTCTTCCGACTTGACAAAAAGACTCCAATTCGGATAGAAATATGTCAGCGAATAAATTGCTTGCAATTGATTCGCTCGGAGAAAAAATTAGCAATAATTTTCAATCCGGGAAACAGCCACTCTTCGGAGTGGCTTTTCCATTTATTAGCCTGAACCTTCAAGCGTTCCACAAACCAAGAACCCCGCTGGGAAAAGGCACTGTCAAGTTTGTTGATTTTAGATACTTACTTAGAAAAGAATTTACTAACCTTCAATTAGATACCAATTTTATGGAGACAATATGGAACACAGAAAGCTTGGAACATCCGGATTGAAATTAAGCACCCTTTCTTTTGGCAGTTGGGTTACTTTCGATCAACAGTTGAACGATGACGCTGCACTTGAATGCCTCCAAACAGCTTGGGACGCTGGAGTCACTTTTTTTGATAATGCTGAGGGTTACGCAGCAGGAGAATCAGAAAAAATTATGGGGCGTTGTTTCCAAAACTTAGGTTGGGAACGAAATACATATACAGTTTCAACAAAATTTTACTGGGGTTTAACCGAGGGTCCCAATACACGTTTTACCTTAAACCGCAAGTATCTAATGAGTGCTATTGATGCCTCACTTGATCGTCTCAAGATGGATTTTGTTGACCTCATTTTCTGCCACAGAGCAGATCCTGACACCCCGATGGAAGAAATAGTTTGGGCAATGAGCGATATTATCGCTTCAGGACGTGCCCTATATTGGGGTACTTCAGAATGGTCCGCAGAACAGATTAGGGAAGCGTGGGAAGTTGCCGACAAACTCAATCTAAGAAAGCCGGCAATGGAGCAACCAGAATACCATCTCCTTCAAAGAGATCGCGTAGAAAAAGAATACGCTCCTCTGTACGGAGATTTAGGTATTGGTCTAACCACATGGAGCCCATTAGCATCTGGGCTTTTAACCGGAAAATATTCCAAAGGAATACCGCAAGATAGCAGAGGTTCTTTGCCAGGTTATGAATTTTTAAAAAACCAACTAACAGATAAAACTTCTATCCAAAAAGTCGAAAACTTAAAAGTAATTTCAGATGAAATTGGATGCTCCCTTGCTCAGTTGGCAATCGCCTGGTGCACTTTGAATAAGAATGTTTCAACCGTTATAACAGGAGCAAGTCGTGTTGAGCAAGTGAGAGAAAATTTGGCATCTCTAGAGGTTGCAGAACAGATTGACGAAGAACTTATTAAACGAATTGAGTTTGCTGTTACATAAACCAGTGGGTCAAATTTCTAGATAAACAACAACTCAATCAAAAGAACTTCCGCAAGGAAACTTAAACGTTGAAAGTCTTTTATTAAATAAAGGATCTAAACTCAAAACTGCTGCTAAAAAATTCCGGAAAAAGTTTTCTTTGATTTAAGAAAAAAATGTGAACGCGACTAAAAATATGTCATCGGATAAATTGCTTGCAATTAATCCCCTCGGAGAAAAAATTAGCAATAATTTTCAATCCGGGAAACAGCCACTCTTTAGAGTGGCTTTTCCATTTATATAGTCTCTGTTTCAAGAATCTAATTGGAAGTACCCCGCTAGGTAATAACTTCTTTCTAGTCATAGAGTTAGGCATGCGCAAGAAATTCAAAATGGTCATGGAAATCGATGAAGATGGCGAGGAACGGCCCATAAAAATTGAGATCACTTCAAAACACGTGATACGCAGATCCAAAGTTTTTAAGTGGGAAAAACAGACAGCCCTCAAAGCAATTGAGGGCTTAGCTCTAGAAAAGAAATTAACAAGAGCTGACATCGTTACTGCAACTACAAAAAGCGGTCACATCAAGTGGAAAGTAAAAAAAGGTCAAAAACTAATTGATGCCATCGAGGATGTTCGTTAGAAATTTTACAATTCACTTCGCTTATTTTTACTTCAAAGTTGTATTATTCCAAAAATCTGGTGAGCATTCTTCATGAAAAAATTAGATTTTGTGACGAAAGTCACGCTACAGAAGTGGAAATAAACGCCAATCTATGAGAAACTATTTCTAGTTCGTCTCCGATTCGGAGGCGACTTTTTTGCATTATGGTCGCCTTTTGAAGATGCTTTCGGTTTAACGATTTCGGAGTTTTATGTTGAATTTGAAAGATTTATGGAACTTCCGTTTGATGAACAGATGGCTATACTTCCAAATCCGTAATCATATGAATCGATACGAGAAACATTAGGACAACTTTGATGAGAAAAATTTTTCTAGCTTTAGTTTTTGCTTTACTAATTTCTGCATGTGGAGGTGGTTCGGACTCCGCTGATTCGGAAAGATTAGAGGAGCTCCAGGAGCAAATCGAAGCGCTCCAAGAAGAAATGACCCAAACCACGACAACCGTTGAAAAGACAACTACTACTAAAACTACACCGAGTACTGCTGCTACAAATACAACCACAACGGTGACCTCAGAGCCATCCCCAACTACTTCAACAATTCCAAGCACCACATCGGCAACAATAGAAGAAACTTCATCTTTGGCAAACGAAGATTATTTTCAAGAAATTAATATACGAATAACCTCCTTGCCAGAAACTCTAGATTTTTTATCTCCTCATTTTTCTAAGCATCTAGATATTTGGGGAACAAAAATTATTGCGACCCCTAAAACTCCTGATGAGAAAGTTATTCACGCTGCAAATATTCTCGCCGAATACTTAGATAACGATGAAGATGGCATTCCTGATGATGATTCTGTCATATCAGCACTTGTAAAGAACAAATCCATGATAACTATGGCTGCAACCGAACTCGATTTTGAAGAAACTCTGGACAAGATTGATGGTTTCGAAAGAAACCGCTCCAGAGTATGCCTTTGATGCCTCTCTTGAAGAAGTTCATCATCTAATTCTCAACTATGGGTGGGGTGAGGTTTATCCAGATCAACTTCGGCAAGAAGCAGGATCGGCTATTGCCGATGCTATGGATATTGCTCGTGGTGGCCGTTTTGACAGTACACCGTCTCAATACCCTGACGGGGCTTGGTTCACATACGACGACTGGACATGTGAATATGAATGCATGGTTACCGAGTACACATACTGGGCTCATACGAGTCTTCTGGGAGGACAAGCTGATCGGTTTGATGAGATAGGTCACGAGTGGCGAGCTAATACTCCTGAGTTGATGAGATCCATCGACGATTACGCCACTTCGATACTTCAAGACCCTCGACTAAAGCTTCCTAAATCATTGCCTGATGGGAACTATCGTGGGATGGGATTGTCGACTGTTGATGAACTTGCAACTACTGTACCGACCGCAACTACTGCGCCGCCTGAAACCACTGCGCCTCCAGAAACCACTGCGCCGCCTACAACCACTACAGAAGTAATAAATAATTCTGTTTCCAATGATTTTAAAATTGACCTGATCAATTTTAGCTCTACCCCAGATTCCGATCTTATGAATTGGGCTAACTTCGCATCGGACAAAATGTCTGAAAGAACTTCGAATATTTTAGTTGTTGCATACAACATTGGTGAATACATCGGGGAAGAAATTCCTGGCATGCCATTTAACTCTAATGAAGTCATACTTTCGCAATCCGAAATTGACCTCATCATGGCGCAAACAGAACAATGGCTCCTAAACGATCCTTGCATGAGTGAACAAAGGGGTCACCGAAACGAAGAACTCGAAAGTTATCGTTTCTGGCTAGAAAATGGTGCTGATACTTCTACTCAGAGAGGCTTATGTGAGGAAACACGTCTTGTCATGATGGCATGGAAAGATGGCATAGAAACCTGGAATCTCCAAAGGTTTCTGGTTCATGAGCTTTATCACGCTTTCCAACGTGACATCGCCAATGAGTACTGCAACGACACCATCGAACGCATGGGTCGTGGCGAACATGCGCATGCCGTTGTAGAAGGCGCAGCTGATTATTTCACTTTCTTTACTGCAGACGAAATGTACACTGACGCTGATCGCCAAAACTACGACCGAATTGGTTATAGAGGCCCATTGAACAATTTGTTTAGAGAAGCTTCAAACCTTATTAACGAAGATCGATCAAATGATGTGACAGGGTCTGGGATTGCTACCAGAGCAGCAATCATGGTTCGTTTAATGGTGGAAAAAGGTTGGATCTCACATGAAGGCATTCTGGATGGAAGCTTTCATCACAACTGTGAGCGTGCTGATTTGAACCCTTCGAATCCTGATTTTGTTTTTGCATGGGAAAACTGGTTCCAGTTCGAGAATCAAAACGAAGAATGGCGTTTTTCAGATTCAATCCTGAGCAACTAACCTCCGTCTCGCTTGTAAATCTTTTTTGATGTAAGAATTGTTGATGGATTCAATTATCCACCAGCACCCAAATTGGGAAACTCCTTATTTCGCATCAATTTTCACAACTCAGTTAGGCGAAAACCTTGACGGTTACGACGAAACTTCTGACCGAATGGCTGAATTAGTAGAAAAGTATGATGGTTTTATGGGTATGCATTCAGCTCGTGATGAGAACGGATATGGGATAACTGTCTGTTATTGGAAATCAGAGGATTCTATTAACGCTTGGCGTAACGATCTTGAACATCAGACAGCACAGGCTAAAGGTAAAACCGGTTGGTACAGCGAGTACACAATTCAAATAGCAGAAGTTAAACGATCAACTTTCTTTAAGGCGGTATAAATGTTAAGTCTCAGAGCAAAAAGTATGCGTCTCATTCTCAAACGTCAGAAGCCTGATGAAGAAAGGTCCCTGGAAGAAGATAGAGAGAATTTTAAAAAAATTTCAGGAAACCTACCAGCTAGTAAAAAAGTCTCATGCGAAAAAATACTCATCGGAGATATACCCTGTCTACGCTTCACCCCCAAACTTCCAAAAAACGGTCAACACATCCTCTACCTGCATGGCGGCGGCTACATGATGGGTTCAGCAGAGATATACCGTTCTCCTATTAGTGTTATTTCTCTCATGACGAATACCGTCATCACCGCTGTTGATTATCGTTTAGCACCTGAAAACCCTTACCCCGCTGCACTTGAAGATTGTGTCTCGGTTTTTTTAGCTTTAAAAAATGAAACTGGCGATGAGATAGCCGTTGCCGGTGATTCCGCCGGTGGCGGTGCGACACTAGCTACAGCAATTTCTTTACGTGACGACTATGGGCTTTCACCTAGTTGTCTTTATCTGATTTCCCCATGGTTAGATTTAACGCATTCGGGAGAATCCATGGAGTCAAAAGCTGAAGTCGACGTAATGCTCGCACCAGATTGGATTCACACCGCTGCTGACCGTTACAGGGGTGATGAAGATGCTAACAATCCGGGTATTTCTCCTCTTCTTGCTAATTTAGAGGGCCTCCCGCCGATACTCATTCAGGTTGGTGATCAAGAATTACTTTTGTCAGACTCAGAGCGACTAAAAGATTTTGCTTCTGAAGCAGGTGTCGAGGTCGAAATTGAAATCGCAAAAGGACTCTGGCATGTGTACCCACTTTTTGCTTTCATACCTGAGGCCAAAAAGTCACTAGGGGAAGCTGTTAGATTCATTGACGAACATAACAAACTTAAAAATTGACTTGGTAAAAAATGATTGAAAAAACTATTGAGAACTGGCATTCTTTCCTCCGTGGAGATTTAGAACTGGATGACCTAATACACGAAGAATGTATTTTTTTTTCCCCAGTTGTTTTCAAACCTTTAAAAGGTCGCGAGTTAACGAAACTGTATTTAAACGCTGCATATAAAGTTTTTCCGGGTGACAAAGGAGAGCAGGAGAACAATCAATCACTAACAAATTCTGGATCTTTTAATTACACGAAATACATTCTCAATGAAAATCATGCAGCTCTTGAATTTGAAACAATTATTGATGGAATAGAAATCAACGGTATTGATATTATTTCCTGCGATGATGAAAGTCTCATAACTGAATTTAAAGTCATGATTCGATCAAAAAAAGCTATCGACAAAATTCAGAGCCAAATGGCTTCTATGATAGAAAACATGTCTCTTTAGAGGTACGAAATCAACTCACCGCCATTGGTGCAACTATGAATGCAATCGCAAAGTAATGAAGCGAAACTCCTAAAAAAGTAAAAGAATGAAAAACTTCATGAAATCCAAAAATATGTGGCCATGGGTCCGGTTTCTGATATGCGAATACGGCAGCACCCACGGTGTAAAAAATTCCTCCAAGTAAAATTAGAATAGAACCCGAAATTCCTAGACTCCTCCAAGCATCAGATGCAACGAGCAGCAAGCTCCAACCCACAAGAATGTAAGGGAAAGCTACAGCTTTCGGCGAAATATCTGCAAAGAAAAAACGCGTTGCTATTCCTATCGCAGATCCTCCCCAAGCTATAAATAAAATTAGCTTTCCTGACCCTGGAGATAAAGCAAATACAGCTATGGGTGTATACGTCGCTGCTATCGCTATGAATATTAAAGAATGATCAAGTTGACGCATCCAACGCTGCATACCTATTTTCCAATCAATCCGGTGGTAAATAGCTGATACTCCCAATAACAGAGTTATGGAAACAGAAAAAAGCAGTATTATGAGTCGCTCTTTAAAACCAGATACTGAAAGAACCATCGGTAATATCAAAAAAGCAGCCACCACAGAACTGAACTCATGAATCCTGCCCCTGAAACGCGGCTTAACGACAAGATTAATGGGATCCATATCACTAACCTAGAAGCGCTCAGAGTATCTGCAACTATTTTTTAATAAGCTTTGTTCTTGCTTGCATTTATATTCCTAACCATTGTCTTTCCTTGAAAACAAATAGACGTATAACTATCGGTGCAAGTCTTTGCGGCTTTGTTTCAGGTTGGGAAGCAACAACCATGTTTTTTCTTTTTCCTGAAATTCGTGATGTTCTAGCTTCCGGCGACGCTACTGATGCTGCTTGGATACTAACAATTACTGGGGTTATCAGTTCTTCACTTTTACTCCAAGGTGGTCGCTTAGGAGAAAAATACGGATACCAAAACCTTTACAAATGGGGAATATTATTTTTCGCTTTCACTAACCTACTCTGTGCCCTTTCACCAAACTTGTGGTTCCTGATCGCATTCCGGGGTCTAACAGCAGTATCTCTAGCAATTATTTCACCTTTGGCAGCAGCCATCCTCGTAGCGAAATCTACATCAGACTCTGAAAACATGGCTTTAGCACGCGTGGGTATTTTTGTGGGAGTGTCTGGGGTAGCCGGACCTATCGTAATAACCCTACTCATAGATTCATTCTCATGGCGTTTTGGATATTTTTCGCAAATACCAATCGCACTTTTAGCAGCTTTCCTGTCATGGAAAGACGCAGAAGTACCAGGAAGAAATACACAACGAAAAATAGATTTCTTAGACTCCGCCCTTGCTGTCTTCGCAGTCGCTTTCCTAGTGTTCTCGCTTTCCAAAGCCGACGAATGGGGTTGGCTTTCTATCAACTTTTTAGGGACTTTGGTGCTGTCACTTTCGTTGACATATGTCTTCTTACAAAGATCAAAAGTCAGTAATGACCCTCAAATCCCATTGCCTCTTTTCAAAAGGCGAAAATACAGATTTACATCTTTTTTAGCATTCACTATTGCATGTATTTTTTTCTCACACTGGCTGGTTCTCCTTCTCTATCTAACCGACATTTGGAATTTTGGTTTGATAAAAGCAAGTGTCATCCTTACCGTTATGCCAGGGATGGTTGTCTTAACGTCGATACCTACCGGTCGAATGGCAGATAAGTACGGCCACTTTCCTGTCATCCTTACTGGAATAACTGTATACACACTTGGATTTTTGCAATTCTGGATTTTTGCAGACGAAAAAGAATCAATCTTATGCCTTTTAATAACAGTAACCTGCGCAGGTTTTGGCATGGGTACTATTTGGCAATTGCTTTCCGTTTCAGCTTCCCAAAATGTTCAACCGGATCGGATAGGTTCCGCACTGGCTTTCGTAAATTCGATACAACGTGTCGGATCAGCTTTTGGAATTGCTTTAGCTGCGACTCTAACTTTTAGTGAATCAGGTCAACCTACTGTCGCTTTGTACCAACGAGGCATAGCGTTCATAGTCATTGTCGCACTCATTAGCATGCTTCTGACTTTTGGGTTACGAGACAATAAAGACAGAGCTGTCAAACCAGTTAATTAGAATCAGAGATTCTATTTTTCTTAAGCTCCCACGATTCCCCATCATGCTTACGCACTACTCTCGCTGGGCTACCAACAGCGACCGAGTATGAAGGAATTTCACCTGTAACTACTGAATTGGCGCCAATTACTACATGATCCCCTATTTTTGATCCAGGCAAGATTATGGCACCAGAACCGATCCAACTGCTTTTCCCTATCGAGACATGCTCTTCATTAGGTAGTTGTTTTCCAATTGGCAGGTCAAGATTTTCATAACCATGGTTCTGATCAGTTATATAGACGTTCATTCCGGTATACACATCATCACCTATGTCTATATTTAAATGTCCAATTATTGATGTGCCTCTACCTATCAGGCAGCGATCCCCAATTCTTACAACAGGATTCGTGACCATTTCCTGCCCTGGCCCCATTCCTGCTGAGAGAGTTACATCTGCCGCAATAAGTACATCTTCACCTATCCATATCCACTTCTCTCCGAATCCTGAACCAGTGGGCCATGAAATACTCGAACCCACGCCAAATTTTCCATATCTTTTGGAACGGATGTCTTTTGGGCCGATTACTGCCAAACGCGTAAAAAATTCTGAAGTTGTTCTAACAACTCCGCCAACTACTGGTCGGATGAAACTAAAAAGTGAAGCCACTGAATGACCCTACTTAGAACTAATCAATGTCATACGGTAATTCATGAGGCGGAAGAGGGGTGTTTGACTGATTCCATAAAGTTAATTGTTCTGCATCACAATCAGGACAAAGATAAACAACACTAAGTGATTGGATAGAAAGTTGCGTACCACGAGACTTGTCCACTATTGAACGCACTGCTACTCGAAGATCTTCTGATGAACACAAAGGGCACCTAGGGGTAAGATCGCGTTCCCATTTGATGTCACATGACTCGCAAATTATAGTTACTTTTTCTGCGTTCCTAGATTCTTTTGAGTCGCCTTTAAGGTATTCGTCTTCACCGCAGTTTGGACAAACTATTTCATTCATAATCACAGTTAATTAAAAAATTATTTTTTTCTGAGTACCGCTACCCAGCCACCTATATCAGCCCCTGGAAGATGGTCTCCATACTCTTCAAAAAGCAGCTCTGCTTCATCCCCTTCAGAAAGTTCTCTGATTTTCTCACCAACAGAACCACCTTCCCAATAATGTTCGTTCAAACCGATTACTAACAAACCTTTACTTTTTACAACTCTAAGCATCTGACGTAAAGCTTCAGTCCTGACATGTGCGAATGCTAGAACACCCACAGCACAAACCGCATCGTAAGTTTCTTCTTCTATATCTAGTTCTTCATTTATGTCAGCTAAAAATAATTTCTGATAGACATTTGTGCTTTTAGCTTTTTCAAGCATCGAAGGAGAGAAGTCGCACCCATCAATATTTTTGAATCCAAAATCATTTAAAGCCAAACCCGAAAGTCCACTACCGCAACCAATGTCTAATACATTAATTTCATCAATAGTTGAAAATTGAGCAAGAGCGCTGGCACATCTACTAGGTTGTGCATAATTATTTTCTGTTATCTCTTCGTCATACGTGTCGGCCCAAGCTTCATAATGTGCGAGAGTTTCTTCTTGAGTCTCGAGTCGATACGTCTGATTAAGGAATTTTTCTACGGTCATTTCCCCACCTCTACAATTAACACTATCCAAATAGGGTAATTAGTGGAAGCTAATAGTTGAATCATTTCCACTTTAACCGCAATTCCCTATTCCCTCGTAGACTGAAATATCATGTCATCAGACATGAATGAAATTAATGTAAGGAAATAAAAGTTATGCCTACAGGTACTGTAAAATTTTTTCTAAATGAAAAAGGATTCGGATTCATTTCCGTAGACGACGGAGAAGACATATTTGTTCACTACTCCAATATCGAGGGTGATGGATACAAAAGTCTTGATGAAGGACAAACCGTAGAGTTTGAAATTGGTGAAGGTAAAAAAGGCCCAGAAGCCTTGAACGTAAACAAAATCTGATAATTAAAATCTTAATTTCGTTCTCTTAACCACTCAAAAATAGTCTAATGAACAATTTCTGGTTGTTCAGGTAGTAGCGCGCGTCCTGAATTAGGAACGTTGACTGGCGAGTAAATCAAAGCTTTTGCTGTTCGACCCAAGGAAGGAATCATTACTACCGGGTTGCCACTACCCCACTCGCGAACCTCTAAGCCACCATCTATTGTGTCGACTAGGTGAATTTTAATACTTGGATAACCACGATTCTCGCTTGAGTCATTCAAAATCGTTGTTCTCTTCTTCCATCACTACATCCCAACGATCCATACATTCCAAACATCTGTATGCAACCACATCTCCGGGTTCAATTTCTGTTTCTGGGTGTATCAAAAGTTTGCACTTACCTCCACAATCGACACAAACAATTGTTTCTGGAGCTTTCATACCTTTACACTACTTCTTCTCACGATCAGCGTTACACAAGTTTTTTAGCTACTGTTATCCGATGCCTATGGGAATAAAAAAATGATACTGGCTGTCCTACATCCGGGAGAAATGGGTATTTCAGTAGCCGCTGCTGCAATTAGTTCAGGTCATAGGGTTTTATGGGTTTCCGAAGGGCGATCTTTGGAAACTAACCGGCGTGCCGCTCTCCAAAATCTTGAAGATGTCGGGACACTCTCTGCGATTCATAGAAGCGACATGATTTTTTCTATCTGTCCGCCACAAGCTGCTATTCAAATGGCAAAGGCTGTTGCAGAAACTGGGTTTAAAGGACTTTATGTGGATGCGAATGCGGGTTCTCCAGAAAAGAAACTTCTGATTAATGATCTTTTAAAAGATAAAAACATAGATTTTGTGGATGGTGGGATTATTGGACCTCCTGCCAACTCAGAAGGGTCGACGCGCCTTTACGTTTCTGGTGGAAGATGCCGCGAGATTGAAGCTGTTTTCACAAACGGTTTTTTAGGTGTGCACTCTCTTGAAGGTGGAATAGGCAAGGCTGCTGCTTTAAAAATTGCTTATGCTGCATGGACTAAAGGTTCGAGTGCCTTAATTCTTGCTGTTAGAGCCATGGCCAGAAATGCTGGTGTGGAAGAAGATCTTCTTTATGAGTGGGGTTTATCTCAACCTAATGCTGAAGCGATGACTTCATTATCGGCGACTTTAAATTCCCCTAAAGCTTGGCGGTTTGTTTCGGAGATGAATGAGATTTCTGAAACCTTTGCCACCAACGGTGTTCCTAACAATTTTTGGGATGCTGCAGCTGAAGTTTACGACCGATTGAAAGATTTTAAGAATATTCCTAACGACCAGGTGAACGTAGATTCAGTTATTCAAAAACTTATTGAAACAAATGAAGACATTTAAAATCCTTGAAATTAGACTTCTTTATCGAGTCTTTTCTTAATTAAGAAAATTTATACCGCTATTGTTTGGACTTTAATTTTATGACTGAAATCAATGGAACTTTTGAACCTTCTTTTGCACCTGTCGCAGAAGCTTTTGAGAAGAACTTCGAAGAAGGTGATCTAGGTGCTTGTTGTGCTGTTTTTGTAGATGGAGAAGTTGTAGTTGATCTCTGGGGCGGCATTGCCAACTCAGAAGAAGAAACGCCATGGGAAAGAGACACCATAGTAAATGTTTGGTCGACTACAAAGACGATGGCCGCAATTTGTATCTTAATGCTATTCGATCGTGGTTTAATAGAACTCGATTCCCCTGTTTGTAAATATTGGAAAAACTTCAAACAAAATGGAAAAGAAGGAGTGTTGGTTAGCCACCTTCTGTCTCATTCTGCTGGGTTGCCAGGATTTGATGCTCCCATAACCGAAGACCAACTATTCGACTGGGATTACACATGCAATAGGCTTGCATCTCAATCCACTTGGTGGGAACCGGGAACCGTATCGGGTTACCATCCAATGACTCAAGGTTGGCTACTTGGAGAACTTCTCAGACAGGTAGATGGACGCACTTTGGGAACTTTTTTCAAAGAAGAGGTTGCCAGTAAGATTGGTGCAGATTTTCATATCGGACTACAGGACGAACACTTTGATCGAGTCGCTCTTTTAGATACTAATTCTGTTGATGGGCCAGTAGTTTTAACTGATCAGGCACCTCATCCATTTGTCGAACGTCTTGAAAGACACGGACGAATGGGAGCTAAGTTAGCTAATACTGATCGTTGGAGAAAGGCGGAATTTCCCGCTGCAAACGGTCATGGAAATGCACGGTCCGTAGCTCTTGTGCATAGTTTGGTTGCACAAAATGGCAGTTCAGACAGTTTTAAACTTTTTTCCGCTGACACAGTCGACACAATTTTTGAAATTCAAACTGATGGAACAGACCACATTCTTGGTGTGCCTATCCGGCACGGCATGGGTTTCGGTTTAAGGAGCGACCTGATGCCCATCAGTCCCAATAAGAAAGCTTGTTTTTGGGGAGGCTGGGGTGGCTCTCTGTCAGTAATCGATGTTGATGCAAACATGTCATTTGCTTATGTCATGAATCGTATGGCTCCCAGTCTTCAACATGACATGAGAGCAGGTCGCTTACTTATGGCAACTCACGCTGCTATATCTTAAAAGAATTCAACTGTACAGATGAAGCATCCGCTTATTCCAAAAATACCCTTTGGCATTTACGTGTTGATGGTCTCAGGTTTTTTTGCCTCTGCATCACAAATCGGTCAAATCACAATTGTCGGCAAACAAGTATGGGATATGACCGGAAATGAACTT
Organism: marine actinobacterium MedAcidi-G1; assembly: GCA_000817085.1. Lineage (GTDB taxonomy): Bacteria > Actinomycetota > Acidimicrobiia > Acidimicrobiales > MedAcidi-G1 > MedAcidi-G1. Next base: position 17,607 of record JUEM01000021.1, on the reverse strand, counting down.
GATCTAGGTTTAATTGGTATAGCTGAATTTTTACCAGTTGCTCTTCTAGCACCAATAACTGGATCTATAGCTGATCGTTTCGATAGAAGACGGGTACTTGCTATAGCTCTTTCAGGTGAAGTAGTCGTTTCAATTCTTCTCTTCTCTTATATACGTACAGATCCAACTTCTTTAAAACCAATTTTTGCTTTGATTCTGCTATTCAGTGTCTTCAGATCTTTCGCTATGCCTGCTAATCGGGCTCTTCCTATTGATCTGGCTCCATCGGGTACTGTTGAGAGAGTGGTTGCGTTAAAAGCGGTTTCTTTTATGGGTGGAACTGTTGCCGGTCCAATAATTTTTAGTTTTCTATTCGTGGCCGATATAGCACTTCCCTACTTAGTAGCTGCAATCGGGCTTTCAACTGGAATAGCACTTCTTTCTTTGGTTCCTAAGCCTCCAGTCACTCAATACAAACCAACCGGAACAAAACAAGTGGTAAAAGATGCGTTTGAAGGTTTACGTTTTATTAGAAGGACTCCAATTCTATTTGGAGCTATAAGCCTTGATCTTTTTGCAGTTCTATTCGGTGGGGTCATCGCTCTACTGCCTGCAATAGCTGAAGAACGTCTCGGGGTTGGGGCGGTAGGCCTTGGCTGGTTGCGCGCATCGGTGGGAATTGGTGCAGGAATAACGATGCTCTCTCTTTCGTTTAGACCCTTGAAGCGGAACGTCGGTAAAAGACTTATTCACATGGTTGGAGTTTTTGGTTTAGCTACCATAGCTCTTGCAATGACGCAAAGTTTCGTAGTCGCCTTAATCCTTATATTTATTGCTGCCGCAGCTGATGCTGTCTCGATGTTTATACGTGCCAGCCTTGTTCCTTTGGCCACACCAGAACAAATGAGAGGTCGCGTTCTAGCTGTAGAAAGTGTTTTCATAGGCGCATCAAATGAACTAGGGGCTGCAGAATCCGGTGTTGCAGCCGCATTATTAGGATTAGTAGGAGCAATACTTTTTGGAGGTGCAGGAACTCTTTTAGTTGTTATCTTGTGGTGGCGACTTTTCCCTGCACTTCGTTCTGTAGATAGATTTGAAGATGTAAGGGCACCTCAATACAACGAATAACTTAAGGATGAAAATTGGAAAAAAAAGCAACAAGTAATTTACGTGTTCTAACTCAAAACACTCATGACATGAATGCCGTCTGGTATGACCAGCGTCCATTCGTAAAGGAAACAGATGTTGAAAAAAGTCTGGGTTGGGAAATTAAACCTGAAGGGCTTTGTAAGGAAGAATCCTGTATTCCATACACACCTCTAAACGAGCCGGATAGCGGCTATGTTGACTTTTTAGATGTTGCAAATACTCTCGGTTTTTCTAACGTTCTAGATGTTGACTTAGGTCTTGCAGCAGTAGACACCTTTTCCTTACTTCGTAGTTCTGCCTTGAAAGACAGAAAAGCTCCTGACATAGAACTCCCGGACGTTGGTGGAGAATTGCACTCTCTATCTGAGTGGAGCAACAAAAAAAAGCTACTTGTCGCTTTTTCCAGTTGGTGAGGTTGTGCTTTTGACCTGCCAGGTTGGCAGACACTGTTAGAAGATTTAAGCGATGAAAATTTTATTGTTATTGCAATTGCTATAGATGAAAACGTTGATGCGATTAAGGAACTTTCCAAAGACGTCAACTATCCGGTTTTAATTGATGCGTACCACCTTTTCAGTGATCTGTATGCGGTCAGCAACGTTCCAACTGTTATTTGGGTAGATGAAAATGACACTATTGTGAGACCAAATGCTGGAGAGTTCGGTAGTGACACTTTCTCTGAACTAACTGGCATATCTTGTGCTGATCATATGAACCAGGTCAAAGCGTGGGTTAAAGAGGGAGAAGTACCAGAAGATGCAGATCATACTGTAGAGGACTTTGATATAAATGAAATTAAAGCTCGTCTTCACTTTCGAATTGCTGCAGACACTCGTTCTGAATACCATTTTCAAAAAGCCGAAGAATTAGCACCTTTGGATTTCACGATTGTAAGAGCTTCCATGCCTCTTCGTGGTGGTAACCCTTTTGGAGAAGAATTTTTTGATCTTTATGAAAGGTATCAAAAAGCTGGGTCCCCATATCATGGGATTCCGCGTAAAACAGCAAGATTGAGGGAAAATGACTAAGAATGTAGTTGTTTGGGGAACTGGAAACGTAGGCAGACTCGCTATAAGGGCAGTTTCAAGTCACAAAGATCTAAATCTGAGTGGTGTGATTGTGCATAATGATTCCAAAATCGGAATAGATGCTGGTTCTATAGCTGGCATAGACAATTTGGGAGTTGTTGCAACCGATGATATTAAGATTGCGGAATCACCTGACATTGATGCTGTTGTTTACACTGTGAATGCTGATTTTCGCCCTGACGAATCCCTGTCTGAGGTTCTTCCTGTGCTTAGAGCCGGCACGAATGTCGTATCGACCAGTTTTCACCCCTTACTCCACCCGCCGTCTACTCCGGAGCCTATGCGTTCACAAGTTCTAGAAGCTTGCAAGGAGGGCAACTCTTCTATCTTTGTTTCAGGTATCGATCCTGGTTGGATAATAGACGTGCTTCCCATTTTTCTGGCAAGCATGGTTTCAAATATTACCGAAGTGCGTGCTCAAGAAATCGCCAACTATGCCGGTTATGACCAGCCCGATGCTGTCAAATTTTTATGCGGTTTTGGGCAACCAATGGAATACGAAGTTCCTATCTTGACCGATTGGGCCCTCATGCAAGTTTGGGCACCTATGATCAGAGTTTTAGCCGATGGGTTCCAAGTTGAACTAGAAGAAATTACAACTGAAGTTGATAAGCGTCCGCTTGAAAAAGATATTTTCGTTGAGGGAATGGGAGATTTTAAAACCGGCACTCAAGGAGCACTCCGTTTTGAGGTCAAAGGAATAGTTGATGGTAAGCCTTTACTAGTTGTGGAACACATAACAAGAATTGACGACGATTGTGCGCCTGATTGGCCTAAAAATAGCCCAGAGGGCGGGTTTCATAATGTAATCCTTACAGGAGATCCTTGTTTAACGGTTTCGGTTCATGGTGAAGATCCAATTGATCCTGGCGCCGCCTCGGGTGGTAATTTCACTGCAGCGAATCGGATTGTTAATGCGGTAATACCGGTTTGTGGGGCCGACTCCGGAATTATTCACCCACTTGATCTACCGGGTGATTTAGGTTCTTCTCAAATTAAACAATAAAACTGTTTATAAAATTGATGGCGTAGGGTTATCTATTCCCAGATGCTTTGCTAATGAGGCAGTGACCATATTAGGTACTGCTGGGTTTGAATCCTCCTGCATGAAGCCAGCTTCCACGAGACGGTCTCCAAGTCTTATAAAAATGGAACAAAATCTCATTGTGGCAAAAACCTCCCAATAATAAACATCTCTGGTCGCTTCGCCTGTGAATGTTTCATAGATCGAAATCATTTCTTCTCGGGTCGGATAACCTTCCATTCTTTCAACACCCATGTCATCAAAACTCATGCGGTCAAACATTAGCCACCACCCAAGGTCGGCTTCTGTAGGCAACAGAGAGCATGCTTCCCAATCTAAAACCGCTGCTGCTCTATAGTTTCGCCAAATAATGTTGCCTATTCTTGAATCACCCCAAGAAAGACCTACCCTTTCGTCTTTTGGATCATTTCCTTCCAACCATTTAAACGCCTCATCCAAAACTGGATGTTCCCTACCTTTAAGCTCAGATAAGGAATAATCTCGCCAAATATCTATCTGATGTTGAGTGGCCGATATTCCTGCTTTACTAGAATCAAGCCATTCAAGACCAGCTTCTTTCCATTTAATTGAATGAATTCCTGCCATAACTCTCAGGCCATCTTCAATTAAAAGTTTTCTTTCCTCAGGACTAGATGAATCTACTAAAAAACCTTCGACTGTGTACCTAGGGTTGTCGCTTGGTATCTCACCTTCTACAAAACTCATTGCAAAAAAGGACCTACCTAGCGGTTCAAGGTTCTCCTCAAAACTCAACAGTTTGGGCATCGGAGCAACTTTTTGTTCTGCGACTGTTTGCATAATTCTGTGCTGCAAATAACAGGATTTTTCAAGACCGCTATGTTGAACAGGGAACATACCCCCGTCTTTAGGCTCAATACGACCTACAAATTTTTCAGTACGATCTTTCCCTTCTTCTTCCCATTGAGCTGTGAATATAATTGTTTCATTGGAAAATCCGGTTGCCACGGGAATGTCAAGTTCAGTAATTTTAAGATTACTTGCGCCAGGTTTTTCTCTAGAAAGATAGTTTTTTAGGGCAATTTCATAGCCTTCTTGGTCAGTTGGCAGCATCTGTCAAACTTTCTGATAAAACTTTTTGGGCCACTTTTTCTCCTTCTTTCATCAAATCCGGAACATTCTGAAAATCAATGTCTAAATCACCATCTGTGTCACCAAGTCCGATGTGTATCACTTTTACATTTCTTGGGACGTCAGCCCACTCTTGTCTAGATAATTCAGCTGAAGCAGCGCGAAATCCAATCATCATCAATGAGATAGCGGTCTGTTTTTCAGGTGGGAGAAACCTTGTAGCAACATCTAAGACAACAAGTCTTGTTGGCTTCAAAGAAATTGCCTTCCTTAACGGGATATTTGAAACAATACCGCCATCTAAATGATAACCACTGTCATCTAAATGAACTGCTGGTAAGAGACCTGGAAGTGCGGCAGAAGCAAGTAGTAAGTCGACGCTAGGGCCCTCATCCCACCACTTAATTAGACCTGTCGAAGCACTTGTAGTTCCTAAGTGGAAAGGTATTTCTGTCTCACCGAGATCCCCAGATGGGACGTTTTCTTCGAGAAAAAGCCTTAGTTTTTCACCAGTATCAAAACTTGGCTTACCTCTAAGTATCGAAGTTATTCGTCGTAAAACATTCCCACTGATAGGAGGATCTTCAACAATATCTTGCCAGAGCCTTTCAAGCTCATTTACTCGTTCGAGAGTTGGATTACATGAAAACCAAAATCCATTAAGAGCACCTATGGAAACACCTACAACTGCATCTGGTTTTATTCCTGCTTCACACAAGGCTTTCAACATGCCTATTTGCGCAGCACCTCTAACTGCCCCACCTGAAAAAACAAAAACTGTTTTCGGTTTTCTCTTTGGAACCCAACGCGGTCGATTCGGAAACTTCATAGATCTTTATCAAGGTAGCTTACTTAGCAGAGAAAATGCGATTACTTGTTTCGGTACCGTTCAGAAAAGACAGCGATACCCGATGTGAACACAAAAATAACAATGAGAAATAAAACACCTTTTGTCTCTATCACACCCGCAGTCCCCAAAAGAATCGAACCGACTAGTAGTAAAAGAGTCAGAAAATAAGAACTTTTCACACATCTACCTCATCTGGATAGGAAAACAAGGAGGAACTTATTGAGATGATTTGAGTTTTATTTTTAACTCTCGATGAGTTTAGAAATTTCAATTTTCTTTTAGCCATACTTCACTTATGCGGGTCCAAGTATCTATGAGGGCTTCCGGTATCACTCGTGTATTAGCTGTAACAGTAGTGAAGTTTGTATCTCCACTCCAACGAGGGACTACATGTACATGTAAATGATTCGGTACCCCCGCTCCAGCTGATTCACCTTGATTCAGACCTATGTTTATGCCATCAGGAGAAAAAACTTCCTGCAACACTTTCGTTGCATCCGTAACCATTTTCCACAAGGATTCGTGCTCTTCACTGCTTAATTCTGCAAGAGTTTTGACTGACCTTCTTGGAACAATCAGAAGATGCCCACTGTTATATGGGTAAGCATTAAGCAGAAGCATTGTTAGTGCTCTTCTTTCTATAACAAAAGTTTCTTGATCTGACAGCTCACTTTGATCTATGGATTCAAACAAAGTCTTTCCAAAATCATCTTTGTAATTATGACTATTAGCGGAAATCAAATATTCTTTTCGCCATCCAGCCCACAAATTTTCCAGTTTGTTCAAATTGTTCAAACCTTCTTTTCCACTTCTTCATTCAAACGATTTAGAAAATCTTTCACTGATAAGCCTCGTTCAGGTTGATCGCTATTTCTGTTGTTGTCGGCGACAGTGTTATTTTTTATATCTTCATCTCCCACTACTAATAAATGTGGAATTTTTTCAACTTTCCCGCTTCGAACTCTTTTCCCAAGTGGTTCATCAGCAATATCTATAGTCACTCTGAAACCTTCATCCTCCAGTTTGGCTAAAAGCGACTCAGCATAGTTTTGATGTTCTGTCGCTACAGGCAATATCCGGACTTGTTCGGGGGAAAGCCATGTAGGGAAGGCACCCGCATAGTGTTCGATTAGAACTCCGATGAATCTTTCAATCGAACCCATCAAAGCTCTATGTATCATTACCGGTTGATGCCTAGCACCATCAGTTCCTATGTACTCAAGACCGAAACGATCCGGAAGGTTGAAATCCAATTGCAGGGTAGTCAATTGCCATGGTCTACCAATCGCATCATTAACATCCATATCAATTTTAGGACCGTAGAAGGCACCACCTCCTTCTTCGATAACGTATGGAAGTTCTTCTTTCTCAAGTGCCTGTCTAAGGCCTTCAGTGGCAAGATCCCATAGTTCATTATCACCCACAGATTTCTCTGGCGGTCTTGTAGAAAGTTTTGCTTGAAAATCCGTGAAACCAAAATCTCTTAGCAAAGAAAGACAGAAAGCTAAAAGGGAAGACAACTCTTCAGGAACCTGTTCACGGGTACAAAAAATGTGGGAATCATCTTGAGTAAATCCTCTACTTCGAAGGAGTCCATGAACAGCACCTGAAAGTTCATACCTGTAAACAGTTCCAAGTTCAAAATAACGTGTTGGTAAATCTCTATAACTACGCTGTGAGCTTTTGTAAACCATCACATGAAAAGGACAATTCATTGGTTTTGGATAGTAAGTAGCCCCGTCCATTTCCATAGGCGGATACATACCTTCAGAATAAAAATCTAAGTGACCGCTAGTTTCCCACAGAACTGATTTAGCTATATGAGGGCTAAAGACAAAGTTGTAACCACCATTTTCGTGCCTACTCCGACTGTAATCTTCAATGACTTTACGAATCAACGAACCTTTCGGGTGCCATACGGCTAATCCTGATCCTAAATCTTCCGGCCATGAAACTAGATCTAGTTCTGCTGCCAATCGACGATGATCTCGCTTCTCTGCTTCAGCTAGCCTCTCCAAGTAGTCTTCTAAATCTTTCTTACTAGACCAAGCGGTCCCATATATCCGTTGCAACATTGGTTGCTTTTCATCACCTCTCCAATAAGCCCCAGCAACTTTTTGTAAAGCAAAATGACCTAGTTTGCCAGTTGATGGCACATGTGGTCCTGTGCATAAATCAACAAAATCTTGACCATTTTTGTAATAACTAATAGTTCCTTCTGCCCCAACTTCATTAGAAATTTCACTATCTATCTCACCGGTTGAAACTCTTTCTATAATTTCTTTTTTAAATCTGTGCCTTCCAAAAAGCTCTAAGGCTTCTTCAGATGGGATCTCGTATCTTTCGAAATGCTGATCTTCTTTAATTATCTCACGCATACGCTTTTCAATATTTTTCAAATCGTCTTCTGTGAAAGTAGCTCCGTCAGGAAGTTCAAAATCATAATAAAATCCGTCTTTGATAGGTGGCCCTATCGCATAGGTTGCTCCCTCCCAAATACTAAGAACAGCCTGTGCTAAGACATGCGCAGTTGAGTGTCTTAGCACATACAAACCATCTTCAGTGTTCTGAGTTATCACCGCTACAGCGTCTCCATCAGAGAGTGACTGACTTAGGTCTTTTGTCTCGCCATTGACATTCAAAGCAACAGCTGCCTTTGCTAGATTTTTCCCTATATCAGTTGCTAAATCTGCACCTGTAGAACCTTCGGACAAAACACGAGTTGACTCGTCCGGAAGAGTAACCTTTATTTCAGCCATACAACGAGGTTAGCCAACCAGAGGGCAAAGATTCAGTGTTTTTAATAACTTGAAGCACTAAATATCTATTTTTCTTCGATACCTATAAATCGCAACGCAGCTCTTGTCTTATACCGACTATTCAATTGCAGGATTACAGCACTAAAAGCTTCAATAGCAGTTGCGTTTGATAGACCTCCAGCATCTAAAGGCCGTATCCCAGGGATCTTAGTTAAGAGTTCAGAAGTTTTCTCTGTTGCGTTTCTGTGATCGGAACAGACCAACACGTCACTTTCGACGTCTTCGTTTAAATCACCTAATTCATTAGCTGGAACGTGATGCATGGCAGCTGCAACATACGAATCCTGGATCACAGATTGAACTGTCGCTGCTACCGAACCGCGAGGTGGAACTAAAGGCTGGAATTCTCCAGCAACTCTGGCTATTGCATTCGACATGCAAATAACAATTTTTCCATGAAGATGCTCTGCAACAGAACGCGCAGCTGTGGCTGCAGCATCCCAGGGAGTTGCTATAACAATTAAATCTGCTTTTGCGGCATCAATATTTTCTGCTGCAGTAATTTTTAGTTCTTTTTCAGGCCATGCGGAGACTATCTCGTCGCGAATTTCAAGTGCTCGGTATTTACTTCGAGAACCTATAGTGACTTCATAACCCACTGATGAAAGTCTTGCCGCTAAAGCTTTTCCAGCAGGACCCGTTGCTCCTATTAAGCCTATTTTCATGCTGATGATCTTAGGCAGTATTGAGCCTCGAAACACCAATGGAATGTTTTTTATATACATCTGTCGAAGAATTCACGAATTATAGTTATAGCAACGTAGTCTTTTGTTGAGAAAGGGGCTTTTACTTTGGGTTTATTAAGCGGTAAGAGACTTCTGATTACTGGTGTGTTAACGGATGCTTCGTTAGCATTTGCTGTTGCAGAACGTTCAATAGCCGAGGGTGCTGAAGTTGTTCTAACAGGAGCAGGACGTGGATTGAGTCTCACTCGTAGAACTGCAAGAAAATTAGAAAGTCAACCAGAAGTTTTGGAATTTGATGTTACATCAGATGAACAGGCAAAAGAATTAAATGCCTGGCTTGAGAAAAACTGGGGCGAAGTAGATGGAGCACTTCATGCAATCGGTTTCGCACCCGAGGCCTGTCTAGGAGAAGATTTCATGTCAGCGACTTGGGATGACGTAAAAGTCGCAATAGAAATTTCCGCATACTCTTTCAAAACTCTCGCTGAAGTAGTTTCACCGTTAATGCCCAAAGGTGGCTCAATAGTAGGTCTAGATTTTGATGCACGCTTTGCGTGGCCCGCTTACAACTGGATGGGAGTTGCAAAAGCCGCACTTGAATCAACTTCTCGCTACCTAGCCAAATCACTAGGGCCAGACGGTATACGAGTGAACCTTGTAGCAGCCGGCCCAATAAAGACTATGGCTGCAAAAAGTATTCCAGGATTTTCTGAATTTGAAGATGCATGGGGCGAACGCTCGCCTCTCGGCTGGGATGTTGAAGACCCTGATCCCGTAGCCCGCTCTTGTGTAGCATTGTTTTCTGACTGGTTACCTGCCACTACAGGAGAATTACTTCACGTAGATGGTGGGTACCACTCGATTGGTGCTTAGTCCCACTCAAGATTCCCATAAGAGAATGAGTACTTCTCTCTTTCTTCGCCGTCATAATGATTTAGCGGCATATCAATAGGAATCCGATCCGTGCAATGACGGTTAACTATTTGATAAGGATTAACTCCATTACCACGACCCTCTGGACCGGGGTGAAACTCAAAATGCAAATGAGGTCCCGTAGCATTTCCACCGGCACCTAATTGACCAATCACATCACCGGCCGAGACGTCTCCTGATTTTTTACCAAATCTATATAAGTGGGTTCCAAAGTAATAATCTCCATTTTCATTAGTAAGTTTGAAAGATTTACCACCCACAGAATCCCAGAAAAAAGTTACTTCCCCATCTACAGGTGCATAAAGATTCGCCCCATGAAAGCCGACTATATCTACCCCTCTGTGGATACTTCTAGGTCTTTGCTCGTTCCACGAATCATAAAATTTGACGGTGTCAGAAACCGGGCAAACCCATTCTTTAGAATTGATTACTTTCATTATCGCCTCTACATTTTCTGACTTTCTCTTATTTTCTCGAAGGTTTTCTTTATCCGATTCTTCTATATTTTCTAATTCTTCAGCACGATTAACTAGTATCTTCTCAGCTTCTTCAATTTGCTCAAGTAAAATTTCTGCAACATCGTCTAGAGACTGTTTAATCATTTCTTGGCGTAAACGTATCGATTCAAAAGTTGTCGCCAAGTCTGTAAGCGCAGTGGTAGTTTTTTCGATACGACTTTCAATTATTGAAACAACTTCTGAAGCCTTAGAAGTAAAAAATGGGAGCGTGGAATCGCGCTCTAACAAAAATGGTGAGTCACTTCCTCCTACTACAACTAATGCTGGCTTATTCTCTTGCGCGCTCGAATGGGTAGCAGTCATCAACACAAGAAGAGAAAAGATACTGAAAACGCGTAAAAATATTGACATCAACCAACAATACATTTCTGCGTTACTTGTGTCTTGAAAAACAAACTTAAAAAAGTAAGTTTATTTTTTCGTAAAATCTGACTCATCTTCAATCTCTCCTACAAGTTCCTCTATAACATCTTCGAGTGCTACCAATCCCAAAAGCACTCCTTCAGAGGTTTTAACTCCAGCTAGATGACTATGCGATCTACGCATCTGTAAAAGCAAATCGTCTAAGAGTAGGTCAGGTGGAACAATCAACATTCTGCGTATCATTTCTAAAGGCACTGGTTCACTGTGCGATTGTTCAGGTAGACGCAAAAAATCTTTAACGTGTAAAAAGCCGAGAAGGTCATTCTCTGTGTTCCCAACTACAGGAAGCCTTGAATGACCACTGCTTACCACAACTTCTTCGATAGCAGATAAATTCATTTTTCTATTGATTGTGACCATCTGTGACCGGTTTATCATAATTGATGACACAGGCCTTCTGCCTAGATCCAGGGCACTAGTCAAGAGTTCATGCTCAAAACTTTCTATAAGTCCATCATCCTTGCACTATCGTTTCCAACTTGCAACTTTTTACTTAATGGTCTGACAGCAATGGCGACTATTTTGTCTAAAAGCAAAATCACTGGTTTCGCTATTTGTACAAAAAATCTTTGAATCGGCATGACTCTAAGAAGAGTTCTTTCTGGGTCAGCAATAGCTATGTTCTTGGGAACTATTTCTCCGAACATCATCTGCAACATCGCTGCTATTGCTATCGCCGCAATCCAGGAAGCTGTTTCTGATGCTCCGCTTGGTGCCCCTAAATTTTCCAAAAGCGATCTGATCAGCTCACCGACTGAAGGTTCAGCAAGAATTCCAAGAATCACACTGCTCAGAGTTATTCCTAGCTGCGATCCAGAAAGTTGTTTCCGTAAATCTTTTCGAGCTTCTAACGCTCTTTTTGCAGTTCTGGAACCTCCTTCTGCTAGTTCTTCTAGTCGTGAAATACGACTTGCGACCAAGGAGATTTCTGTAGCCACAAAAACAGAGTTGACTAAAATCAGAAAAATCGCTGTTACAAGTATCACAAAAAGCATTTAGTTGCTCCTTGTTTTTGAATTGTTCGGAGAAACTACGCGGAGGTTGGCTACCCTCAGGCCTTCTACGGCGACTACTTCTATTTTCCAGCTGCCTACTTCTATAATTTCACTCGGTTCTGGAAGATGCCCAAGTCTAAAAAGAACATAGCCTGCAATCGTCTCATAGGGCCCTTCTGGAATTTTCAATCCAGTTGATTCTTCAACTTCGTATAAATTTAATCGGCCAGAAATAATTGTGCTTCCCAGACTTTCTGCTCTGGTCTTAACCTCCATATGGTCGTATTCATCCCCTATTTCACCGACAATTTCTTCGAGGACATCTTCGATGCTGACTATGCCTGCTGTTCCTCCGTGCTCGTCGGCAACTACCAACAACTGATTACGGTTTTGACGTATGTCATACAAAACATCATCTAGGTCTCGTGTTTCAGGAACTATCGAAACTCCGTTCATTAAATCTTCTACGGACAAAGAGAATCTTTTCTTTATAGGGAAGTTATATAGAGACTTGACGTGCACCACCCCTTGTATATCGTCCAAATCAATTCCGAATACAGGAAACCTTGAAAACCCTGTTTCTACTGAAAGATCGACAAGTTTACTTACTGAATCTTGTTTTTGTAGTGCGCGCACCTCTACTCGTGGGACTAAAACATCAGCTACTGTCTTACCCGTGAACCGTATCGACCGTCTGAGCAGGTTTACCTCTTCGGAATCAAGAACACCCTCGTCTCCAGAGGTTGCAATCAAATTTTCAAGTTCACCGAGTGTATGAGAAGCAGATAGCTCATTCTTCGGTTCAATTCCCAATTTATTAACTACACGATTCGCGCAATAATTGAGAAAAGCTACTACTGGGTAAAAAACCTTTCCATATATTTGAATAAAAGGTGCTAAAAGGAAAGTGATTTTTCTGGGAGCCGCTAGAGCTAAGTATTTAGGTATCTGTTCACCAATTACCAAATGTAAAGAAGTCGCTACAATAACTGCTAAAAAAACACTTAAACCTGAATGTTCATCTCCACCAGTGAGAATCTTTGCGACCGTTGGTTCAGCTACAAAACCAAGGGACAATGCCGAAAGAGTAATTCCGAACTGAGCCCCTGATAGATAAACAAGTAGGTTTTGGAGAAGTTTCCTAACCCTACGGGCATGTGAATAGCCATTCTCTGCTTCTGCTTCGATGCTGGCCCTGTTAACCGCTACGAGAGAAAACTCTGCTGCAACAAAAAAAGCATTTAGGGACAAAAGAAGGGCAGCAATTAACAAGCCAGACCAGATTGACATCGTCCTTACACTTTAGCGAAGTCAAAACTGCTTGTAGCACCTAAATCATTTGAGCATCAATCCGATACTGTGAATCAATGGATCATGCGGGCCGTGTGGGTTTCGAACGAAAAAATCAAATTATTTCTGATGTTTCTATAGACCCCGATGTAAACAAACGATGGTTTAAGCGTTTGTACCCTCTTATACGAGAGCAGCGGACTTCTTTTTTAATTACTTCTTTTTGCGGTATAGCTGGTCTAACCATCCAGGTATCAGTGCCTATGGTTATCCGCGAAGCAATAGATAACCCTCTTACAAAAGGTTCTGGAAAAATCAGTTCATACGCTTGGGTGCTAGTGGCGATGGCCGTAGCCGCTTTTCTCCTTAGATATACGTACCGTTTTTTACTTTTCAGAAGCGCTTACCGAATCGAAACCCAACTGAGGTCTTTAATTTATAAACACCTGACTAAACTCTCATTTTCTTTTTTTGATCGAATTGCTAGTGGAGAAGTTATCTCTAGGGCCAACTCAGATATTCGCTCAATCCAGCTACTTTTAGCTTTTGGACCTTTGGCGATGCTTTCATTACTCAGTTTCTTTTTAGCTCTCATTTTCATGCTATCCATTCACCCACCACTTACTTTCGTAACCATTTCTTGCATGCCGTTTGTGTATTTTCTTGCCCAAAAAATGAGGGATAAAGTTTTTCCTCTTTCTTGGGTCACACAGGGTCGTATGGCTGATTTAGCGATGGTTGTTGATGAAAATATTAATGGTTCAAGAATTGTAAAGTCTTTTGCTGCTGAGAAAAAACAAATCGAATTGCTAGCAAAAATGGCTCAACGTTTGCGCTGGTCTTCAACTTCTCTGATTGATTCACGGGCACGTTTCAATCCTCTGATAGAAGCTCTACCGCGACTAGGCATGGCCAGCGTTTTAATGTATGGAGGCTGGCTTTCAATAAATGAAAAGATCAGTATCGGAGCACTAATTGCTTTCAGTAGCTATGTAATCATCATCTCTGTTCCTTTCCGGATGTTAGGATTTGTTCTTCTACAGGCGCAGAGAGCAGCGGCCTCCTCTTTGCGTATTTTTGAAATCCTTGATGAAGAGCCTGCTATAAGTAATAAACCATCAGCAAGTAAAATTACTTCGCCATTAGGCAGCTTAAGTTTTAGGAATGTTTCTTTTTCCTATCCCAATGGCAACAATCCTCTAATTTTGGAAGACTTTAATCTAGAAGTTGCAGCTGGAGAGACTGTCGCCCTAGTTGGGCGCACTGGATGCGGAAAATCAACTATAGCAAGGCTTCTACCGCGGTTTTATGACGTAACTAGTGGATCTATTCTTCTAGATGGAACGGACATAAGGGATTTATTAGTTGAAGATTTACGAACTCACATAAACGTGATCCCCGACGAACCATTCTTATTTTCAGAGTCAATCAGAAATAACATTGCTTTTGCTTACCCCAATGCTAAAGAAGAGGAAGTGTTCGCCGCCGCTAAAGCAGCTCAGGCAGATGATTTTATTAAAGATCTAAACTTAGGGTATGAAGAAGTTGTGGGTGAAAGAGGCTACACACTTTCGGGGGGGCAGCGCCAAAGAATAGTTATAGCACGGACGCTTCTAGCAAATCCTAAAATCCTTGTACTGGATGATTCCACCAGTTCTATAGATGTGGAAACAGAGTTTCTTATCCATGCTTCTTTAAAAAAACTTTTACAAGATCGAACAACTTTGGTCATTGCTCACAGGCTGTCAACCATTGCTTTGGCAGACAGAGTCGTACTTATAGACTCGGGCAAAGTTAAGGCTGAGGGAACCCATGATTACCTACTAGCTAACTCACCGGAGTACGAGTCAATATTGGCTTCTGGCGTTATGAGTGAAACGGAGTAGCGATGGGTTTTGGTGGTGGAATCGGGGGTTTTTCCATTGGACCTTCTTCAGTGCAATCCAACGCTGAAGCGGGTTTACCTTTTGCGGAGTTACCTGATGATTTTCTAAAGAGAATCGACAAAGTCTTAGAAAAAGAACCCGAACATCCTGATCCTAAAATTTCTTTTTCACACAGCAAGTGGGAACGTTCGCCTTTCACTCTTAAAACGTTTCTTTCGTCCCACGTCTTTTTACTTTGCCTTGCTCTTCTTTTAGTTGTCTTAGAATCTGGACTTCAACATCTCGGACCTTTACTTACACAAATTGCTATCGATGAAGGCGTCTCTAATAAAAATACCCAAATATTATTTGTCACTTGTATTTGTTATGTAGCTTCCATAGCAATATCTGCAGCAGTTTCCTTTGTGCGAACTTCTTTCACCGGAAGGTTGGGGGAAAAACTAGTTTATGAATTGAGAATACGAGTTTTCACTCACCTGCAACGACAGTCATTCAGCTTTTTCACAAATGAAAAAGCAGGTGTACTTATGACACGCATGACAAGCGATATAGAATCTCTTACTGTTCTTTTTCAAGAGGGTCTCGTTAATTTTGCTGTTCAAATAATAACTCTGCTCGTAATCACGGCTTATCTGATAGTTCTTAATCCAAGTCTGGCACTGATATCTCTTCTACTCGTAATACCAGTAAACATAATTTTCACTTTGTGGTTTAGGAAGGTTTCCATTTTCGGATATTTATCTGTTCGAGACAAGATTGCCGATATTCTTTCAAATCTTTCCGAAAGTCTTGCGGGTATGCGAGTAATAACTGCTTTCAATCAGCGTAAATACCGTTCAGAAATACATGACAAAATAACAGTCTCTCATTTTAAGGCAAATCTTTATACAGGGCGAGCACAAGCACTATTCGGTCCTGGAACAGAGGCAATAGGCATCATTACACAGGCAACAATTTTGTTTGTAGGCGGGAGCATGGTCTTAAAGAACGAACTAAGTATTGGTGAACTAACTGCTTTCATATTATTTCTGACCTCTTTCTTCGCTCCGATCCAAAGTCTCGTTCAGCTCTACAATCAGTACCAGCAAGGCAATGCATCAATCGAGAAACTCCGGAATTTACTCTCTACAACTCCTAGTGTTTATGAAAAAGAAACTGCTATAGAGATGCCAAAACTTCTTGGGTGCGTTGAATTGAAATCGGTTGATTTTAATTATGAAATAGATAAACCTGTCTTAAAGAATATTGATTTAAAAGTTGAATCCGGAGAGGTTCTTGCTTTAGTAGGACCGACTGGAGCAGGTAAATCAACTGTAGCGAAACTCATCTCACGTTTTTATGATCCCGAAAGCGGACAGGTTCTAATCGATGGATATGACTTACGTGACGTTCAGCTTGAATCTCTGAGGAAACAGATTGCTGTAGTCCCGCAAGAACCATTTCTTTTCAACGGAAGTATCAAGGAGAACGTGATCTTTGCCCGTCCCGACTCTAATGAAAAAGATATTGAGAAGGCTTGTAAAGCGGCAGGGTTAACTGATTTGATTAATCGTCTTCCAAATGGAATAGATAGTGCTGTTCATGAGAGAGGTGCCTCCCTCTCAGCGGGCGAACGTCAACTTCTTGCACTTGCTCGCGCTTTCTTGTGTGAACCTCAGCTTTTGATTCTAGATGAAGCAACTTCAAATCTGGATCTACTATCTGAGTCTTTAATAGAAGTGGCTTTAGACAACTTACTCAACGGACGTACAGCCATAATAGTTGCTCATAGAATTGCTACCGCTATGAGAGCTGACCGCATAGCAGTAATTGATAATGGTTCAATACTAGAAATAGGAACTCATAAAGAACTAGTCGAATCAAAAGGGAAATACGCAACTATGTACAAGACTTGGACTGATCAAGGTGGAATGGAGTCAAACCGACTGTGAGTGTTATCGAAGTGGTCGCTGGTTGCCTTGTTTATGCAGTTGGTTGCACCCTTCAAGGTGTTTTAGGTTTTGGTGCGAACCTCTTAGCGGTGCCAATTCTTGCACTAATAAATCCAGATTTTGTTCCAGGGCCCGTACTTTTAATAAATCCCATACTTTCAGGTTTTTTTACTTTTCGAGAAAGAGGCAATACAGATAAATATGGTTTGACATGGACTATTTTAGGAAGGCTTCCCGGGATTGCTTTAGCTGTATTAGCACTGAGTCTCGTAGCGGAAGAAAGAATCGGAGTGCTGTTTGGCTCTCTTCTGCTTTTTGCAATTGGTCTTAAATTAAGTGGCTTGAAACTCGAAAGGTCCCAAAAAAATCTGATGCTTGGAGGATGTGTTAGCGGCTTTATGGGTACGGCAGTGGGTGTTGGAGGACCTCCAATAGCTTTGCTCTACCATGATGTTCCTGGGTCTGTTCTTAGAGCCACCCTTTCTCCTTACTTTCTGATAGGAACTGTCATATCTGTGAGTGCCCTTGCTTCAACAGGAAACTTTGATTCAGGAGATTTACTTATAAGCATCTATCTTCTCCCCTCTGTCATAATTGGAATGGCCATATCAGGTCCTCTCAGAAAAACACTTGACCGTGAATGGATAACTCCTGGCATCTACCTCTTATCTGGCACAGCTGCAATTACGCTACTAATAAGATCTTTATTCTAATGTCAACAATATGCCTATTTTAAAATTAACTTCAGTCAGCAAAATAGAGTCAGGCACAAAGCTACTCCAGAATATTAATTGGGAAGTTAGTTCTAATGAGAACTGGGTTGTTCTAGGGCCTAATGGTTCAGGTAAAACCTCGTTGCTTAATATCGCCTCTTTGAATCTGCACCCAAGTAAAGGTGAAGTGAAAATTATAGATCATGTCTTAGG
>JUEM01000020.1 GCA_000817085.1 marine actinobacterium MedAcidi-G1 | reverse complement strand
ATAAAAATTTGGTTTAACTCTTTTAGATTGAATTTTTTATAAGAAATATTTCATACAAAAGTTCATGATTTTTTGGTCTTTTTATATAAATTTTCTATTTTTTACGCCAGTTTTATGTCGTTTGTGAGAGAAATGGTTCTGCAAGCGAAACTAGGAGATTAATTAATGAATACAAAATGGATGTCAAAAGGTAACTGTGCGGATACTAATCCTGATGCTTTCTTTCCAAGTGATGGGGTAGGCGTTGAAATAGCAAAAAGCATATGTAATGGATGCCCTGTAGCAAGCCTCTGTTTGGATTACGCCTTAACCTACAAAATAAATCACGGTGTTTGGGGTGGTTGTTCTGAAAGGCAACGTCGCAGAATTAGAAAAGAACGCCGGGAACTTTTACCAGCGGCTTAAAAAATATTTATTGTCCTTCTGTCTCTTCTTCCTCTACATAACCCAAGTCCCATGTGATTAGAACATTTTCACGTTCCGCGTCACGGTTTATCCGTTCACGATTCCGTCTGAATTGAGGGTCATGCGGGGGAAGAAGCATAAGACGGGCGCTGATGCGATCTTGGAAAGATTCAACAAGTTTTGGATCACCAAACCCAGATCGTACCTCCCAGTGAGGAGCGGCTGGCCCAAGATAAATTACTTGAACTTCTCCTACTGGAGCTTGCTGAACTTGATCTTCGCTGATGTCACTCATGAGAGCATCTTTCCCTTATTTAGTCGTAGGCAAAAGTTTACCGATAAGAACACTTCAGGAGAATAAAAATTCTTTTGTTAAGACGATTCGTCTTTATTTTCGGTCTCGTCAGTGTCTTCCTTGGAACCTTCAGCCATTCCTTGCTGGAGCTCACGTTGTGCGCGTCCAAGGTTTCGGGCCAGTTTCGGAAGTTGACTGCCGCCAAAAAGAACGACTGCCACAATTGCAACGATGATTAATTCGTTGCTGCTTAAAAACGCAAGTGTGTTCATAATTAAAGGTTAGCCGCGTATGACTCTAGGCGGCGTGCTTAAGCACTTCGATGATCAGCTAATCTTTCAATTTCCGCGGTGCGTTCAGCAATAGCAGCTCTTTCAAGAGCACGCTGGCGTCTAATTCGACGTCTTTCTCTTTCGCTCATTCCACCCCAAATACCAAACTTTTCGCCATTCTGTAGCGCAAACTCAAGACAATCATCTTTTACTACGCACCCTTGACATACTTCTTTGGCTTCGCGAGTACTTGCTCCTCTTTCAGGAAAAAACAAGTCGGGATCAACACCAAGGCAATTTGCTTCATCTTGCCATGACGTATCTAGATTAGCTTTCGCGTAAATTCCCATCCTGTAATTACACCATTGTTATTAGTCAAAAAGCAATACCGCATAAAGAAAAAACAAAAAAATTGCGAAAATGTAAGTTTTTTAGAATTTATCTTGAAGAAGTGAATGTTCGCCGTTGCTCAACAAAATCAACGAGTAGATAGTCTCCCAAGCTCTGATTGGTGGTAAAAAACGCTCTCCCACCGTTCATTTTGGTTACGTGCTCAATGAAACGTATTAGATACGGGGTCGCATCTAAAACAAAAATGTTTATTCGAATATCATCACGTGTGCAACGTTTAACTTCTAAAAGAGTTTTTTCTATTGTTTCAGAGGAAGGCGGATAATTGAAAAAGGGGAAACCATCTTCAGTTATATGAGCTGTTGGTTCTCCATCTGTAACCATAATTATTTGTTTAGTGCCGCTCTCTTTCGCCAACATTTTTCTAGAGAGTGCTAAACCGTGCTGCATATTCGTTCCGTAAACATAATCCCAGGAAACTTCTGGAAGTTTTTCCGGTCGTATCTCTCTAGCAATTTCGCTAAAAGTAACTACACCTAAAAAATCTCTAGGAAACTGACCTGATATCAAAGAATTAAGGGCCATTGCCACTTTCTTTGCAGGTAAAAAATTGTCACGCATCGGCATTGAAAGCGACAAATCAAGCATCAAAACTGTTGAAGCTTGAACAGTTGCCTCTGTGCGTTCAATCTCGAAATCCTCAGGTTTAATATTGACAGGTGTTCCTGAACCATTGCGAACAAGTCCGTTTCTAACTGTTCGTTCGATATTCAGATTGAAAGGATCACCAAACTCGTAACTCTTCGTTGCGTAGTCTCGTTCGTGGCCTGCACCAGTTTTCTCGGCATTGTGCCTCCCAGCACGATCTTTAGAAAGCTGCCTGTAAAGATCTCCTAAAGCATTTTGACCTAGCTTTCTAATTGCTTTAGGAGTCAAACTCAGTTGGCCATCTTTGTTTTCAACCAATCCTGCTTCTTCAAGCATTTTGCTCATTTCAGCGAGTCGCTCAAGACTCTCAGCGGATTCGTCTCCTAAAAGTTCTCTTACCTTTTCGGTATCTACCTCTGACAACGCTCCAGGGTTTGAAACGTTTCGCAACATTTGATCTAACCGATCTAAATCTGCGAGATCTTCGAAAGTCTGAATTGCTTCTGGGAGATTCAAAGAATCATCTCCTTGAAATTCAACTGATTGCTCCCACCCCATTTTCGGAAAAGCTTCTCTCAGGTTCTCGGACAATTGATCCATTTGCCAACGCAAATCCATATCTTCTAGAAGCTGTTCTGAAAGTTCCTCTAACTGTGCTCTTTGTTCGGGGGTCATAGAATTTAAAATTTGAGCCATAGTCGCCATTCTTTGGGCCATGACTTCTAAAAGTTCTTCAAGGCTTTGAGGGTTTTCAGGGAAAAAATCACCGTACTTTTCCATAAATTTCTCAAAATCTGGATTTTCACCTTGCTGATGTTCATTCAGCATCTGATTCAAAGCAGACAACATATCTTTCATCCGTGACATGTCTTCCGAACTCATGTTTTTCATTTCACCGGCCATTTGATCAATTGATTGTTGCATCAACTGTTCACGTAAATCCTCGACGAGTTCTTCAAATCTTTGCGCTGCAGCATTCGAAGTAAAGTCGTAGTCGGTTAAACCTTTTACTCGACTCGCTAGGTTTTCATGCTCAAGCATGTCGAGTTCATCGCGTCTAGCTTGAAGCGCTTCTTTGTTGATTTCTTCTTGTCTTTCATCATCTCTGAATCTGTTTTCTACTGCATCTAACGATTCCCGCTCGGTTGCCATTACTTGTTCTAGAGCTTCATTAATTTCGTCATAAACACCACCCAAATTGTGCTGTTCAATGGTTTCTTGTCTTTTCTGGCGTAATTTTTGAAGTATTTCTCTCAAGCCTTCTAAATGTCCACCGTCAAAATCCAAACCTCTTTGCATCAACCTTCGTAAAGCTGAATTAGGATCTCCGTTTTCAATAAGCTCATCTCCCAGAGCTTCCATTAGAGAATTGGCATCTAATTCTGATATTTGTTGGGTTCCGTCCCACCTCGAGTAAGTAAAACGGCGAGAGCCGGACAGATATTTATCGTTGTTGTCCATTAAACCTCCCAGCCTCGCCTACTAATCTTTTGTGAAACTTACCCTGATGAATTCATTAATAGCTAATAGATGAAATTAATTTCATCAAAGAGGATCAAAACAAAACTTTTTAATAAAAATAATTTTTGATCTATTATCCATCAAATTTGATTTTTACCAATCTGAAGCTTCTGGAATAAACTGAATTGCTTGATCGATGAGACTAACTACCATTTCTCCTAAAAAAGGTGTCGTTTCTCTGGTTGTGTCCTCAATTTGGCGTACATAGACGCCTTCTAACATGCAAGCAAGTTTGAACTTACTCATCACCACGTACCAGCCGAGTGATTCCGGTTTAATTCCTGACCGGTCTGCCCATAAAGAAACTGCTTGTGATCTGTCAGGCATGTTCTTATTCTCAAAATTTAGTGTTCCCATCAAATACCCCAAATCCATGAGGGGGTCTCCTATGGTTGCATTTTCCCAATCTAGAACAGCTAGCAAACGGGTGTTTTTACCTCTAGAGAAAAGCATGTTATGGAAGTTGTAGTCTCCATGCATTATTCCTATTGCTGAATTTTTTGGCGTATTCTCATCTAGCCATTGTGCGACAGCTTCTATTCCAGGTATTTCCCTTTTTTGGTATGAGTCAAGTTGACTTTTCCATCGTCCCACTTGTCTTTCTAAAAAACCTTCAGGACGTCCTAAATCTGATAACCCAGCACTCTGATAGTCAATTGACGCCAATTCTCCTAATGCTTTAAGAAGTTGAATAGCAATGTCATGATATGCATCCACGCCGCCTAATTCTTCAGGAACTGGATCGGAAGGAACTAGACCGTCTACGCATTCCATTACATAAAAAAAAGAACCTGTTACTGAAACATCAGTACATAAAGAAATTGCTTTTGCATGAGGGACTTTTGTTCCTTCTAGAGCGGATTGGAATCTGAATTCTCTTTCCATAATCCTGTTTGAACCATCGAAAGACAAAGGAACTAATGAAGGCCTCCTTAGAACCCATAAATCGTTAGAACGTTTAACTATAAAAACTTCATTTGATTCGCCTGCTTTTACACGCTGAAAAGAAATCTCTTCACCTTGTCCAAGCTCTTGGGTGTCGAACCAGTCTCTTAATGAGCTTTCGTCGATCAGTTTCGGGTGCAAATTCATTATGAAAACACTCTAATCGAGGCAACTTGCTATTCTATTTACTTCCTTTGTTGGCTATGAGCTTTCAGTTGCATAGATTCATATTTAGAAACTAGGAGGGAACAAATGCCAATTAATCCAGATGCTTCAGGATCCGTCGGAGAACCTGCAGAATTTTCGTGGACATCAAAAGACAGTTTGTTATACGCACTTGGTGTAGGAGCTGGGGTCTCCGATCCAACAGGTTTCGAACTTGAATTCACAACTGAGAATAGTAATGGAATAAATCAGGTAGCTTTTCCTACCCAAGTTGTAGTTATGGGAGGTGGAAGTACTCCTGGTTTTGGTGACTTCAACCCTGTTAACCTTCTTCACGCTGAACAGGCAATCACTTTGCATCAACCTCTTCCAGCTGCTGGAACAGCACTATCAACCGGAAAAATTGGTCCTATTTATGACAAAGGTAAGGCTGCCCTTGTCTATCTAGAAACAGATGTAGCAGACACTGACGGGAACCCTATGTGGAGCACAAAATCAGGTTTGTTTATAGGTGGCGAAGGAGGATGGGGCGGAGATCGCGGTCCCACAACTGAATGGAATCTGCCAGATCGTGAAGCTGATCATACGGTCTCATATGAAACAAGAGATGATCAAGCTCTTCTTTATAGATTAAACGGTGACCGTAATCCTCTGCATTCGGATCCCTCGTTCGCTTCAGCGGCAGGGTTTGACAAACCGATACTTCATGGGCTTTGCACATATGGTTTTACCGGACGTGCCTTATTACATGCCTTATGCGGCTCCGACCCTGCACAGTTTGGAAGCATGGGCGGAAGATTCAAATCACCTGTGATGCCCGGTGAGGTGTTAGAAGTCCACGCTTGGGAAGAGTCAGATCAAGTTTTGTTCCAGACACGTGTTGGTGACAGAGTTGTCTTCGATAACGGGGTTATGACTCGTAATTAATTCGAGAAAAAATTTACTTTCGTGCAGCGTAACTAGCTCTAGCACCCGAAGAATATTTATTTAACCTCTTGGACAAATGAAGCCCTTCGAGGATCAGCTCAACTGCGCTAGCTGTCATCGCTGAACCATTCGAATTGCTACCTTCTAAAACAGCTTGAACGGCCGGTTTAAGAGCAGGCAGGTCTGAATTTACCACACTCTCATAATCGTCTGATATGACGTCTTCACCAGTTGAAATTCCTTCCAAATTGTCAAAAGCTTCAACTATCGGCTGGTGTAATTCGGTAGGAACAAGATCTCGGAAAACATTCAATACAGCTTCGTTTAATAGCTGATTAACAATTTCGGAATCACGATCTTCATCAAGACTTTCAATTTCTACTTTGCCAGCAGTCGCAGCAATCAAAGCGTTCAAATCAGAAATCCTAGGGACAGCTTCTTTCTCTTTGTTCTTTAATGCGCGTCTAACAGAATTAGCAACCATGGCTTCTTGATTGGTAACGCTCATTCGAACCGACACCCCAGATCTTTGATTCAGATGAGGACTATTACGAGCTTCGTGCGTCAAAACTGCTATGACTCTGGTCATGAAATTTGGAACCTTAACTTCTAGTTCTCCTACTGATGGGATAGATGCTTCTTGCTCAACTATGTCCATTTCAATTTCCGGTTCAGTCGGATAATGAGTTCTGATCTGCGAACCGAAACGATCTTTAAGAGGTGTGATTATCCGACCTCGATTGGTGTAATCCTCAGGATTAGCAGAAGCGAATAAAACAACGTCAAGCGGAAGTCTTATTTTGTAACCTCTTATTTGAATATCTCTTTCTTCTAAAACGTTTAAAAGCCCGACTTGGATTCTTTCCGCTAGATCTGGAAGCTCATTAATCGCAAACAATCCTCGATTTGTTCGCGGCACCAACCCATAATGAAGAGTTAATTCGTCTGAAAGGTATCTGCCTTCAGCAACTTTGATCGGATCCACTTCGCCAATTAGATCAGCTATAGAAGTATCCGGAGTTGCTAACTTTTCTCCGTAACGAACATTTCTGTGTACCCATTCGATGGGAGTATTTTGTCCCAGTTCATTTACTAAATCTTTCGCTTGCTTCGATACCGGTGAGTAAGGGTCATCATTTATTTCTGATCCTTCGACTATTGGCATCCACTCATCTAGTAATTCAATTAATCCTCTTATTAAGCGAGTCTTAGCTTGTCCTCTCTCTCCAAGAAAAATTACGTCATGTCCCGCGAGTATCGCATTTTCCAATTGCGGCATAACGGTCTCTTCGTAACCATGAACTCCTGAAAATAATGAATCACCGTTCCGAATTCTTTCAACCAAGTTTCTTCTAAGTTCTTCTTTTACCGGAACTGACTCCCAACCACTAGATTTGAGTTCACCCAAAGTGGACGGAATTTGCATTTTTCTATTTCTTGAAAACAAATTACCCATGGCGGCACCCTAGCGATCCTTTTGCGTCATTTAAATACCAAAGTGAATTGAATACAAATTTTTCAAATAAACTCGTCTTTGATTTAAAACATTTTTTTGAACTAAGCCTGTTATGAGAAAAAACTATAATGTGACCTTTTGCATGGATAGACGCACTCCGAGATACTCTCAGGTAGCGTTTAAAATGTTGCTTTGCCCAGATAAACCGGATTGGGTCCGGAGACACCATGAACCAAACAACTAGCCAAAGATACCGAGTGAAACCCATTCGTGAAAGTCGCCGCGAATGGCCTTTCCCTCTCAACCTTTATCAGACAGCCGTTGGCAGGAAATGGGTTATGGCTGCCACGGGTATAGGTCTCTTAGGTTTCGTTTTAGTTCATATGATCGGAAACCTTCACGTATATGAAGGCCCTGCGAAAATGCATGAATACGCAGAGGCTCTGAGAAACCTTGGTAGCGGCATACTCCCAAGATCACTAGTTCTATGGATATTGAGATTAGGTCTTATGATTATGTTTGCACTCCATCTGCATTCAGCAATCACTTTAAAAGAAATGAGTAGAAAATCCAGTCAAAATGCTTCTTTTAACGGCGGTGAAAAAAAATACGAAGGTGGAAGACAATACATAGCTGCAAGTTACGCAAGTCGGACAATGCGCTGGACTGGACCGATAATTGCGTTGTTTCTTGTCTATCATCTTGCAGATTTAACTTGGGGTTGGTGGTTAGGGAATGATTTTGTTCCCGGCGACCCATACCACAATCTTTATTCTTCGCTTTCGCGAATCCCGGTGGCAATTTTTTATGTAGTAGCAAACATGGCTTTGGCTTGGCATATTTTTCATGGAGCTTGGTCCATGTTTCAAAGCCTCGGAATAAACAATCCCAAATACAATCACCTTCGGAAGGGATTTGCTGCAAGTTTCGCAGGATTAATACTTCTAGGAAATTTAAGTTTTCCAATAATGACACAAGCAAATCTGATTGATGAAGATGAACGCCTATGCCAGGTTAATGACCTTAACAATGAGGAAGTTTTGGCATGCCTCACTAGACAACTAGAGGATCACTAAATATGGAAACTAAAACCACTCTGCTTGACTCTCGAGTTCCTTCAGGCCCGCTCGAAGATAAATGGGAAAATCATAAATTCTCAATGAAACTGGTGAACCCCAATAACAAAAGAAAATTCGACGTTATCGTCGTCGGAACTGGTCTAGCCGGTGCATCTGCTGCAGCTTCATTGGGAGAACTTGGATACAACGTAAAAGCTTTCACCTTCCATGACAGCCCTCGTAGAGCACACAGTATCGCTGCTCAAGGTGGGATAAATGCTGCTAAGAACTACAAAAATGATGGTGATTCGGTATACAGACTTTTCTATGACACTATAAAAGGCGGCGACTACAGATCCAGAGAAGCTAACGTGCACCGTCTAGCTGAAGTCTCGACAAACATCATCGATCAGGCAACAGCTCAAGGCGTACCTTTTGCTAGAGAATACGGAGGGCTCTTAGATAATCGTTCTTTTGGTGGCGCTCAGGTTTCTAGAACTTTTTACGCAAGAGGACAAACCGGACAACAACTTCTACTAGGCGCGTACTCCGCGATGATGCGTCAAGTCTCAGCCGGAAGTGTTGAGCTGCATACACGCTCAGAATTGCTTGACGTTGTAACTAAAGATGGGAAAGCCTGTGGAATTGTTACACGCGACTTGCTTTCTGGTGAAGTTAGTGCCCACTCTGCCCACGCAGTTGTTTTAGCAACTGGCGGCTACGGCAATGTTTATTTTCTTTCAACCAATGCAATGATGAGTAACGTTACCGCCGCATGGAGAGCTCATCGTCGCGGCGCTTTTTTCGCTAATCCCTGCTACACGCAGATACACCCAACTTGCATTCCTGCAAGCGACGATTTTCAATCAAAACTAACTTTAATGTCTGAATCTCTTCGAAATG
Organism: marine actinobacterium MedAcidi-G1; assembly: GCA_000817085.1. GTDB lineage: Bacteria > Actinomycetota > Acidimicrobiia > Acidimicrobiales > MedAcidi-G1 > MedAcidi-G1. The sequence continues at coordinate 22,965 of JUEM01000020.1, read as the reverse complement.
ACGGGCGCATATGGGTTCCGGACGCGTTTGATGACTCGAGACCAGCTCACGAAATCCCAGAAAACGAAAGAGATTATTATTTGGAAACTAAATATCCGGCTTTTGGAAATTTAGTTCCCAGAGATGTTGCTTCAAGAAATGCTAAAAATGTGGTCGATCAAGGACATGGAATTGGACCGCTTAAAAATGGGGTCTTTCTAGATTTTGCTGCAGCTGTTGAAAGAGATGGCCATGACGCTATTTCCGCTAAGTACGGAAATCTTTTTTCTATGTACGAAAGCATTACCGGTGAAAACCCGTATGAAGTACCCATGCGTATTTACCCCGCAATCCATTACACAATGGGTGGCGTATGGGTTGACTACAACCTAATGACAACTATCCCCGGTCTCTATGCAATAGGTGAAGCTAACTTCTCCGACCACGGGGCGAATCGTTTGGGCGCAAGCGCTTTGATGCAAGGTTTGGCGGATGGCTATTTTGTTCTTCCTTACACCATTGGTGACGGCCTAGCAGATCAACTAGGTGAACCAGCAGTTTCTGCTGATGATCCAGTTTTCACTGATGCTATAAATGCAGTAGAAGACGAAACATCAAAATGGCTTTCAATCAATGGGACTCGCTCAGTTGACTATTTCCATAGGGAATTGGGACGACTTGTTTGGGACCATATAGGAATGAGCAGAAATAAAGAGGGTTTGGAAAAAGCAATCTCAGAAATTTCAGCCTTAAAAGAAGAATTTTATAGTGATGTGCGAATTCTAGGCAGTGCAGACACTTTGAATCTTTCTTTAGAGAAAGCTGGGAGGGTTTCAGATTTCTTCGAATTAGCTGAACTGATGGCACAGGATGCTCTAAAACGAGAAGAGTCTTGCGGAGGACATTTTAGAGAAGAACATCAAACTCCTGAAGGTGAAGCCCAAAGAGACGATGAGGAATTCGCTCATGTAGCGGCATGGGAGTGGAATGGAAGAGATGCTTTACAAACCCGACATGTAGAAGAGCTCGATTTTGAAAATGTGACCCCAACTCAAAGAAGTTATAAGTGAGAAAAAAATGTCAGAAGTAATTACCGTTAATTTGAAAATTTGGCGACAAGAAAGCCCTAGTAAAGAAGGTTATTTTGAAGAACACGCCCAAAAAGTAACGACTGAAGCTTCTTTTCTAGAAATGATCGACCTTCTCAATGAGGATTTAAATAATAAAGGACTCGAACCCGTAGCTATTGAAAGCGACTGCAGAGAAGGCATCTGTGGAACCTGTGGTGTAATGATTAATGGGCAAGCGCATGGACCTAGAAAGGCGACTACAACTTGCCAATTGCACATGCGTGAATTTTCAGATGGTGACAAGATCGTTATTGAACCTTTTAGAGCTGGTTCCTTTCCGGTAATACGCGACCTAGTTGTTGATAGATCTCCTTTTGATCGAATTATCGAATCGGGTGGTTATATCTCTGTAAATACCGGTTCAGCTTCTGATGCAAATCTAACTCCCGTCCCAAAAGAGGCTGCTGATCAAGCTTTTGATGCGGCTGCTTGCATAGGATGTGGTGCCTGTGTGGCAGCTTGCCCTAACTCGGCGGCACAGTTGTTTACTTCCGCAAAAATTGCGCATATGGGCTCTCTGCCTCAAGGGCAGCCTGAAAGATGGAAAAGAACTGAGTCTATGGTGGGAACTATGGAAGAGTTCTTTGGTTCTTGTACGAATCACGGAGAGTGTCATGAAGCATGCCCTAAGGAAATCAGTCTCGACTTCATTGCTTTCATGAACCGCGATTACATGAAAGCAAAAGTCAAAAACCGCGCTCTATCGGGTCAGCGTTGATAAAAGTCGAGTTAACATCGAATAACATGATGAGAATATTTGTCATGCGGGAAGGAAACTAAGTTGCTAATTATCTACTTGATATGCGTAGCTCTTTGGATAAAAATGCTTTGGGGTATCAGGAAAAGACCTGACCACCAGAAAACTTGGTTCTGGCCGTTTTTTGTAATAGGTCTTCTATGTTCAGTTATATTTTGGCCTGGGCTGTTGGTTCTAAGTGGAGTTTATTGGTACAAGGCAGGCAGGATTCCTCCGGTTGACGGGATAGAAAATGGTAATCCTTTTAGCTAAGAAATAAAATGTTGTTGCTGCTGGCGTCGCCACAGTGCCGCTATGTCGGACTAACGTAACTTTGTGCCACATCGTCATAATGTAAAAGTCCGTTTCTACGAATTAGACCCATACGGGCATTTAAATCATTCTGCTTATATTCAATTATTTGAAACTGGTCGTATAGAAATGCTTGAAGATTTAGGCATTTCTCTGAATGAACTTGAAAAAAATAACTTCAGATTTGTCGTATCACAAATAGAGACTGCGTTTCTAAAACCTGTAGAGGCAGGCTCTTTTCTTACGATAGAAACCGAAATTATAGAAATGCGTAGAGCTTCGTCTTTATGGTGGCAACAAATCGTAAATAAAACTGATGTAGTAGCTACGCAGCGTGCCAGAGTAGCGATCACTAACCGTGATGGAAAACCAGTCCGAGCTCCTCAACAAATAATCGAAGCATTAACCCCCTCCTTATCAAGTTTTAAAAATGATGAATAATTTTGCGTCATTCTTTTTTCGCTTAAAGAAAATTCTTAGCAACCTCTTAAGGGGAATTTCCATGGGAACTGCCGACGTAGTACCTGGGGTCTCGGGTGGAACTATTGCTCTAGTCCTTGGCATCTATGAGCAACTTCTAGAAAACATTAGCAATTGTTCTTTGAGTTTAGGAAAAATCCTAAAAGCTGATATCTCAGGATCAATTAAAGAACTTAAAAAAGTTAATTTTCTTTTCCTGATTCCGGTTATCACTGGCATGTTCCTAACTATTATTTCGATTTCAGGACTTATGGTCGAACTACTTGAGGAACACCCTGAACCAATGTCGGGTCTATTTTTCGGTTTGGTAGCCGCTTCAGCTCTTGTTACCTTTTCATTAGTCAGTGCATGGAGTCCGCAAAAAATTATTTCTTTACTGTCTACGGCAATTCTTTTTTTTGTTCTGTTGGGTCTACGCTCTAGCGCTTTTGAAAATCCTTCTTCATGGATATTTTTTCTTTCAGGATTCATAGCAATTTGTGCATGGATACTTCCCGGGGTATCTGGAGCATTCTTGTTGTTAATAATGGGAAATTATGCTTCTGTGCTAAATGCGATCGATAACCAAGACTTTGGAAACCTTTCAATGCTTTCACTTGGCGCAATTGTAGGGCTAGCAGTTTTTTCTACCTTTTTAAAATTTTTGTTAGACAAATATCGAGACATCGTTCTGTCTTGTTTAATTGGTTTGATGCTTGGATCCTTCAGAGTTCTTTGGCCCTGGCCCAATGGGGTTGGTGTGATCAACAAAGATGGAAATGAAATACTCTCTGGAACAGGCGTTGATTGGCCTAATTCAAATAACTTTCTAACACCTCTACTTTTGGGATTACTAGCATTTGGAATTGTTCTAATTATTGATTCAATCTCGAAAAAATCCACCAAATCTAGAAGTTAGTAATTCATACTCATCTCTGTGGCTGGTTAAACTCGATCCATGCGTGGCCTTTGCGACCATCGTTAGTTTGTATAGAAACCAAACCACGTGGAAAATGTGAGATGTGACCATTATCGGGGTCTGTTAAAAGAACAGGCGCCCATCCAATTGGTTCAAATTCAATAACTGTTTCTCCAAGTATCACATGGCCGCCAGTTGGGATTCCTTCTGGACCTAATTGTGGATTTGAAACAATTCTATATTCTGCGATAAGACCATCGGGAGAGGAATGATACCCGATGCCTAAATCATGTCCTTCTACAGAAACCGCGTGAAATCTTGACCCGTCCTCAAAACGTCCGGAAAACCAAGTCCAGCCTTTATCCCACCAATCTCTTTCTGCCCACGAATGATCGCGTTGACCCCATCCATCTATTTGAGATTTCTTTTCACCCACTTGCACTTCACCTGAAACTCTGCACGGAATTTCATACCGGGTAGTTACGTCATAATGAAACGCCCAGGGCTCTGATCCGTCAGATTTTTTTTCATGAGAATCAGTTGCCCACCCTAAATCTATTCCAACTGGAACTTTCTCACCTCTCATGTCGCCATAAGCTTCTTTAGGATCGTCTAGGGCAACTCCAAATGCTTCTACGCCTACGCTGAAATATTCAAGTGGGCTTTCAACCGCTAAATCTGCCCATAAACCTGTAGATCTAATCTCTAATCCTGGAGGGTCAGGAATCGCAGCGTCATGGTCAATAATAAAAACGGGCTTCTGATCTTCCCCTACTATGCAGCACCAAAACCAACATTCATTGAGATTTGAGCAGACAGCGAGTCTTACGTACCCACCATTTTTACCTTCGTCATCAAACCAATCCATATACCAAGATTCACTCCAAAGTCTTTCTGGCCCTTTTTCATGACGCTTTTCATCAGCAGGTATTGGAACGCTCATTTATTAATCTCCTCATAATAAGGGTAGGGGTCATTGTTGGGGTCTTGTTGCGGAGGTTCAACTTCAGCGGTTACGAGAGGATAAAGATCTTTTGAAATGTCACGTGGGCACTCCCAGTCTATTTCTTTTTCAACTCCTGCTATTTGAGCAAAGGGCCGCAAGAAAGTGAAATAAACGTAGGCTCCACACTTGATACGCTCATCTCTGCTCATGGAAACAATGTTTCTGTAATGAGTTTTTTGAATTTGTTTTACTTTTGCAACAAAGGCTTCAAATTGATCATCGTCTATTGGTTCAAGTTTTCCATTTTTATTCGAAAAAATTGCAAATGAATTCAAGTGGTTTAAATAGTCTTCTGGTTTTGTAATAGAAGTTCCAAAATCTGTGACAGTCACTTCAACTTCCGGATCCAAAACAAAAATTGCCGTCAGGTTTTCATAAGGCAGATCTGAAGCGATTTCTGACCACCAGAAATCACTTTTACTAAGCCTGTAGTAATCGCGGACAATCATTGTTCTGCCATCCGCTAGTTTGTAAGGCCCAGTATCCCCGTGCCCTACGCGAGTGTCGAAGTAAAGCAAGAAAAGGTAATTGATCAGCGTCGCATTTAATTGTCTTATTAAAACTCGTCTGTCTTCATCAACGGAACTTATTGATTGTTCAAAAAGTTCTAATTGAGATGATTCCAATACATTTATCCTGTTGTTATTTTCAGCAGAATGTAGGAACTCGCCACCTCGATAGGAACGGGACACGCGTCCCCAAAAATCTAAGACTATATAAGCATTTGAAACATCATCAAGAGATTGGTCGATCAAAGACATTATGTTTCTTCCTATCAACCAAAAATTTGCTACTCCCCAAAGAAAAACTGAATTTGCTTGGCAGGCCGGTCGCCTTGCGCGCGTTCCAATCTCTTCTGGTTTCATGGATCTAGTTATAGTTTTTATCGCTTCGGGATATCGCAAAAAAGCTTCGATAGCCGAAACTGTTACGTAAGAAGTAACTGGGATCAGTTGGGATGAATAACCAGTTCTTTCAGCCATAAGACGTGCTGAAATAGGATTTATCGACTTTATGTAATTATTTACTTCTGAAGCTTCACTCATGTCAATCAGCCAAATAAATTGAACCCGTAGTTTGAGTGCCATCAAGGATTATTTCCGTCCCGTTTTCAGGTTCATTAGAAAATTCGGCTGCTATCAAACCCGGGATTTGAAATTCACGACTAACTATCCCGATATGACTTCTAATTGTTCCTCCTGTGCAAATCACTCCTGATAGCTCATCAAAAATTGGAGATAAGAAAGTGGCGCCTGCATCTCTGATTACAGCAATTACCCCATCGACTCCCGTGTCCATTAGATCAAGGACGTCTTCTGGGCCTTCTAAACGTTTCCAAAGTCCTCTAGCAGGTTCATAATCATAAGTTTTTTGACCAGTACCAATCTTTTCCATTATTTAACAGTACTAGGAAGATCCGGAGAGATCTGTTACGGAGTAAGCGTAAGATTAAAGTGTGAAAAAAATCTTGCATCTGTCAGATGAGTGGATAAAGGAATTAAACAATGTCGCCCAATCTCACGAAGGTTTAGAAAAAGCTACAACTGACGTTGAACTCGTTGTCGAGTACAGAGTTATGGAAAAGGAATCTATTACTTGGCAGATCTTAATAAATAAAGGTGAAATAGAAATTTCTGCTGGTTGTGCCCATGAACCAGATGTTTGGTTTGAAACTGACAGATCTACCGCCATCTCTTTATTTGAAGGGATGATAAACCCTTTGAACGCAGTGATTGAAGGGAAGATGGAAATAGGTGGTGACCCAAGAAAACTTATTGAAGCATCAGAAATGTTCGAGCAACTAGGTGATGTATTTGAAACAATTCGCGATTCGACAGTTACCAATGCTCAATAAAACTGTAGTTTTTATATATGGGTGAATTATTAGAAATTTGGTTGAAAAAAAACCATGGTGACCCAATGATTCAACTAACAGAAGCAGAGTTAATAGCCGGTGAAGGCATCAAAAATTCTGCAATTGAGCCCCACGCAGATCGACAAGTAACTGTTCTTTCAAAAGAAAGCTGGGAAGCAGCAACTGAAAGCATAGGCGAGTCTGTTGATGCTAAAGAACGAAGAGCAAATTTCATCGTAAGTGGCGTGGTACTTGAAGAAACCATTGGGAAAATCCTTCAGATCGGTGAACTAAAAATTGAGATAACGGGTGAGACAGTCCCTTGTAAACTGATGAATGAGGTATCTGAAGGGCTCCGTGATGCTTTGAAACCTAAATGGCGCGGGGGTGTTACAGGATCTGTAATAAACGATTGCTTAGTTAAAAATGGTGATTCAGTTAGCTGGCTATAAAACTAGTTTTTTAGATTAAGTTCAAGTCAGAAACAGTGTCTCGTTCTTCAGACAATTCTTTTACCGAAGCGTCGATTTTCTTTTTCGAAAAGTCATCTATTTCGAGATCTTGAACGATTTCCCAATCACCGTTAGAACATTTAACGGGAAAAGATGAAATTAGACCTTCTTCAACTCCATAGCTTCCGTCGGAACACACAGCCATAGAAACCCAATCATTTGCTGGAGTTGCATCAGTCCAGTTTCGTATATGATCAATTGCAGCATTTGCTGCTGATGCTGCACTAGAAGCGCCCCGCGCTTCGATTATCGCTGCTCCTCTTTGTTGAACCGAAGGAATGAAGCTGTTTTCTAACCAATTCTGATCATCTATAACATCTGCAGCAGATTTGTCAGAAATTTTGCAATTAAATAGATCTGGATATTGAGTTGCAGAATGATTTCCCCAAATGGTCATTTTGGTTATTTGTGTCGTTGAAATTTCTAACTTTTGAGCAACTTGGGTTATGGCCCTGTTGTGATCTAACCGAGTCATAGCTGTAAACCTAGACCTAGGAATATCTGGCGCATTATTCATCGCTATAAGGCAGTTAGTATTTGCGGGGTTACCCACAACTAGTACACGTATATCTTCGGCAGCTTTCTCGTTCAATGCCTCTCCCTGGCCGGTAAAAATTTCACCATTGGCCTCTAGAAGATCTTTGCGTTCCATACCTTTACTTCTAGGCCTGGATCCTACTAATAGAGCAATATTGGCGCCATCAAAAGCTTTATCTGATTGATCCGAAAGTTCTATTTCTTTCAGCAAAGGAAAAGCGCAGTCATCAAGTTCCATCGCGACTCCCTCTAATGCTCCCATTGCAGGTGTTATCTCTAAGAGTTGGAGAATTACTGGTTGATTTGGACCACAAAGTTGGCCGCTGGCTATGCGAAAAATGAGGCTGTAACCAATTTGGCCTGCAGCTCCTGTTACAGCTATTCGAATTGGATTCTGGTTCAAGATCTGCTCCATCTGATTATTTTTACTTTCATCTGAGAATACTTTCTAAATTTTGAATTTGGCGTGAAAAATCATAATCAAATCGACTTGTTACTTTTTTCACACTTCCCTTGTATTGCCAATCCAAGATTCATAAAGCTTCGAATAGACCCCTTTTGAGTTAACTAAGTGAGAATGTTCTCCTTTTTCAACTATCTTTCCTTCGTCGAAAACCAAAATTAAATCTGACCGTTCAGCAGTTGATATCCGATGGGCGATACTAACTGTGGTACGACCTTGCGCTAATCGTTCTAACGTAGCTTCCAACATCTGCTCGGTTTCAGGATCGATTGCAGAAGTGGCCTCATCCAAAATAAGCAATCCTGGATCTGCTACTTGCGCTCTTGCTAGCGCTACCAGTTGTCTCTCTCCGACTGAAAGAGCTTCGCCTCTTTCACCGACACGTGTTTCTAGTCCTTCGGGGAGTTGGTCCACCCAGGACCATAGTCCTAAATCATCAATAGCTTCCTCGGCTTCACTTCTTTTAGCGTCATTTCGACCAAAACGGACATTTTCTACCACACTCGTGTCAAACAAGAAGCCGTCTTGTGGAACCATTCGTATTCCTCTATGCCTATGATTTGAATCTATTTTTCGGAGATCTTCACCGTTGATAAGAATTCGGCCACTTGTTGGGTCTGCTAATCGAGTGAGTAATTTTGCAAAAGTTGTCTTTCCTGAACCGGTTTCACCTACGACAGCAACAGAAATTCCAGCGGGTATATAAATGTCTACATTGTCGAGAACCACACCTCCAGTTCGATATGAAAAGTCAACACCTTCGACTTTTATATCGAGTGGGCTGTCAGGCAAAGTCATACCTTGATCAGGCTCTTTAACTTCAACTTCTTTATCTAAAACTTCTAGAACTTTCCACCATCCTGCAAGTGCAGTCTGAGTTTGAGTAAGAACCTCTCCTAATTCAGATATTGGCATTACTAAAAGATTGGACAAAAATACGAAAGCAATCAATTCACCTGAAGTAACACCCCAATCCGGACCCCAATAAACTCCTGCGCCAACAACTGAAGCAATTGCGGCAACTCCAATAATGTCGGTGATTGGTAAAACAAATGAAAAGTATTTTTGCGCAACCATCTGCTCTTTATATTGATCTCCAATAGCGTGATGTAGTTTCGACCTGGTTTTTTTCCGATAACCATAAGATCTAACAACATCAACCCCTTGGATCGATTCTGAGACCACTGAGAGCGTGTCAGAAACTCGACTTCGGACACGGTCGTGAGCTCGTAACTGTCTCCGCTGCATCCATCTGAGAACAGGGAACAAAGGCGCATGGACTAATAAAGTAACTATCGACAGGTGCCAAGAGTAAACGACCATAATTACTAAAACCGCAAGTATTTGTATGGAATTGATTATCCAAGCTATTGCCCCCCACTGAGCAAATTGTGTAAGAGTCTCTACATCACTTGTTACTCTTGCGGTGTAAGCACCTTTTCTAGCTTCCACATGATCAGCAATACTTAATTTATGTAGATGTTCAAATGTGCGTACCCGTAAACCCATTAAAACATTTTCTGCTGTTTTAGCCAGGCGGTAATAAGTTGCTCTGCCAAGAGCCATCGACGCAATTGAAAGAAACATCGCGATCAAGGAAAAAAACAAAACCGAACTAACATTTACACCGCTAGTTGTAATACCTCTATCAAGAACCTCTTTGATAGTTAGAGGCACCAATAATTTTCCACCCGCCACAGCTAGAGCCATCAAGGCTGTTAGTGAAACACCCGCTTTTAATTCTGGGGAAGCATTTAAGCCTCTCTTGAGAATTTTTAGAGCACCTACCTCTTCAATCCCTTCCAAATCTTGCGTCTCGGCTTCGAATTCTTTTCCTACAGCATCATGCCCGTCTAAGAATGTCATAACGTTACATCCTCATAGGCACTTACGAGATTGGCGTAATCATCGATTTTTAATAACTCGTCATGAGAACCAGAAGCAGACACTCTCCCGTCGTCAATAAAAATTACTCTCTGCGCTAGTCGAATAGTCGCTAAACGGTGGGCAATGACGAGCAAAGAACAATTAGTTTCTGTTTTTATATTTTGTAGAATTTCCGCCTCAACTTTGGGGTCAACCGCAGAGGTGGAATCATCTAAAACTAAAGCGGAAGGTTTTCTCAATAGAGCACGCGCTATAGCTATTCGTTGACGTTGACCTCCTGAGAGCGTTACACCTCTTTCCCCGATTATCGTTTCAATACCTTGAGGTAGTTTGGAAACAAAATCATATGCAGATGCGACTTTAAGTGCTGAATAAATATCCGAATCTGGAATATCTTTATCTAACGTCAAATTTTCACGAAGACTTAAAGCGAAAAGAAATGTCTCTTGGAAAACAGTTGCGATGTGATCAGAAACAAAATCTGGACCTAATTCGCTAACATTTGCATTTCCTAAAGTTATGTTCCCAGACGTTGGTTCAATCAAACCTGACATAAGCATTACAAGTGTGCTTTTACCTGACCCGGTAGACCCCACTAGAGCAACAGATTCTCCTTCGGTGATCTTTTCTGAGAAATTTTCTAAAACAATTTGTTTAACATGGTCTTCATTTTCAGCAGGATACGAGAAACCAACTTTGTCGAAAATTATGTCTACCGGTTTTTCAACTTTTCCTTCTTTAGGGTATTGAACTGTCTCAATTGAAAAAATTTCATCTATACGATCCATAGCAACTACCGATCGGGGCATTTCTTGGAACATGAAGCCAAGTATTTGAACTGGAAGTGTGAGAATCATGAACAAAGCCATCGACTGAACAGTTTCACCAACAGTTGCTGCACCGCTATCAACTAACAAAGCTCCAACCATTAGTAAAACTAGAATTCCTAAATTTGGAAGGTGATATAAAAGCGGAGAAAAAACCGCTCTCTGCCATCCAATTTTTAAACGCTCTTCACGTAGCTTTTGAGAGCTTTCACTTAATCGATCTAATTCTTGCTTTTGCCTACCAATTGTCTTAACCACCATTACCCCATCAAGACTCTCATGTGCTATCTCTGATACTTCACCTATCAAAGCTTGAGCTCGCCTTGCAGGATCTTCAACTGCGCGAACAAAAAGCCGTTGGAGTACCGCAAGTATGGGGAAAAGTAATAATGCGACAAGAAAAAACAAGGGGTGAATTATCAAAAGGCTTATCAAGGAAACTAAAATCAGTGAGATTACAGATACTGAAAAAGCTAAAGGCATTAATACAGAAGTGGCTGTTTCCACATCAGTATCCACTCTCGCTAAAAGTTCCCCTGTAGATCTCGACCAGTAATGAGCTCTAGGAGCATCTAAAAGATTATCTATTATTCCCAATCTCCAAGTTTGTTTGGTTTTCTCTACTGCTGTGAAGTTAAAAAATCTTCTCAGCATTACTGAAAACCCTCTTATGAGACCAACAATGACTATTGCTATGAACCCACCTAAAATGGTTCGTCCCTCTACTCCGCCTTGATCTAAACCAGGAATGATCACTTGATCAGTCACTCGACCTAAAACAATTGTGAAACCTACAACGACTAAAGAGAAAAGATTTCCTGCTGAAATTCCTATGATGTGCGGTATCGGATGAGCTTTAATAGATCGGAAAACTAATCTAAACCAACGTTTCGCGATCCCATTTTCATTGGAATCTTCTCCAACTTTTATGGTTGTACGTTCTGAATCAGAATCGGTCGACAATTGCTTGTGCGAATTCTGAACATTTAACTTCTGTTGCACCTTCCATTTGACGTGCAAAATCATAAGTCACAACTTTGTCAGCAATTGTTGCTTCAAGAGCTTTAACTATGTCATCAGCTACATCTCTCCAACCGATGTGTTCGAACATTAGGACACCCGAAAGAAGAACAGAAGAAGGATTTACTTTGTCTTGACCCGCATATTTTGGAGCTGTTCCATGAGTTGCTTCAAAAATTCCATGTCCTGTCATATAATTCGCATTAGCTCCAGGAGCTATACCAATTCCACCTACCTGTGCCGCTAAAGCATCGGAAAGGTAATCGCCATTGAGGTTCATTGTGGCTATAACATCAAATTCTTCAGGGCGTGTAAGTACTTGTTGCAAGGCAATGTCGGCAATTGCATCTTGAACAAGAATTTTGTCACCAGAGTCTCCACCACAATCTTCCCAAGCAACTGCTTGATCACTGAATTCTTCTTTAACAAGTTCATAGCCCCATTTTTGGAAAGCACCTTCCGTAAATTTCATAATGTTTCCTTTATGAACCCAGTGAACTCTGTTTCTTCCTCTATCAATCGCGTACTGTAGTGCTGCTCTTTGAAGCCTTTGAGAACCTGTCTTAGAGACTGGTTTTATTCCGATGCCGGAATCTTCTCTAATTTCCCAACCGAAATTTTCAGACAACAACTCTCTTAGCCTTTTAGCTTCTGGTGAGAATGCCTCAGCTTCAAGACCTGCGTAAATATCTTCTGTATTTTCTCTAAAAATAACCATGTCCACCAGATGAGGCGCTTTAACTGGTGAAGGTACACCCGGGAACCATCGGACTGGTCTTAAACAAACATACAAATCAAGAATTTGTCTTAAGGCCACATTCAAACTTCTAAATCCACCTCCTATGGGGGTGGTTAATGGTCCTTTTATTCCAATTAGATATTCATTAAATACATCAATCGTTTCTTGGGGGAGCCACTCACCTGTTTCGTCGTAAGCTTTTTGTCCGGCAAGAACTTCCATCCATTCAACTTTTCGCCCATGCCGCGCAGCTGCTGCATCCAATACATGTCTTGCAGCAGGCCAAATATCGACCCCGGTTCCGTCACCTTCAATAAAGGGAATGATTGGTTCATCTGGTACTTCTAGGATTCCATTTGAACCCATTTTTATTTTTTCAGCCATACCTTGACCTTATCGAGATCAAGCCTTCTTTCGAATCTAAAGACTTGGAATAAAGAAAAATTTAAAGAATTTTTCGTTCTGCTGCTTCTACTGTGTTACGCAGCAACATGGCGACCGTGGTAGGTCCTACACCGCCTAGCCGCGGAGTTATCCAAGATGCTACTTCTCCAACACTTTCATCCACATCAGGCAGCAATTTTTTACCTTCCCATGAAATTCCTCCGCTGATGACAACAGAACCAGGGCGAACCATTTCAGAAGTAACAAAAGAAGGGATCCCTACTGCAGCAATGACGATATCGGCTTTACTTGTAATTTCTGAAAGATTCGGAACTGCTGAATGGACAACAGTTACTGCCGCATTCGCTCCTTTTTCTTTTGATGACATTAACAATGCCATTGGACGACCAAGCGTGGGTCCTCTCCCAATTACTACTACGTGTTTTCCTGATGTCTCAATTCCATAATAAACAAGTATTGCCTGTATGCCGGCTGGCGTGCATGGGACTGGGCCTTTTTCTTGTAGTACTAATTTTCCTAAATTAACCGGATGAAGACCATCAGCGTCCTTCTCAGGATTCATTAATGACAGAGCAGTATTGAAATCAAATCCATCTGCAACTGGGTGTTGAATAATGTAGGCATGTACTTCTGGGTCCTTATTAAAACTGTCCACTGCTTCTAACAGAGCATTTGGGGAAGCATCACTTGGAATCTCTATATGTTGTGAGGCAAGGCCAACTGCTTCGCATGTTTCGTGTTTTTTCCTTACATAACCTGCGCTTGCTGAATCTTCACCAACAAGTATCGTTCCAAGCCCAGGTTTGATTCCTTTTTCTATTAATGCACGGGTACGTATTTTTACTTCATCTAAAACCGAATCAGCTACTGGTGCTCCTGCTAATAATTGTGCTGTCATTTGGTGAACGATACCTGATTAAAAGCAAGCATCCTAATGTCGAAAATGGCGCATGCCGGTAAATACCATTGTCAGGTTCGCTTCATTAGCTGCTTCTATTACCTCATCATCTCTCATAGATCCACCAGGTTGTATTACAGCACTGGCGGAAGCATCAATCGCTGCATCTAAACCATCTCTGAAGGGGAAAAAAGCGTCACTAGCGCATGCTCCACTTAAAGCTCTACCTGCTGCTTTTTCAGTAGCTATTCTCGCAGCATCTCTTCGGTTGGGTTGACCAACTCCAATTCCAACTGCTTGTCTATTTTTTGACAGAACTATTCCATTTGATGAAACACTGGCGACGATTTTCCAGGCAAATTCAAGATCGATCCATTCAGATTCATTTGGCTGCCTTTCCGTTACAACCGACCATTCCGAACGATCACCCAGATGAGTATCAGAAGTTTGCACTAATAAACCGCCGTCGACATTTCGGAATTCAAATTTGTAACTCGTGGGTGAAGCAGCTTCTATGATTCTTAGGTTTGAATTTTTTTTAAGTTTTTTGATCGCTTTATCTTCATACGATGGGGCTATTACTACTTCAGTGAAAATATCGGCTAACTGCTCACTAACTTCAACAGTGACAGGACGATTTAAAGCAACTATTCCACCAAATGCTGAGACTGGATCACATTCATGTGCGGCTTTGTACGCTTCTTCAATTGTTTTAGCAGTCGCTGCTCCACAGGGGTTAGCGTGCTTCACAACTACTGCGGATGGCTCATCGTCTAGTTGATTTACAACTCTCCAAGCTGCTTCAGTGTCAAAAATATTTAGATATGACATTGGTTTCCCACCGTGAACAGTTGATTCGTCCCACCAACTTGATCCGTTAAAAAAACGGTATCTAGCGCCAACTTGGTGAGGGTTTTCGCCGTATCTAAGTTCGCCAGTTTTTTCAATTGATATATGAAAACTCTTAGGTAGTTCTTCTTCTCCCTGATCAAACCATGAAACTATCTCCGAGTCATATCCTGCGGTGTGGGCAAAAGCATCTCTAGCTAAATCACGACGAGTCTTTGCTGTAAGGCTCCCTTCTTTTCTTATCTCATCAATTACGAACTCATACTTTGAGGGATCTACCACTATCCCAACCGAGTCAAAATTTTTCGCTGCTGCTCTGACCATTGTGGGACCACCTATATCTATTAGCTCAATCCCCGGATCTTTTACAAATGGATAAAGGTTCACAACTACCAAATCAATAAGTTCAATACCTCGATTTTTTAATTCTTCAAGATGTTCTTTTTTTGAACGGTCTGCCAAAATTCCACCATGAATATTCGGATGAATAGTTTTCACACGACCATCAAGCATTTCTTGTGCTCCCGTGACATCCGAGACTTCAATCACTTCAATTCCAGATTCACTCAAATGCTTTGCTGTTCCTCCAGATGAAATTATTTCCCATCCGAGATCAACAAGGTTTCTTGCAAAATCAACTATTCCAGTCTTGTCGTAGACAGATAACAAAGCTCGAGACGGATTCAACTTTTCTCCTTTATGCGACCGAATAATAATCTGATTCGTTCATAATTCTTTTAATTACACTCACATACAATTCGCGTTCAATTTTTTTTATTCTCTCATGCAAACGGGCCGCATCGTCTCCTTCAAGAATAGGCACAGTTTCTTGAGCTAAAATAGGACCCGAGTCGACTTCGAGCGTCGCTTGGTGAATAGTGCATCCTGTTTCTTCGGCTCCTGCAATTATCGCCTCTTCCACTGCATTCCAACCCGGAAAAGCAGGGAGCAAGGAAGGGTGTGTATTCAATACTTTCCCTGCATAAGCATCGTAAATCGGTTTTTCAAGAATCGTTCCAAACCCAGCCATTGCTATTAACTGAATTTTGGCTACTTCTAATTTTCTAACTAGTTCATTTGTATAAGCAACTCGATCAAATCTTTCACCAAAGTCTGAACGTTCAATAAGTTCTACATCCAAACCCCTGTCAGATGCCAGTTGTATAGCCTCACATTTTCTATCGGCAACTACTAAAGAAATCTCTACACCTGAACGATAAATGGCTTCAAGAATACTTCCTGCTCCAGAGACTAAAACGGCCAAACGCATAGAACGACCGTACCATTTTTAATCTTTAAAGCTGAGAAACAATTTCCGCCATTAAGTCGCCTGCTTCAGTGGGGTTATTCCCAACTTTTACACCCGCTTCTTCAAGAGCTTCCATTTTTGCTTTAGCGGTACCCTTACCTCCTGAAACTATAGCTCCTGCGTGCCCCATCTTTTTTCCTGGTGGTGCTGTTACCCCCGCTATATAAGCAGAAATAGGTTTGGTCATGTTATTTGAAATAAATTCTGCAGCTTCTTCTTCAGCGCTTCCTCCAATTTCACCTATCATCATGACTGCTTTAGTTTCCGGGTCGGCTTCGAAAGCGGCCAAGCAATCAATAAATGAAGTTCCAGGAACTGGATCACCACCGATTCCAACACAAGTTGTGCAACCAATACCTTTCTCTTTCAATTCATGCAAAGCCTGATAAGTAAGTGTTCCAGATCGACTTACAATTCCCACAGGTCCTCCAGGAAGCGCTATGTGGCCCGCAGTGATACCGATATTGCATTCCCCTGGCGATATGATTCCTGGACAATTAGGGCCCAACAGTTGGACATTAGGGAAGTCTTTACGAAGTTGGTTATAGAAGAGAGCCTCGTCGTGTGCCGGAACTCCTTCCGTTATTGCGACAATAAAGTCAACTCCGCCCTGAGCAGCTTCTAATACGGCACTTCTTACTCCAGGAGCAGGAATAAAAATACATGATGCTTTTGCACCTGTTTCCTCAACAGCTTCAGCCACACTCGCAAAGATTGGTATTCCTTCAACATCTGTTCCAGCTTTTTTCGGATTTGTACCAGCTACAACTTTTGTTCCATAATCCCGGTTTAATAACCCGTAATACCTACCCTGGCTTCCTGTTAGGCCCTGATAAATAACTTTCGTTTCTGAATTTACAAAAATACTCATTAGTTATTAATTCCTTTCGCTAAAGCAACAGCTCGTTCAGCCCCATCCAGCATCGTGGGTGCTACTTGTAATGTTTGTGATAAATGCGGTTCAAGAATCGCCCGACCCTCATCTGCGTTTGTTCCATCTAGCCTAATCACAATCGGTGAGCTCATTTTCACTCTGTCTAATGCATCGATTATTCCGTTGGCTATTTCTTCACCTCTAGTTATACCCCCAAAGATATTGATAAAAATAGACCTGACGTCAGGATCATTATTGATTACTTCCAAGGCTGCCGTCATCACATCAGCATTTGCGCCTCCACCAATATCTAAGAAATTTGCTGGACGGCCTCCTACTTGGTTAACAACATCAACAGTGGACATTGCCAAACCTGCACCGTTTGCAATAACACCGACTTCTCCTTCTAAACCGACATACTGCAAACCCTTTGAGTGAGCCGCTGTTTCCCGCTCATCTCTGGTTTGTGTTTTATCAAAATCTTCATAATTCTCATGTCGAAAAACTGAGTTACTGTCTAAAGTTACCTTCGCATCTAAAACATGGACTCTTCCATCTTCGGTAAGGATCAATGGATTAATTTCAACTAAATCTGCGTCCCCTTCTACATAGGCCCTGTAGAGGTTTAAAAGTATTTCTACAGCTCCCTCAATCGCCTCTTCAGGTAAGGCCGCTTCTTTCACCCAGTTTCTACAGTTTCCCTCAGAAAGCCCTTCAACAGGGTCAACCCAAATTCTTGCTATTGCTTCAGGATTTTCTTCAGCAACTGTTTCTATTTCCACACCTCCCTCTGCTGAAAGCATTCCCAAATGTTTTTTTGCAGATCGATCTAAAGTAAATGAGGCATAGTATTCATCCGCTATATCTGAAGCCTTTTCTATCCAGAGACGTTCAACGACATGCCCATTAATATCGAGTCCAAGAATATTTTCTGCATGCTCTGATACTTCATCGATATTTGATGCAAATTTAACCCCACCTGCCTTACCCCTTCCTCCGGTATGGACTTGTGCTTTTACCATTACTGGATACCCCAAATTTTCAGCTGCGGTCACCGCTTCTTCGGTCGTAAGTGCTAGTTTCCCGGGTGAAACGGGCATTCCGTAATCGGCAAAAAACTCTTTACCTTGATACTCAAAAAGATCCATTTATTTAAGCTCCTGTATATTTTCAAAAGTAGTTGATTCATTATTATTTAATGCAATAGCAAACGGCCGTGATACTAGGCAAAGTAGAGAGAAGACCCAAACCAGGGAAGGAAAAATTGGCAAGAGCTCACGGAATTCGCGTAAACGTCGTAAAGGCAACTGTTGTCGGTGTTTTTGGAATTGTTGCTGCTCTGGCATGCTTATTTATCCTTCTCTCAATATCAAAATCTTCAAATTCAATAGAAATCCGCTTAGGTGACGATGACTTTCGTGGAATTGATGCAACCAATCTTGCAAATGAAATATCTTCGAACGGTCCGGTTCTTTTCCCTGACCTTGTAGGTCGTGAAAGACCCATCTGGATAACTCACGCTGGCAACAATCCAGAAACAGATTGGTTTGCTTTTCTTGCCCAGGTACCTGAACAAGCTAGCTCTTGCATAGCGCAATGGGATTACGACAATTCCAACTTTTTTAATTCATGTAATTCAAAAAATATATTTCCTCCGGATGGTACTGGCCTTGAACAACTTACATGGCAAGTTGTTAAAGGGGAATTAAGAGTCTTAATAAATACAGAAAAAATAAATAAATAAAATGACGGAAAAGCTTTATTTAAACAATGCAGATCTTAGATCTTTTGAAGCGCTTGTTACAGACGTAGATGAATCGAGAATTGAACTAGACCAAACAGCTTTTTATGCAACTAGTGGCGGTCAGCCTCATGACACTGGACATTTGTTATGGGGAAATGGTGCAGCTTCCGTAATTGATGTAAGAACCGTCGGTCAACAGGTCTGGCATACCTTAGCTGGTCCAATACCCCCAAAGGGAACACGAATTTCAGGTGAAGTGAACGAAGAAAGAAGACACCAAATGATGCGCACTCACACCGCAATGCACATTCTTTGTGGTGTTATGTGGAAAAAATGGAAACGTGTTGTAACTGGAGGAAATATGGATGCATTATCTGGAAGAATGGATTTTGAAATAGACCAAATATCAACAGATTTCGGGATAGAGATCGAATACTTATGCAATGAAGAAATTGCCGCAAATAGACCAATTGAAGTTTCTTTTATAGCTAGAGAAGATGCGATACTAGATCGTGATCTTATTAGAACAAAAATTAACCTAGTTCCCGATTCTATTAAAGAAATAAGAATTGTCGATATTGTTGGTCTGGACAAACAAGCCGATGGCGGTACTCATGTTTCATCTACCTCACAAGTGGGTCGAATGGAAATTGTAAAAACTGAATCAAAAGGAAAAGGGTTCAAAAGGATACGTTTTGTAGTGCACAATGAATGAAAGGCAACCATGAATGAGAAATGGATAACTGATTGGACTCCAAGTAAACGTTTTCCCATGTACACGAGGTCAAATGTTGGTGAAATTATGCCCAACCCATGTAGTCCACTTGGATGGGATCTAGTTTGGGGATCAAGTGTTGCTTTTGGCTGGATGAACGGTCACTTGAGATGGGGATCTTCTGCGCTTGATGAAATAAACCAAAATGAACCCGATTTTATTGCTTGTTTTGGAGGTTACGTGTATCTAAACATGTCATTAATTAGATTAGTTGGGGAACGTAGTCCTGGAATGTCTGCTCAACAAATGGATGACATATTATTAGGTTCTCACCCTGATGTTGTTCCACATGCCCCTCATCCTGACGATCACCGACCCGAATTGGAAGAGAAGATTGAAGCCACAATGGAGTGGATTATGACGGTTACTGAAGAACCGCAGGAACTAATGGAAGACAGGAAAAAAGTTCTTGATCTTCGTGAAGGTAGACCAGATCTAAAAACCATTTCGGACAAAGATTTAGTGAATAGAGCCCGATATATAGGTTCCTATATTCGTGAATTTTTCGAACCTTACTACGTTTATGGGACTGCATCTGCGGTAGGGCCAGGTTTACTAAGTCAGGTCTGCAGCGAGATAGACCCAAGTTTATCTGGACGACTTATTTCAGGTCTTGATGGAATTGATTCTGTTCCGATGACAAGAGATATGTGGGAACTGAGTCGTCTTGAAAAAAACTCTCCAGAATATGCAGAGAGTTTTGGATCTTTTCTAGAGGAACACGGATGTCGCGGACCCGGAGAATGGGACGCTGGAAATCCCAGTTGGGAAATTGACTCAAATCCGGTCACCGCAGCTATCGATGCAATGAGAAAAGTTGACGAAAATTTTTCACCATTTTCAAAACAAGCACAAGCCACTGCAGACCGCTTAGCCGCTGAAGAACAAGCACGAGAAGCTTTAGCAAACAACGATGAAGCGCTGGGATTACTTGAAACAGGTTTAAGAGTTTCCAAAATCTTTGTACCGACACGAGAGCGCACAAAGCTGACCCAAATGATGGCCATCCACGAAGTTAGATTACCAATTTACGAACTGGGAAATCGAATGACCGACAAAGGGCACTTAGAAGAACCAAATGATATTTTCCTTCTTTTAAATGCTGAACTAGATAATTTTATTGAAGATCCAGATTCTTTTAATGAAACCATTCCCCAGAGAAGAAAAGATTTTGAATCGCTTTCCTCTCTTGAAGAACCCTTCATTGTAAATGGTGAGGTTCCGCCTATTTCTGAGTGGAAGCAGAAAGCTACTTCAGTTGAGCCTGTTCAAGTTGGTGAAATCATGACCGGGCTTTCAGGTAGCCCAGGTGAAATAACTGGTAGGGCGAGAGTAATAACTGATCCGGGGGATCCACGCGAACTAGAGCAAGGTGAGATTTTGGTAGCCCCAATAACAGATCCAGCTTGGACTCCGCTTTTCATTCCTGCAGGTGGAGTAGTAGTTGACGTAGGAGCTCCTATGAGTCACTCTGTAATTGTCAGTAGGGAATTTGGAATTCCTTGCGTGGTTAGCGTTCACCAAGCAGCTGAGAGAATACCGGACGGAGCTTTAATTCAGGTAGACGGCAATAGTGGCACTGTAACTATTATTGAACTTCCTTAATCAAAATCTTCGTCGATAAGTTCAAGAAAAGAGCCTGCAAAAGTAACCGTTCATTTGGATTTCTTATTAGCTCTAACGCCGCGCTAGTAATT
Organism: marine actinobacterium MedAcidi-G1; assembly: GCA_000817085.1. Taxonomy (GTDB): domain Bacteria; phylum Actinomycetota; class Acidimicrobiia; order Acidimicrobiales; family MedAcidi-G1; genus MedAcidi-G1. The sequence continues at coordinate 2,033 of JUEM01000020.1, read as the reverse complement.
ACCCCAACAGAATTTAACGCATCAAAATTATTGTTTTGAATACCCAAATCTCTATAGCGTCTGCTGAGCGTGGCCAAACCAAATCGCAGCTCGTCATCGCGTAGACGACGTATTTCGCGTTTATGACGTTCAGTGACTTCTTGACGTCCCGAACCGCGAATTCCAAAAACCTCTTCTTGTTCCGCAAGACGTTCTAATTCTTGATTATGACGGTCAGTAAGTGGAGTTTGAGCATCATCAATCATTTTCTGCAACTCTTTAACCGCTATAGAAACAGCGGCTCCACTTCCATCCAAACGGTCGGGCAAAGTTTTCCATGCTTCTTGTCGGGTCATAAACGAAACATCTTCTTGTAATAAACGTGCTCTTCTGAGATTACCTGCAGAAGCCTCTGCTAGGAGGATTGCATCTTCTGTTTTAACCCCCTCACTTTTTAACAAATCTGCAAGCTCTTCTGCTGCCATGGAGGGCACATCAACTCTCACGCATCTAGAAGAAATCGTTACATGTGAATCAGGGACACTCTCTGCCAAAAGAATAAAGATTGTTGAAATTGAAGGTTCCTCTATGGTTTTAAGCAAACTTGCTACTGCTTCAGGTTCAGCAGTATCAAAACGATTTACAATTAAGATCTTTTTTTTCGATTCGATAGGCGAGCGAGAACTTTCAATAATTATTTTTCGAGCATCTGAGACCCTTAATCCTCTACCTTCAGGTTCAATTATCGATAAATCAGGATGAATTCCTCTCCAAGCCAAATCTTTGCATCTTTCGAGATCTTGGCCTTCTTCATATTTAGCAAAAATAGAGCCTGAAAAAGCCCTTGCAATTTCCTCTCGTCCAGCACCTTCAGGGCCCACAAAAATATATGCATGCACAGGTGAAACTGCAGCTTTTTTCAAAAAGTTAGTGGCTTCATTCTGTCCAGGTACAAGATCCCAGAGGTCAATCTTTTTCATACTTTCCTAATCGAACTTGGACTTGATCAATAACTCGTTCAGATACTTCGGCAACTGTTCCTGAACCATCAACCACTATCCAGCGTTCAGGATCCTCAGAAGCCATCTCTCTGTATGCACTCATGACCCGGGAATGAAAATCGTCACCAGCTTTTTCAATACGATCCAAATTTTTCCCTCGCCTGTTGGCAGCAAGAGGAGCATCAACATCAATTAGGACAATTAAATCCGCTTTTAAGCTCTGTGTTGCAAATATCGATATATCAAAAATTTCTTCTGGGCCTAGCCCACGTCCATGCCCTTGATAAGCGACTGAAGACTCAATAAACCTATCACTTACAACATTCTTGCCTTGTTCGATTGCAGGCCTCACCACTTCTTCCACATGTTGAGCTCTCGCGGCGGCAATCATCAAAGCTTCAGCACGATCAGAAAGTCCTTCTCCGTTCGGATCGAGCACCATATCGCGAAGCTTTTCTCCAAGTTCAGTTCCGCCAGGTTCTCTTGTGTATAAGGCACCAAGGTGATCTGCTAAAAGATGTGCCTGAGTTGATTTTCCCGAACCATCTGGTCCTTCTACAGTGATCAAATAGCCCGTCACAAGTTTTTCTCCTCACTGGCTTCAGAAAATTTCTTTGTCTCACCAACCCTTAAAGAAACCTTAGATAAAACGCCGGCAGAAAAGACAATTAAAGCAGCAAGCCACAAACTTATTCTCACACCCGGAACAGCAATTTCTAAACCTACTATCTCAATATTGCGATCCCATAAAAGGTTTGAAAGCCTGTCTAGGCCATCTTCTACAAGTGGACCAACAACCAACGCTAATAAGACGCAGGCTCTTACAAGTAAATAGAAAGTTGCAAAAATACGGCCTCTCATATGATCTTCAACATTTTCATGTAAAAGAGTAAATCCAACTACGTATACAACGCCTAAACATACTCCTCCGATAAATAGCATTACCATCGCGAAATGTATTTGGCCAGTAGAAACTGTTGCGAATAATGAAATTCCAGCTCCAAAAAGGACTCTCGTGAATGTTTTTGCCTTATCAATACTGTTCCTAAAAAA
>JUEM01000019.1 GCA_000817085.1 marine actinobacterium MedAcidi-G1 | reverse complement strand
GCCGAGGACAGCGCATACATCGTCGAGGTCGGCATCGTCTACTTCGCCACTCTTGACGAGGGGCGGCGCAGCGAACGCGAGCCCGTCATCGTTGCGGAGTGTGATCAGGCCGGCCTCGCACTCTTGGATAACGAATCCATCGCTGTTAGGGATGCCGCCCGCTTCCAGCCAAGCATGGCAGGTCCCGATCGTTGGATGACCAGCGAAGGGAACGGTGGGCCGGAGTAGGAACGTCGTCTCGCTGAGGTTTGTCCATCTGGCGAACCGTTGCATTTCCTCGGTCGAGAGGTCATCGCCATCCATGACCACCGCGACCGGGTTGCCGTGATACGGGATGGTGGTAAAGACGTCAACTTGCTTGAATTTGCGCATACGAGGATGAAATTCTCTGGGACTGGAGTTCCTTCTCATAAGTTTAGGATAATTTAAGTTATTAAAGGTTCGCCTGAATTGCGGCCTTTATTTTCTAGGTTTCGTTTATGGTCGTGCGCCCCCTGGGACTTGCCGCGGCGCAAGCAGTTCTTTCTCTGACTAATAACTTTCCTCTAGAATGATAATGATGTTTGGAAAATCTGCAGAAAAGCGATTACTTGAAGTTTCTCGCCGTATAGGTAAAGAAAAAGAAGAACTTCTTGTAGCGGAAGAACAGTTAGTTAGCCTCGTAAATGATGCAGATGAGGCACGTATACGATCCTTAGTTTCTGAAACAGCACTTTCCGACAATGATCATAGAGACGCCAGCAGACAAGCTAAAAACATGGAAATTCACTGTCAGCAAATACGAAACGAAATTTGCAGATTAGAAGAGTTTCAAAATGAATTACTAGACAAATTAAAATTAGAGAAAAAGTAATGGAAAAAATTCGAGTTGTTATAGCAGAAGATGAAGCAATAATTCGTCTAGATCTACGCGAAACTTTGGAAAGTGCAGGATATGAAGTAGTAGCTGATACGGGAAGAGGAGACGAAGCAGTAAAACTTGTTAGCGAATACAAACCAGAAGTAGTGATATTGGATATAAAAATGCCGGGTATTGATGGGATTCAAGTAGCACGAGAAATTGGAACGACGGAAGATGCAGCCGTCGTCATCCTCACTGCTTTCAGTCAACGCGAACTCATCGACGAAGCGGTAGACGCCGGAGCGTTGGCCTACCTTGTAAAGCCTTATCAGCAAAGTGATTTAGTGCCGGCCATCGAAATAGCTCGGCGGCGACATCAAGAAATGCGTGAACTGACAGATCAAGCGAAAACACTTGAAGATCGGCTTAAGGCACGAAAAGTGATTGAAAAAGCTAAAGGCCTGTTGATAGAGAGTACGTCATTGAATGAAGATGAAGCATTTAGATTTATTCAGACAACAGCTATGTCGGACAGAAAGACAATGGTGGAAGTTGCAGAAGAAGTAATTTCCATGGGTCTTAGACCGTAATATTAAGCATTTGTAATCCGTTGGGAGTAGTGTCAAAACGTGCCCGACTTAATGATCATCGACGGAAATTCATTAACCTATAGGGCTTTTTTTGCGTTACCCCCTGACATGGTTACCAGTAAAGGGCAGACGACAAATGCTGTATACGGATTCGCCTCAATGCTCGTAAATCTAATCAAAGATCAACAACCAAAAAAAATCGTTGTTGCTTTCGATAGGCCTGAAAAAACTTTTCGACACAAAAAACTTGTCAGTTACAAAGCTAATAGGGAAAAACAGCCGGACATTTTGTATGAACAAATTCCACTAGTCAAAGAAATGGTTTCATTGCTCGGTTACATGACTATCGACATCGAAGGATTTGAAGCTGATGACGTAATAGCAACCCTGGCGACAATGGGTCGTGACGCCGGTGAAGAGGTTGTAGTGGTAACAGGAGATAGAGATGTTTTTCAGCTAGTTGAAGACCCTCACATTAAAGTTCTTTACAATAAAAAAGGTGTTTCTGATTACGCCCTTTATGACGAAAAAGGAATTTTTGATAGAACTGGAGTAGCTCCAGAAGACTACGTGAATTATGCGGCGCTACGAGGGGACACGTCTGATAATCTGCCCGGTGTTCCAGGAGTTGGCGAAAAAACCGCAGCGAAACTAATAAATGCTTATGGGGATTTAGAGGGAATTTTTTCTGCATCATCTGAACAAACTCCAAAATTAAAACAAAATCTTCAAGAAAACGAAGATTTAGCACATCTTAACGCTGAGCTAATGACGCTTATTCGCGATGTACCGCTGGGTATTAAATTCGAAGATCTTATAAATAATGAAATAAATGAATTAAAAGTAAACGACTTTTTAGACAAACTGGAACTCAATACTCTAAAGAAACGACTTTCAGTTGCTGTTGGTTTTGCGGTAAATGAAAAAGAGAAAAAAGAAACCGCAAAAGATTCTGTACTTGATCTGACATATGAGACTTTTTTAGACAAGGAGGTGACTCTTAAAAAAATTGAAGCACTTTCTAGTTGTGAGTTCATCTCGCTTGCGGAATCTACCGACCAAGAAGGAAATCTCACTGGCCTGGCATTAGGCGATAATCAAAGCTGTTTTTGGTTGACTGTCGATGTGTTGCAAAGTCCGGAAGTGATTTCTGAATTAAACAAACTTTTTTCCACTAATGGATCTGGTGTTACTGTTCATGACGGGAAAAAAAGCTATCTGCACCTAGCACAGAATGGAATAATTCTAGAAAATATCACGATAGATGTAACTCTTGCTCAGCATCTTCTTGAAGGATCTGACTCTTCGGAACCTCTTTCTGAAATCCTGTCGAAATATACCAACATATTTTTTCCACCTGAGGTTGAACGAGAGGGTCAACTCAATTTCGACTCAGAAGGTGATCAGTTGCACGAGGCGATTGTTAACGCAAAAGCTATAGCGAAACTACACGAACCATTAAATGAAGCTCTTAAATCCCAAGGTCTGCATCATCTCAATAAAGATGTAGAGGTCCCATTAGTACGTGTCCTCGCGGAAATGGAGACGCGGGGAATAGGTGTTGATATAGCTGAATTGAAGAGACTCAGAGATGAATTCACTAACCAATGTGAAGGCTTACGCACAGAAATTCATAATCTAGCAGGTGAAGAATTTAATGTTAATTCAACAAAACAACTGAGAGAAATACTCTTTGAAAAACTAGCGTTGACACCCGGAAAGAAAACAAAAACCGGATTCTCAACCAACGCTGCGACTCTAGAGAAAATAAAAGACTCTCACCCCATTATTGACAAATTACTTTCTTATCGAGAAGTTGAAAAACTTAGGTCTACATACGGAGAAGGGTTACTTTCGTGCGTAGATGATGACAATAGAATACGCGCTACGTTTCATCAGACAGTTACTAGAACCGGTCGTTTGAGTTCTGACGCACCAAATTTGCATAATATTCCAGTACGTACTGAAGCTGGGAAGTCGTTTCGTAAAGCTTTCATACCCGCTAGTAAACATTCATTATTAGTAGCTGATTACAACCAAATCGAACTTAGGTGTATTGCTCATTTAGCCGACGAAAAAGAACTAAAAACGGCTTTTAATGATGGGCAAGATATCCACACTGCTGTTGCATCGCGTACATGGGGAATCAAACCAGAGGAAATTGATTCGTCGCTTAGGAGCCGCGCAAAAATGGTTTCTTATGGGCTCGCCTACGGCATGGAAGCCTATGGGCTAGCGCAAAGATTAGACATACCAGTTGATGAAGCGTCTGAAATACTCAGAGCCTTCTTTGAAGCATTTCCTGGTATCAAAGAGTACATGAATGAATCAATTGAGAAAGCAAGAAAAAAAGGTTACACAGAGACTCTTTTAGGCAGACGGCGGAAAATACCCGAATTGCTGTCGAACAATTTCAACGTGCGACAAGCTGGTGAAAGGCAAGCAATGAATGCACCCATACAAGGTTTAGCCGCCGATATTTTTAAAATTGCATTGTTGTCAATCGATCAAGAACTCCAAAAAAAATCTTATAAATCTGCTTTAGTTCTGCAAGTTCATGACGAAGTAATTCTTGAAACTGCTACCGAAGAGATTGAAGCTGTAAAAAAAATGGTTCAAAAAAAGATGGAAAATGCCTATGAATTGTCCGTTGAGTTGAAAGTTGATATAGCAACTGGAAAAAGTTGGGCAGAAGCAAAAGGCTGAAATTGAATAATCAAGAAAAGTATTCACACTGGTTTGAACCCATTGCTGATCATTTGAGCGACGCATACCTTCGTTATTCATTTACTTATGGAAGCGAAAATGAAGTTGATTGCCTATACGAAATTCTTGGACTCGCACCTGGGGATCGATTATTAGATGTGGGGTGTGGGCCTGGTAGGCACGCAAGTCTGCTCGCGGAAAAAGAAATTGATGTTTTAGGAATAGACATTTCACAGGAATTTATAAGACTTGCAAATGCTGGAGAAAGTAAAGCAAAGTTTATGCGACAAGACGTCCGCCTGATGGATTTTGAAAACGAATTCGATGCCGTTGTGTCAATGTGTCAAGGAGGTTTCGGTTTACTATGTGAACCCGACTCTTCACTTGAGGATAATGATATGGATTTAAGAGCTCTTGAAAATATGGCTCGAGCATTAAAACCTGGAGGAAAGTTGGCTTTATCAGCTTTTTCTTCTTACTTTCAGGTTCAGTACCTAAGTCAGACTGATCATTTTGATGCATTTAATGGTGTAAATAGAGAAGACGTAGAAATCATGAATGTGGAGGGTGAAAAAAAACAAGCAGTTACTTGGACTACTTGCTTTACACCAAGAGAGCTGAGATTAATGAGTGAGAAAGTTGGATTACTAGTAAGAAACATCTGGTCAGTTACACCGATCGACTACGAACTCTTACCGTGTGGAACAGAAAATCCTGAGTTTTTATTACTAGCGGAGAAAGCAACTTAATTAAATCGGTCATGATGCCATAGGTCTCCGATAGGCTTTATCCGTCTTGAAAAAGAAAGGGAAATTCCCTTCCATGTCAACTAAAAATGAGAACAACGTGTCCGATCCGATTTCCACAATTCCACTAATTGAGTCCCAGCCTATGGGCTCCTTCGATAACGATGGTGAGTATAAACCTCGTGAAATAACATCAAATGACCTAGGGTCGCTTTCTTTAGAAGATGCCTACACAGCGACAATGGTTGATATTGAAAATGGGCAAATGGTTGAAGGAACCGTTGTAAGAATAGATAAGGATGAAGTCTTATTAGATATTGGTTACAAATCTGAAGGCGTGATACCGCAAAAAGAGCTTTCAATTCGCAATAATCTGCATCCAAATGAAGTTGTGGAAATGGGAGAAAAAATAGAGGCACAAGTTTTACAACGTGAAGATACAGAAGGTCGCTTACTTCTTTCTAGAAAACGTGCTTTATATGAAAAAGCGTGGGGTGATATAGAAGCTGTAAAAGAAGCTGATGGAATGGTTTCTGGAACGGTTATCGAAGTAGTTAAAGGCGGTTTAATTGTCGATATCGGACTTCGTGGTTTTCTTCCAGCATCGTTGGTGGATCTAAGGCGCGTTAGAGATCTTCAGCCATTAATTGGAACTACTGTCGATACAAAAATCATTGAACTTGACAGAAATAGGAATAATGTCGTTCTTTCTCGAAGAGCTTGGCTCGAAGAAAGTCAAAAAGATGAACGCGAAGACTTCCTAACTAACTTAAAATCAGGTGAAGTTAGGTCCGGTGTGGTCTCAAGTGTTGTTAATTTTGGAGCCTTCGTGGACCTTGGTGGAATGGATGGGTTAATACACGTATCAGAATTATCGTGGAAGCATGTTGACCATCCTGGCTCTGTCGTCACAGTCGGTGATGAGATTGAGGTTCAAGTTTTAGATATAGATATGAGCCGAGAGAGAATCAGTCTTTCTCTAAAGGCCACTCAAAAAGATCCTTGGCAAGAATTTGCTGATAGTCATCAAGTGGGCGAGTTGGTTTACGGACGAGTTACAAAACTGATTCAATTTGGCTCTTTTGTTCAAGTGGGTGAAGGAATCGAAGGCTTGGTTCACATTTCGGAAATGTCCGCGCACCATGTTGAACTACCTGAGCAAGTAGTTACTCCCGGAGAGGAACTATGGGTAAAGATCATTGATCTTGACTTAGAAAGAAGAAGAATAAGTCTTTCGATCAAGCAAGCAGCCGAAGGTGGAGTGGTGGCTGCAGAGTACCAAGAGCACTTTGGTGAGCACAACTACGATGAAGAGGGCAACTACATAGGAGTTGAATCATCTGAAGGCCAGGAAGCATGGGCAGAGTATTACACCGAACATGATCCAGCTGATCCAGTTGCATCAGACGGGGAAGAAACAGAAAATTCCAATGACGAAGAAACTGGTGTGACAGAAGAGGAGTTAATAGAAACTTCTGACCCAGAGGAAACCAGTCAAGAGGAATCAAATAAGGATGAAGTTAACGAAACCGAAGACGGCATTGAAGATGAATCCGAAGAAGAAAAAACAGAGACACAGGAATAGCAATATTTTAAGCGGGTCAACAATTGCTTGAAATAGGATTAACAGGCGGCATTGGCTCTGGAAAATCTACTGCAGCTGCCAGTTTCGTTGCTCACGGAGCGGCTCTTATAGATGCAGATCAAATTGTTAGAGACCTGCAACAACCAGGTGAGAAAGTCTTTGAGGAAATGCTTTCCAAGTGGGGTAAAGACATTTTGGCGCCAGATGGTCAGCTTGACCGTCAGGCAGTAGCAAATATCGTTTTTTCCAACCCCGAAGAACTTGCATCATTAAATGCTATTGTCCACCCGGCTGTACGAGAAGAAATGACTGGTAGACGCAAAGCGTATTTAAACACTGACGACACAGTCATTTTAGAAATTCCGCTGCTTGTCGAATCTGGGTACCGAAATTTTGACGCGATAGTAGTAGTCGACATTAATACAGAAACTGCTGTCGAACGTCTAGTAAAGCACCGTTCGTTCGAGGAAGAAGATGCACGAAATAGAATCAAAAAACAAGTCTCGCGTGAGGCAAGAACAGAAATAGCCGATTACGTGATTGAAAACAATACTTCAATAGGAGTATTTGAAAAAGAAATTTACAAATGTTGGGAATGGATTAACTCTATTGAAAGACCTGAAATTGGTCGAGCATTACCTTCCTTAATTGTTAAACAATAAATTGAACATGTTTCATCGCTTGTAGATCAGTATCATCTTTATGTGGAACGGAAGTTCAAGGTACATGCACCTTTTAAGCCAGCAGGAGATCAGCCAAAGGCAATAGAAGAATTAGCAGATGGTCTTAATGGTGGAGAGAGATTTCAGACCCTTTTAGGAATTACCGGAAGCGGAAAAAGTGCAACCGTTGCATGGACTATTGAAGAAGTTCAAAGACCTACTTTAGTGATAGCGCCTAATAAAGCTCTGGCAGCCCAATTGGCAAATGAATTTCGATCATTTTTTCCAGATAATAAAGTTGAGTACTTCGTTTCGTATTATGACTATTATCAGCCAGAGGCGTATGTTCCCAGTTCAGACACCTTTATTGAAAAAGACTCTTCGGTAAATGATGAGATAGATCGATTAAGACACTCTGCCACATCAGCGCTGTTGACTCGAAGGGACACGATCGTAGTTGCTTCGGTTTCCTGTATCTACGGGCTGGGTTCCCCATCCCAGTACGAAGGTCAATTACTGGTTCTGAGAACAGAAAGTGAAATAAATCAACGTGAAGCATTAAGCAGACTAATTGACATGCGCTACGAACGAAATGATATGGCATTAAGCCGTGGAAAATTTCGCGTTAAAGGTGACACAATTGAAATTCATCCTGCTTATGAAGAAACCATATTTAAGATTTCTTTATTTGGGGATGAAGTTGAAAGAATCACTGAAGTTGATCCGGTTACTGGCGACCTTATAAGAGAATTAGATGAACTAATAGTGTTCCCTGCAACTCATTACATGGCAGATACCGCAGTAATGAGCCGAGCAATAAAAAGCATCGAAATAGAACTACAAGAATCACTAAAAGTATTTGAAAAAGAAAATAAACTCCTTGAGTCTCAACGTCTGAGAATGAGAACTGATTATGACCTTGAGATGATGTCAGAGCTTGGATTTTGCAGTGGAATCGAAAATTATAGTTCTCATATAGATGGCAGGGCGCCTGGTGAAAGGCCATTCACCTTGCTTGACTATTTTCCTGATGACTTTCTTGTTGTTCTCGATGAATCGCACGTAGCCATTCCACAGCTTCATGGTCAACACGCAGGCGACAGAAGCCGTAAATTGACCCTGATAGAGCATGGTTTCAGGCTTCCTTCAGCTGCTGACAACAGGCCACTAAGGTTTGACGAATTTATCAATAAAGCTGGACAAGTAGTTCTAGTTTCAGCTACTCCAGGTAATTGGGAAAAAGAAAACAGTACAAGAATTGTCGAGCAGATTGTTCGCCCAACAGGCCTAATCGATCCAGAGGTTGTCGTACGTCCAACAGAAGGTCAAATAGATGACCTTCTTGAGATGATTTCTACGCGAGTTGACACAGAACAACGAGTGCTCGTGACGACACTTACGAAAAAAATGGCTGAGGATCTAACCGATTATTTGCTAGAGCAAGGGGTAAGAGTCAGATATTTGCATTCAGACATTGACACTATTGAAAGAATCGAAATACTGCGTGACTTAAGACTAGGTGAGTTCGATGTTTTAGTTGGTATAAATCTTCTACGAGAAGGCCTTGATTTACCTGAGGTCTCACTAGTGGCTATTTTAGACGCCGATAAAGAAGGATTTTTAAGGAGTGAAACTTCGCTTATACAAACAATTGGTCGAGCGGCTCGAAACGTAGATGGTCAGGTTGTGATGTATGCGGACAAAATAACTGGTTCTATGAAAAGAGCGCTCGATGAGACAAAACGACGAAGAAAACTGCAGACAAAATACAACGAAGAAAACGGAATAGACCCACAGACAATTAGAAAAGCAGTAAGTGACATACTCGAAATGGTCAGGCCTGGCGCAGCTTCTAGTAAACCAAAAAATAAAAAGCGAAATGTTGCAAAGCTTGCTGATGAGCTTTCTGACATGCCACGTGAAGATCTAAAACGCCTGCTTCATACTCTCGAAGCAGAAATGAGCGAAGCCGCTGAAGAGCTCCAATTTGAATACGCTGCAAGATTAAGAGACGAAATAAAAGAATTAAAACGAGAGATTCGTGATATGCCGGAAAAAGTTTAAAGGAAAATCAAATGTGAAGTGCGTTCCAAATGTCTAGGATCGTTGAATGCCAGAAAGGTTAATAGTTCAAGGAGCTAGGGAACATAATTTACAATCAGTTGACTTAGATCTTCCTAGAGAAAAACTTATTGTTTTTACCGGTATTTCAGGATCTGGTAAATCATCATTAGCCTTCGATACGATTTATGCCGAAGGGCAGCGACGCTATGTTGAGTCTTTGTCTGCTTACGCCCGTCAATTTTTAGGCCAGATGGACAAACCAGACGTTGACTTCATTGAAGGATTATCTCCGGCTATTTCAATTGATCAGAAAAGCTCTTCACGAAATCCGCGATCCACTGTTGGAACCGTTACTGAAGTTTATGATTATTTAAGGCTTCTTTTCGCTCGCATCGGTGTTCCCCACGACCCGGAAACAGGAGAGAAATTAACAAGGCAAACACCCCAGCAGATCGTAGATCGAATAATGGACTTAGCTGAGGGCACTAGATTTCAAGTCTTAGCACCAGTTATACGAGGAAGGAAGGGCACCTACGAAGCTCTTCTTGATGATTTATCAACTCAAGGCTTTAGTCGAGTCTTAATTGACGGTGAAATTCACGAATTTGGTGAATCGGCGGATTTAGCGAGATACGAACAACACACAATAAAAGTAGTGGTTGATCGATTGGTCATGAAGAAGGGGATAGAGAGACGTTTAACAGAGTCAATGGAGACTGCTCTGTCGCTAAGTGAAGGTGTGGCAGAGATAGAGATAGTTTCCACAAACGATGAAGATAAAGAAAATGAATTAATTGTTTTCAGTCAGCACTTGTCGCGTCCTAGTGACGGAAAATCATTTGAGGATCTAGCACCACGTAATTTTTCTTTCAACAGTCCGTATGGGGCGTGCTCCTACTGTGATGGCTTAGGTACTGTCTATGAAGTCGACCCGCAACTGGTAGTTCCTAATCCAGAACTGACTCTTACAGAAGGAGCTATTGCGCCATGGTCAGGTGGCAGAAGCCGATACTTCAAAAGGCTCATAGAAGCAGTTGCAGAACATGAGGGGATTAGCCTCGAAACACCTTGGGAAAAACTTTCTAAAAATCATCAGAAAATCCTTATGAGCAAAGGCTTAAAAGAAAGAGTAAAAGTTAGATATCACAACCGTTTTGGCAGAGCACGAGTTCACAATGCGCGCTTTGAAGGAGCAATTCCTTATTTACGGAGAAGACACCAGGAAGCAGAAAGTGATACTCAAAGAGAACAAATCGAAGGCTACATGCGACAAGTTGACTGCGATGAGTGCGGAGGGTCAAGATTGAACCCTCTTTCTCTCGCAGTAACAATTGACAACCGGTCATTAGACGATATTTGTCAGCTTTCAATCGATAAAGCTTTTAACGCTCTTTCAAATCTAAAACTAAACGACAGAGAAGAAATGATCGCCGAACAGGTCGTAAAAGAAATAAATTCACGATTACGATTTTTACTCGATGTCGGGCTCGAATATTTAACCTTGTCTCGATCGGCTGCGACATTAGCAGGAGGTGAAGCACAACGAATCCGCCTTGCTTCTCAAATTGGAAGTGGATTAGTCGGCGTCCTCTACGTTTTAGATGAGCCCTCTATTGGTTTGCATCAGAGAGACAATCAGCGTTTGATAGAAACTTTGTCTCATTTAAGAGATATAGGTAATACCGTCATCGTTGTTGAACACGATGAAGAAACGATCCGAGCAGCGGATCATGTTGTAGATATAGGCCCTGGTGCCGGTGAACACGGAGGGGACGTGGTTTACTCTGGAAACGTAAAGGGTCTTGTTGGTTGCAAAAAATCTCTAACTGGACAGTACATGTCAGGAAATAAACTTTTACCGGTACCGACAGAACGACGAGAAACAAATGGTTCCTTCATAAGTATTTTGGGCGCTCGTGAAAATAACTTAAAAAATATTGATATTGATTTTCCACTGGGGTGCTTCGTTGCAGTAACTGGAGTTTCAGGGTCCGGCAAATCTACCCTTGTTAACGAAATTTTGCTAAAAGGATTAATGCAGTCGATATACAAATCTAAAACACCGCCAGGACTGCATAAAGCAATAAAGGGAATCGATCAAGTCGACAAAGTTATAAATATTGATCAAGCTCCTATAGGTAGAACGCCTAGATCAAATGCTGCCACTTACACAGGTGTATTCGACCACATACGAAAGTTGTTTGCCAAAACTGAAGAATCACGTCTCAGAGGTTATCAGCCTGGAAGATTCAGCTTTAATGTTAAAGGAGGAAGATGTGAAGCCTGCTCTGGTGATGGAACTTTACGGATAGAAATGCATTTTCTTCCTGATGTCTACGTTCCTTGTGAAGTGTGTCTAGGTAAGCGTTACAATCGCGACACTCTTGAAATAATGTACAAGGGTAAAAATATTGCCGATGTTTTAGAAATGCCTTGCGAAGAAGCGTTAACTTTTTTTGAAAAGCAACCTTCCATCACCAGACACATGCAAACATTGGTTGATGTCGGACTTGGATATATAAGACTCGGCCAATCTGCACCTACTTTATCGGGAGGCGAAGCTCAAAGAGTTAAACTCGCGACTGAGCTCGCTAAGCGACCCACTGGCCATACTCTTTATCTGTTAGATGAACCTACAACAGGACTACATTTTGAAGATGTGAGAAAATTATTAAACGTTTTGACACGTCTAGTTGATAATGGAAACACAGTAATAGTCATTGAGCACAATTTAGATGTTGTGAAAACAGCAGACTGGGTTATTGACTTAGGACCTGAAGGAGGAGAAGGTGGAGGGGAAATAGTGGCAAGTGACACGCCGGAGAATATAACTAAACTCAAAAGTAGTCACACTGGAAAATTCCTCAAGCCACTTCTGAACTAGCAACATGCTCCAAGGTTAGAAAAGACTCCTTATGACCTTTATCCTAAAAGAGTGTTAGAACAGCCCGAACAAGGAACGATTCCTACCAAACCTGGTTCATATCAATTTTTTGATCAAGCCGGAAACATTATTTATGTAGGAAAAGCTAAAAACCTTCGGAACCGCGTTAATAGCTATTTTGGAAATAAGACGACTATGGCTACGCGAACACAACGAATGATGCAAGAAGCAACGCACCTTGAATGGATTCAAGTAGCAAACGAACTAGAGGCGTTACTGCTCGAGTTCACTTTAATTAAAGAGCATGGACCAAGATTCAACGTTGACCTCAAAGACAACAAAAGTTATCCATACCTATCTGTGACTGTCAATGAGAAGTGGCCGCGACCAACGATTACACGTGGCAAACGCAAGCGGGGCATCAGGTATTTCGGGCCATACGGAAATGTCAAAGCTATACGTGAAACTCTGGACTTGCTGATTAAAAGCTTTCCCGTTAGGAGTTGCTCAAATACGAAATTTAACGAACACGAAAAGATTGGAAAACCATGTCTGTTGTTTCATATAGAAAAGTGTTCCGCACCATGCGTTGAAAAAATTACTGAAAAAGAATACGAGAATCTAGTAGCTGACCTTTTAAGTTTTCTGGATGGAAACAGTAAAGGTATAGTTAGCGATCTACGTCAAGAAATGTCTATTTTGTCTGCCGCTCAAGAGTACGAAAAGGCCGCTCACATTCGTGACAAAATACTTAACATTGAAAGAGTTCTTGAGCGACAACGAATAGTCCTTAACGAAACAGAAAATATTGATCTATTTGGATTTTCTGGTGATGAAATTGAAGCTTCCGTTCAGGTTTTCTATATTCGAAAAGGTCGTGTCGTGGGCAGAAAAGGTTTCGTTGTTGATCGAATTGACGGAATAGAAAATTCAGAGATGCTTAAGCATCTTTTGGTAGAGCATTACAGTTCTGAACCACCGCGCGGAGTACCAAATCAAATATTGACCGAAGTTATCCCTGAAGATATGGAGCTAATTGAAAGCTGGTTGAGTAAGGAAAAAAGTTCTGGAGTAGAAATACGTGTTCCAAAACGCGGTGAGAAAAAATCTTTACTTGAAACAGTTGTCAGCAATGCAAGCGAAGAGTTCATACGACATCGACTTAAAAGAGCAAAAGACCATAATTCACGTTCTAAAGCACTAAATGAACTGCAAACAACATTAGGAATGGTGGATGCACCTTTGCGAATTGAATGCTATGACATGAGCCATTTACAAGGCACAGATTACGTGGGCTCCATGGTAGTGATGGAAGACGGCTTATTAAAAAAGAGTGATTATAGACGTTTTCGTATAAATAGTTTTGATGGAAATGATGATTATGCAGCAATGAAAGAAGTAATCTCACGACGTCTGTCTGCGTATTTGAAAGAGAGTAATGAAATCGGCGCAGAGGGAAATAAGAAGTTTGCTTATCCACCTCAGTTGTTGTTAGTAGATGGCGGAAAGGGTCAACTTTCAGTAGCAGAGAAAACAGTGGCTGAGTTTGGTTTGTCGGAACAAATTTTTGTTGCATCACTCGCTAAACAGTTTGAAGAAGTTTTTGTATCAGGGAAACGAGACCCAGTCGTAATTCCTAGGAATTCCGAAGCTTTGTATATGTTGCAACGACTGAGAGATGAATCTCATAGGTTTGCAGTTGAGTACCATAGAAAACTCAGAGCGAAACGTATGACAGAGTCAATTCTCGATGGTATTTCAGGTTTGGGAGAAAAACGTAAAAGTCGACTAATTGACGAATTTGGGAGCTTGACGAAAATCAAAAAAAGCACCTTGAAAGAATTGAGAGAAATTAAGTGGTTACCGGAAAAAGTAGCTATAGAAGTTGCGAGAAAACTAAATCTCAGTTAATTGTGATTGATGCCATAGAAAAAATTGCTGCAGCGACTCCAAAAACTTGGGTACGTGTCATTTTTTCTTTTACTATAAAATGAGCTAGAACTACTGTTATTGCTGGATAGAGCGCACTCAGAAGTGAAGTGACGCTCAGTAGACCTCTATTGACAGCAAGCAGAAAACAAGCGCTCGCGCAAGCATTACTTAAACCCGAACCAACAATAAAAGGAAAAGCTTTTTTAGATGGTTTTGGTTTGTCTTTCATTAAGCACAAAATAAACAGAAGGATGATTAGCGGGAAAAGTCGGCTAGCGACTGCACCCCAAGGTTCAGTATCGCTAGAAGTATTTTCAATAATGATGTAGAAGGCTCCGAAACCTAGGCCGGCTAATATCCCGTCTATCAATCCGGCGACTGGTCCTCTAAATGTCTGCAGTGACACTCCGGAAGCTAGAGCTATTGAAATAAGACCTATGAAGATTCCAATTATCTGCAGAACTGAAAGCGAGTCACCATCTACGAGACCCCACAACACAGGAAAAAGTGCTCCAATTACTCCTGAAACAGGTATAACGGTTACGTAAGCAGCTTTTTTCATTCCTGCGTAGAGAAAAGCTGCTCCAGACATTCCGAAAAGACCTGCAAATCCTCCTATAAGGAAGTCGCGAATTGTAAAAGTCTCAGCGATAAAAAGGGAAAGTGGAATTACTACGAAAAGGCCTATAAAAATGTCAAGAGTGAGAGTAGGAATCAACGAACCTCGCCTAGATGCTTGACCTGCGAAAAAACCACCAAAACCCCAGAAGACGCTGGAAAGAAAAGCAAAGAAAATAGCCACATTCGGAGCATAAAGCGAGTTCAGCATTTCTACTCAAAATATGAAACGATCGGACATGGATCAAAGTAAAAACCCATGGGAGTTAAATGCAGAATGGTGGCAAAACTCTTTTACGAATGGCATGAATGCTGAATATTCTGAGCAACTTCTACCCCTCATCGTCGACTTGATGAAAGGATTTCAGAAAGTGTTGGATATAGGCACAGGGGAGGGTCAGATAATTCGTGCTCTCGAAGGAATGTCAATCGATGCGGTAGGTATTGATCAATCTCAAAAGCAGATTAAACGTGGGAAGGAAATTAATCCAAGTTCATTTTTGCTCAGGGCGTTAGCGGAAGATTTACCATTTTCTTATGCTTTTTTCGATGCTGCAATTTCCTGTTTGGTTGTAGAACATATTGAAAGATTTGAAGAATCTTTCCGTGAAGCATCTCGCGTTATTAAATCAGGGGGAAGGTTTGTTCTCGTGATGAACCATCCTCTAGTTCAATCTCCTGGTAGTTCTTGGGTTGAAGATTGGACTACTGATCCACCTGAAAAGTATTGGAGAATTGGTTCATACTTGAGGGAAGAGTTAAGCGAGGAATATTTTGGTGACGGTATAAGCATCCCTTACACACACCGTCCCTTGAGTAGATACTTGAATGTCTTAAATGACTCCGGTTTTGTACTAACCAGAATGATTGAACCTGCGCCACTTAATTCAGATGAGAAAAACTCAGAATGGAAAAATGAGATTTCGTATATTCCTCGTTTTCTTATAATCGTTTGCGAAAAGACCTCTGGAACTAACTAAACGATGGCAGTAGTATCGACTTATGGCAGAATTATTAGTGATTGCAGGCTTGTCAGGAGCTGGTAGATCTCATTTTGCTAGCAATCTTGAGGACCTTGGTTGGTTTGTAATCGATCGATTACCTGCAGAAATAATGAGCAGAGTTTCAGAGTTAGCGAGCGTAACTGATTCAAGCTGGAATCGAGTTGCTTTCATAGCCAAAGCAGATGCGAGCGAAGGCGAAACTTTGTCAGCAGTTAGTGAGCTTCGTGAAAAGAAAGAAACGGTGACGCTAGTTTTCTTGGATTGTTCCACTGAAACACTTGTCCGCCGATACAAAGACAGTCGGCGTCCACACCCACTTTCAAATATTTCCACAATTGAAGAAGCAATAGAAGCGGAACGGATAATGATGGCATCCACACGTGCAGAAGCCGACTTGATACTAGATACTTCTGACTTGAGTGTGCATAATTTACGTGAAACAGTGACTCGCTTGTATGGGAGAGAAGGCGACCGTGGAATGCAAATATCTGTTTCTTCGTTCGGCTTCAAATACGGTGTTCCGCGTGATGTAGATATACAACTCGATTGTCGCTTCTTACCTAACCCATATTGGGTCGAGGAACTTAGAGAGAAAGATGGTTTAAATAATGACGTTCAGGATTATGTATTAAAACAAAAAAATTCCACTCCCTTTTTAAAAGATATCTCTTCGTTGTTGAGGTACCTTATTCCCGCTTACGAAAATGAAGGTAAGTCGTATCTATCTGTAGCCTTTGGCTGCACAGGAGGTAAGCATCGATCAGTTGCAATTGCTGAAGAACTAGCAAGAATTCTAAAAAATGAAGACGTTCATATATCTACTTTTCATCGCGATATAAGTAGGTAAATAAAATAAAAACACCACATTAGGTCTTACTTGAGGTAGTAATAATTGATGTGTTCGGATATTCGAAGGAGAGATAAATGCCTATAAAGATTGGCATCAATGGCTTTGGTCGTATTGGAAGAAATTTTTATCGTGCAGTAGCGAAACAGGGTGCTGACATGGAGATAGTGGCGGTCAATGACCTAGGAGACACCGCTACTATGGCTCACTTGCTTAAACACGATTCTGTGCACGGGAATCTTCCAAATGAAATAAATGCCGAAGATAGTGGCATTATGATAGACGGACAAATGTTGCAGGTTCTCTCAGAACGAAACCCTCAAGATCTTCCGTGGAGTGACTTGGGTGTGGATGTAGTTATTGAGTCGACAGGAATTTTCACCGATCGTGAAAAAGCAAATATGCACTTAGAAGCCGGAGCACCTTTAGTTATTGTTTCAGCTCCCGCAAATGGGGCAGATGCTACTTTTGTCGTCGGAGTTAATGATTCAGAATTTGATAAAGAAAAACACACTGTGATATCTAATGCGAGTTGCACGACAAATTGTTTTGTGCCGATGGTTCAAGTCCTAGATGATGCCTTTGGAGTAGAAAAAGGATTAATGACTACAGTTCATGCTTACACAGGAGATCAATCTTTGGTAGATGGGCCACATGGTGATCTTCGTCGAGCTCGCGCTTCTGCGGTAAACATCATACCTACCTCAACAGGTGCGGCACGTGCTACTGGTTTAGTCCTGCAAGCGATGAACGGAAAATTAGATGGTATTTCTCTTCGTGTTCCTATTCCAGATGGTTCAATAACTGATTTTACAGCTTTACTGAGTAGCACTCCGAGTGCAGATGAAATAAACGCTGCTTTTAAAAATGCCGCTACTACAGGCGCCTTAAGTAAAGTTCTTGAGTACAGCGACCGACCGCTTGTCAGCTCTGATATTGTCGGTAATCCCGCCAGTTGTGTGTTCGATTCAGGTTTAACAATGACTATGGATAATCTCGTAAAGATAAGCGGCTGGTATGACAATGAGTGGGGATATTCAAACAGACTCGTTGACCTCGTTTCAATAACTACTTCTTGATTCGCAGTTGAACAATTTGGATAATCGAAAACTTCCAACACTCGAAGAGTTAGAAGCAAAATTAGGAGGCTTCGATTTCAAACGAATTCTCGTCAGGTCAGATCTTAACGTCCCAATAACAGACGGATTAATTGATGATGATCTGAGGATAAAAGAGAGTTTACGCACTTTGGAGTGGCTTGCAGAGAGAAAAGCATCTGTAGTTGTATGTAGTCATTTAGGCAGACCAAATGGTCAGAAAGACAGTAAATATTCAATTGAACCCGTACGAGAAAAGCTGTTAGATAAACTTCCTGATCTGCATGTACTCGAAAATCTTCGTTTTAACCCTGGAGAAGAATTAAACGATCAAGCTTTTATTGATTATTTAGTTTCTGGAGCAGGTGAAGAGGCTTTTGATGCGTATGTAAATGATGCTTTTGGAGCATCACATCGAGAACATGCGTCAATTGTCGGTCCACCCAAAACTCTTCCATCAGCAGCTGGCTTTTTATTACAAAGAGAAGTCGAAATTGTACAAAAGGTTTTAGATTCTCCAAAGAGACCTTTCTTAATGCTTTTAGGTGGAGCAAAAGTTAGTGACAAATTGGCGTTAATAGAAAAAATGCTAGATTCAGTCGATGAAATAATCATCGGAGGAGGTATGTGTTTTACCTTTTTAGCTGCTTCTGGCATCCCAGTGGGTGATTCACTTGTAGAGAAAGAAATGCTCGAGACTTGTCGCCGTTTAATGGACTCTGGAATTTCTATAAAGCTCCCATTAGATTTCACAGCGATGAATTCGAATGGTCAAATTGGCAACCCAGATATAGAGGCAGAAGTAAGACAGTGCGGGGGCTCGATTCCTGATGGTTGGATGGGTTTGGATATTGGACCAGGTTCGGCAGTGGAATTTTCTGATGCTGTTTTTGAAGCAGGAACAGTTTTATGGAATGGGCCTATGGGTGTTTTTGAGGATCCGCGTTTTTCAGCCGGAACTGAAACAGTAGCTCGAGGTATGGCTGAGACACGGGCTTTCACTTTTGTGGGTGGTGGAGATTCTGCCTTTGCGATAAAGAAGTTTGGATTTTCAGATTCTATTGATCATATTTCCACTGGAGGTGGAGCTACTTTGGAACTTATAGAAAAAGGCGATCTTCCTGGACTTATGGCACTGCGCGAAAGCGAAATAGAAAGTTAAGGTACCTGTTGTGAGAAAACCTTTAATCAGCGGCAACTGGAAAATGCACCATAATCATTTTGAAGCTATACAAACTATTCAGCGTTTGGCGTACGCTCTTTCATCGTCAGACTATGAAAACGTTGACGTTTCTGTTCATGCACCGTTTACTGATCTACGTTCTTTGCAAACCGTTATAGAAGTTGATGGAATACCGATAAGTCTTGGGGCTCAACACTGTCACTGGGAAGATAAAGGTGCTTTCACTGGTGAAGTCTCGCCAGAAATGCTAGCGAAACTAAATGTTTCACTTGTGATTGTTGGTCATTCGGAACGACGTCACATTTTTGGGGAATCGAACGAAGATATAAATAGAAAAGTTCGCGCTGTGATAGCGAAAGAAATGACTCCAATACTCTGCGTTGGGGAAACAACTGAGGAGAGAGAAGATGGACGAACACTTGAAGTGGTGGAGAAGCAATTAGAAGATGGCCTTAAGGAAGTAAAAACTTCAGATGTTGCTTCGATGGTGATTGCGTATGAACCTGTTTGGGCTATAGGAACAGGAAAAAATGCTACTCCTGAAGACGCGCAAGAAGTTTGTAAGGGAATTCGAGCAAAAGTCGAAAATGCATGGAAGTCAGCTAGTGAACAGATTCGTATCCAATATGGGGGATCAGTTAAGGGTATTAATGCACCAGATTTAATGAAACAGAAAGATATAGATGGATTGCTCGTAGGTGGGGCATCTCTGGATCCTGATGAATTTTCTAGAATAATTAAGTATCGCTTACTGGATTAGTGATTTGGATATCAACAAAATTGGTATCCTATAAACCTGATGTTTGTATTAATAGCTGTATTGCAGGTAATTTCTGGACTTGGTTTGATTTTCCTTGTTCTTCTTCATAGTGGAAAGGGCGGCGGTCTTTCGGATATGTTTGGCGGCGGTGTGGGTGCGCAAACCGCGGGTTCTACAGTAGTTGAACAAAATTTAGATCGTATAACGGTTGTTGCGGCACTGATTTTTACTTTTACAACAATCAGTCTGGGTCTTTTGTATTAACCAAACTTTGTCGGAGTGGCGGAATTGGCAGACGCGCAAGGTTAAGGACCTTGTGCCCGATTAGGGCGTGGGGGTTCAAGTCCCCCCTCCGACACCAAATAATCACCTAGAAACAGGGCAACTATTCTCTTATCCTCTGTTTTTGTGTAGGGATGTTATTTCCACTCCCAGAGTTCCCATGTGGCGTTTCCGGTCGGATCAACAGTCCAATCATAGACAACAGCAATCCCATTCAATGAAGATAGTGAAGGGGCGGTTGTTTCGAAATAGACCACGCCTTTAAAGACAAAGCCACCATCTTCAGTGGGAGAGCCGACACCTGTAGCACTAAAAGTAGCTACTCCGTCTGATGTCATTATGACTCCAGAATTAGGACACTCTCCTTGAAAGGATCCGTCTACCCTCATTCTCGCGGAATATGTTGCAAATGATGTGACTTCGGCACCGGCTAAAGTTCCAGTTAACCCCGACGCCACTGTTTCAAATACAGGACTACCGTTAATAGCTGGAAGGGATTTCATTGAAGTTGGCCCTGAAATTGTGCCTAAATTTTCGCCTAGCATATAACTCCTTAAATATTTTCTTGACTTACAAACACAGAGTAGAAGCATGTGGAGTACAAATCAAAATTCTGTTTTTAAGATGCACATATTAAGTAGTTCGTGAATATTGATTTTAAACTGGCAACAAGGGAGAGGAAGAGCTATTTTTCAGTTGTGAATTGGAACAACACTGTGGGCGTTCAAGTCCCACCTCCGACACCAAATAATTAACTAAAAAGAGGAACTCTTTATTCACATATTTGTAGGTCGAATCTACGAATGGGATAATTCGATTTAAAGCTCTCTGAAAGTGCATATTCATCAGCTTTAAGTAATGATTAACAATGGATGATAAGTACGACTTAGTTGAACTCGATGTTGAACGAACTGTGGGTATCAAAGTTACTTTCGCCGATAACTACTCAGCGGAAATCGATTTAATGACTTTGAGATTAATTTGCCCTTGCGCTATGTGTCGCTCATTGCGTGAGAAAGGAAAAGCAGCTTGGCCACAATCTGAAGGTTCTCAGAAACTTTCCATAAGAGATGCTCAATTTCATGGATCTTGGGGTGTGAACATTACTTGGAGCGACGGTCACAATACAGGAATATACACTTTTCAGTTTTTAAGAGAAAATGCAGAATCTCATTTGAATAGTGGGCTGGATCGTCCATGAATTGTGTATTTGTAATTGGGAAAGGTACTGCGAACCTTGTCTGTGTGAAAAGAGGCGACCAATAACCCTTATCCACTGTCGATAAGAAAGCTCTACTAGGATGAAATAGAATGGGAATTCCTTTATCACGCCGACTGGATTTTACCGAGATCCCGATAATTGACTTAACTAAGCTTGTCGCTGGTAATGAGGATCAGGCAACAATTGACGCACTAGGGTCAGCCTGCAGGGATGTAGGTTTCGTTTACATTCAAAACCACGGCTTCCCCCAGTACCTAATTGACGACTTTCTCACGGCTTCACGAGACTTCTTCGCTCGCCCTATGGCTGAGAAGAAGACGGTTGTACTTGACCAACGGTTGCGTGGCTACCTACCCCTTCGCTACCGCTCGTATGAAGGAGAGGACAACGCCGCAACAAGTAATCAGGAGGGGTATTGGATGGGTGCTGATCGCTCTCTTGATCCTCAGAACAAATTAGATGGTCCCAACGTCTGGCCGGAGAATGGAGAGGCGCTGCGTAATGCGATGGAGGCCTACTACGAAACCGCCTGCATTCTGTCCGGCGTGTTACAGCGCGCCTTCTCCCTCGCTCTAGGAATGGAACCAGAATTTCTCGCTAACCTTTTCAATCCTGTTCAGTCTCTACTGAAGGTCAACCACTATCCACCTCAAACCAATCCAATGAGCGTAAGCAATATAGGCGTCGTGCCCCACTCAGACGAGGGCGGCTTTACTATTCTCTGGCAGGACGATAACGGAGGTTTGGAGATTGAAAGCAAGAGTGGGGAATGGGTTGAGGCGCCGCCTGTTCCCGGTACCTTCATCGTCAACCTGGGCAACGCAATGCAGATCTGGACTAACGGAGAGTTCTCTTCAACGCCACACCGTGTCATCAATCGATCTGGTGTCGACCGTTATTCGATTCCTTTTTTCGTGTATGCCAGATGGGACGCGCCTATCAAGCCACTCATGAATGGTGCAATCGATGATCCAGATGCCGACATCTCCGAGGTCTACCAGCGCAAGTATTGGAATAGGATCTTCCCGATCGCCAACGTTCCCTTACCAGAATAGAAGATCCTTATGGCAGAAAATGACAAGACACACGTTGCCATGACAGCTGGCGGGGCTTATTCACTGGCAACTCTGGGAGCGAAAGACGTAATTAACGGCGCCTGGCCAATTGTCCTAGATGCGATTGAACGCATTCCGGACAGGCCAGGAAGTGCGTTTACGTTTTCCGACATGGGAACAGCGGATGCTGGAACCTCGCTCGAGATGATAGGTGATGCGATCGCTGCGATACGTCAGCGTTTCCCCGAGCGTGACGTTCAAATCGTCTACACCGATCAACCACGCAACGACTACAATGTCATCTTCCAGATGCTTCACGGCCTCACCGGACAAGCGAGTTACCTAGACCGTTTTGAGAACATTCAAGTCATGGCCTCAGCCACGTCTTTCTATAATCGGATTTTGCCAGCCAACACACTCGATCTTGGGTTCTCTGCGACAGCAATGCACTGGCTGTCACGAAAACCATGCGACATCCCAGATCACGTCCATGCAGTTGGCGCAACGGGTACGAGTCTGAAGGAGTTCCAGCTTCAAGCAGCAAAAGACTGGGAAATCATCCTGCTTCACCGTGCTGTAGAACTGGCGCCAGGCGGCCGCCTCGTTCTGGTTAACTTCGGGGTCGATGACGAAGGTAGATATCTAGGCAACACGGGCGGGATCAACATGTTCGACACGTTTGATGCCATTTGGCGGGGTTTCGTGAAGGACAACATGATCAGCGAAGCTGAATACGCAGCGATGACCTTGCCCCAGTATTACAAGAGTGTCGATGAGTTCTGCGCACCGCTTGAGGACCCCACCAGCACTGTCAAGCAGGCGGGGCTCAGCGTTGAACATTGCGAAAGTAGAGTTGTGAGGTGTCCGTTTGCCGCTGAGTTTCAAAGTCACGGTGATGCTGCACGATTCGCTAGTGAGTACATTCCGACTCTGCGTTCCTGGAGCGAAGCGACCTTCTCTGCAGGACTTCATAAAAGTAGATTAGATGTTGAGCGTGATGAGATTATCGACAACTTTTATGACACCTACGAATCGATGGTTTGTGCGGCTCCGGAAGGACACGGCATGGACTATGTCCACGTCTACTTGACTATTGCTAAAGAAAGCTGAGATCTTTGGCCCACCAGTGCAAACTCAAAGCAATGTGATGAAACGCCTAACGTAGATATTCGCCTTTATACGAGTGTTAGCTTCAACACTGTGGCTTTGAAGTAGTGATATAAGCCTCGCTACATTTCTAAGAAAGTGTGTCATCCTATTAAGGTGTATAACGAAAAACTAGTTAACTCTCTTCAGTTACTTGCATCGAGTATTGAAAGCAGTGAAGAACGACCCGGTCAGACTGGTATGGCTTTAGCAGTTGACTCATCAATAGCGGATAGTGAACATCTAGTTGTTGAGGCAGGAACTGGAACTGGCAAAACTCTCGCTTATCTACTTCCTTATGCCTTAAAAGGAAAACGAGTAGTAGTTGCGACTTACACGAAGGCTTTGCAAGATCAGATGTTAAAAAGCGACTTACCGCTACTCAAGAAACATATTGAAATGGAACAGAATAGATCTTTCAACTTTTTACCCTTAAAGGGTTGGAATAATTATTTGTGTAATGAGCGGGTTGATGCAGCGGAGAACTCTAAATCTAATGGACGCCAGGAGTCTTTTTTCGCTGATAATGATTTTGAGGAAATTGATCAAATAATTAAGTGGAGTAAAACTACCGAAACTGGCGACCGAAGTGATGTTTCATTTTCCATTAAAGAATCAACATGGGACTCGGTTAGTGTGACGCGAAAAGAATGCTTTGGTAAAGAAAAGTGTCCTTTTTACGATTCGTGCTTCGCCGTTAAATCCAGAGAAAAATCTTCCCAGGCGGATGTGATAGTTGCAAACCATGCCCTTTATGCGATTGATCTAGCAATAGGTGGGCATTTAGTGGGCCCCCATGAGCATGTTGTAATCGATGAAGCACACGAAATGGAAGCTTCCTTTACAAAAGCTTGGTCAGTTGCCTTAAGTTCTGGGCGTTTCGAGTGGCTAGGACTTCATGCAAAAAGACTTCTTGGAGAAAAACAGTCAGATGCAGTAACAAACATCATTGAATTAGCTGAATTGTTAACTAAAAATATGACTCAACATGAAGGACAGTGGGTTCATAGCGGTAATGCAGCTGCAATTTCAGAAACACTTGAATTGGCCGAAGGTCGAGTGGAACGAATAAACCATTTAGTTAGAAATTCCAATGACGAAGATCGAACAAAATTGCGAATCACCAGTGCTGGAGACTCCTTACTTGAAGACATACGTACAGTAAGACTGTTTTTAAGCTCCGGGCCAACTCTCTCTCAAGTCGCTTGGATCGAATTTAATGAACGGGGTAAACCAGAACTGAATATTTCACCCTTGGATGTGTCAGGAAATCTCAAAGAATACCTTTGGGAAGAAAAACAGGCTGTACTTACAAGTGCGACGATTCAAACAAACCTCATAGCCCGGTTAGGCGTTCCCATTGATGATGGAAATCCGCTGAGAATTGAAAGCCCTTTCAACTATAAAAAACAGAGCCTTATTTATTGCCCTGACTTACCAGACCCAAGCAAAGATGCTTCACATTGGCAAGAGTTAGTGGTGGAAGAAATAGAAAAACTTATCTCATTAGCAGGCGGCCGAACTTTATGCTTGTTTACCAGTCGCAATGAACTACGCCGAGTGACCAAAGAGATAAGAAAGCGCTTAGATCTACCTATCCTCATGCAAGGTGAAAAATCTCCGAAAGAGCTTCTACGAGAGTTTGCTTCAGACGAAAAATCCTGCCTATTCGGAACAAGAACATTTTTTCAAGGTGTTGATGTCCCAGGTCCGTCACTAAGTCTCGTGATATTAAATCGCATACCTTTTCCTGGGCCAACAGAGTTTCTTATAAAAGCTTGGTCACAGCAATCATCTTTAAAAACACATGGCTTCGGGTGGAGGGAAGTTGAATTGCCCGTCGCCGTTTTACGAGTCGTTCAAGCAGCCGGCCGATTAATACGAAAAAAGAACGATTCAGGAGTCGTCGCCATATTAGATCCGAGAATGACGCGCTCTGACTACGCTCATAAGTTTCTAAACTCTTTTCCTGATATGCCGGTAACAGAAAACATCGATGATGTGGAAGTATTTTTTACCGAGAAGATAAAGACATGAACATCTCTGATCAAGAATAAGTTTCTCCTTGATTTACTTTTATCTAAATGTAAAACTTGCAAATGACTGAAAAAATTAAGACAGAACAATACCCTTGGCCAATAGTTGGCGAATTTAATGTCGAACGATGCGCACTATTAAGTATTGATTTTCAAGTTGACTACTGTGCTTCAGATGGATATTTTGCTGACTTAGGACTAGATACGTCTCACTTGAGTTCTATTTTAGGGCCAGTAGCTGAAGTTTTAAAAACAGCTCGAAACAAAGGTGTTCAAGTAATTCACACACGTGAAGGATTTCATCCTGATCTATCTGATTGTCCACAAACGAAAGTTTCGAGAGCAATTGAACGTGGTCACCCTATGGGTCGTAATGGTCGTTATGGACGCTTGTTGATACAGGGAGAACCGGGTTGGGACATCGTGGAAGCCGTATACCCACACTCGGATGATTGGGTAATAGACAAACCAGGTCAAGGAGCGTTTTATGCTACAGATCTTGATTTACGTCTACGTAGCCGCAACATAGACCTACTTGTGATTATGGGAATTACCGCAGGTTGCTGTGTCAGTTCCACAATAAGAGAAGCTAATGATAGAGGTTATGACTGCCTGGTGCTCACCGATTGTGTTGCAGACGTATTTGAAGAACTCACTGACGCAACGATTGAGTCATTCAGGGTTAACCCACTGGGTGCTACGGCAGAAAGAGACCAATTCATAAACGCACTTTCCTGAGTTGAAATACTCAATTAAAAAGCTGATTTAGTGGACCAATGATCGTTATTTAATCCGTGAAGTTATTAATTATTTCAATTATTTCTTCCGGATTATTTTTTAGTCTCTTAAGTTCGCTGCTGTTTAAAATACACTCCCATTTCCCACTTGTATTGCAAATTATTGCTGGTAAGGAACCCGCTACTTTTTTATGAAGATCAGAAGCTTGGTTTCTATGTATCAAAGAGATGCTAAGACTTTCCTTTTCTATTGCTTTCTTCCATTTTCTTTTTCCAAATGGATTCCATCCGTGAGTCACATCACAAAGATCGCATCTTTTGTTACTAAATAATTTTCCAGCTAAATATTTAAGCTCTCCGGTGAGACCATCCTCAGCATCGTATATCCCAACAATGCCAAAATTTTCTACATGCACCTATAAAAATATACAGAAGAAGAAAATATTCTGACTTTAATTATCTCTTACGTGACACCTATCACGTATGACGTGGAACACATTTCGAGTTATGAATTAAACGATGTGAGTAAAGTTAACTTATGAAAAAATACACCGCAGTACTCATGTCAGTTACACTCGCACTAGCCGCAGCCGGTCTGGTATCTGGAGCTAACACAGCAAGTACTACTCCAGTAGAAGTAGACATCTCAACAGAAATAGTTAAAGATGTTTCTTGGAATTCAACCACAGAAAATTATGTAAACAGGTTGGTTCAAATGGGTGTACCTAACTCAGGAATTTGCCCGACAGTAGCATAAGCCACATCTTATAAATGTGAGTATCGCTTTAGTAAAATATTAACTTTTGTCAGGTTTCATTATTTAGTTTTGGCTATTCTTATTTAGACGATTGGAAAATTTAATGGCAACTAATGTCTTAGGAACTGAACTTACCGATTGCAGCGCAGAACCATTAACGGGTTTTTACAGAGATGGTTGTTGTAATACCGGTGTTGATGATCATGGTGTTCATACCGTGTGTGTTGTTACCACCAGAGAATTTCTCGATTTTTCTAAATCTGTAGGAAATGATCTATCTACTCCGAGAAATGGTTTCCCAGGGCTAAATCCTGGCGATAGATGGTGTCTTTGTGCAACTCGATGGCAAGAAGCTTACGAAGCCGGATGTGCTCCAAAAGTAAATTTAGAAGCCACCCACATATTGACCTTAGAGTGGGTTAACACCAAGGCATTACTAGAGTGCGGCGTCACTGCTGACGATTAAGATTTCTTCCTAATCTAAAGTAATTAAAAGAAGTGATTTTTAGTTCATTTAGATGCAATTTGTCACATTCACTCCCTATCGACCCAATTGCCTCTATCTTTGAGAAGTGTTTAAAAGACCAGAGTTGAGAAATATAGCCGTAATAGCGCACGTGGATCATGGTAAAACTACCCTCATTGACGCTCTTTTAAAAAATTCTGGTGCTTTTCGCAGCAATGAAGAAGTTGCGGAAAGAGTAATGGACTCTATGGATTTAGAGCGCGAAAAAGGGATAACAATCCTTGCGAAAAATACAGCAATCAAATATGGAGACGTCAAAATTAACATTGTTGACACTCCTGGTCACGCTGATTTTGGTGGTGAAGTCGAACGGGCTTTAACCATGGTTGACGGAGTTTTATTACTAGTCGACTCTGCGGAAGGACCAAGACCACAGACACGATTCGTTTTACGCAAGGCGCTTGAAGCTGATCTCTCAATAGTTGTTGTAATCAACAAGATAGATAGGCCAGATGCAAGAATAAGTGAAGTGATAGATGAGATATACGAACTCTTTTTAGACCTAGATGCCTCAGAATCTCAAATCGAATTTCCTATTATTTACACGGATGCGAGATTGGGAGTTGCCACACTGGACCCAGAAATCCCTGGAACGAATCTGGATCCATTTTATGAAGTCCTCCTCGAAAATGTACCGCCCCCTAGTGGTGAAGAGAATGCAGCACTTCAAGTTCACGTAACGAACTTAGACTCATCCCCTTATCTTGGTCGTTTAGCGGTATGTCGTGTCGTTAACGGTGTTTTGGAACAGAACTCAAACGTTGCTTGGTGTAGGACAGACGGATCGATACAGCAGGTCAAAATTGGAACTGTGACTTTAACTGAAGCACTTTCACGAGTAGATGTCAAAGAAGCAGGACCTGGAGAAATAGCTTATGTTTCAGGCGTGGAAGGAGTGACAATTGGAGAAAGTTTCGCCGATATAGAAGACCCACGTCCCTTGCCAGTGATTTCTGTTGATGAGCCAACGCTTTCCATGTCAATTGGTGTCAATACTTCTCCTGTAGCTGGAGCTGACGGCGACAAATTAACAGCACGCCAGATCAAAGCTCGTTTAGAGGAAGAACTTGTCGGCAACGTCGCTATCAGAGTTATTCCAACTGAACGCCCAGATACTTGGGAAGTTCAAGGTCGCGGAGAGCTGCAATTAGCAGTCTTAGTTGAAACGATGAAACGTGAAGGATTTGAAATGACTGTCGGTAAACCTTCAGTGCTACTTAGAGAAATAGATGGAAATTTACACGAGCCAGTTGAAGATCTGACGATTGAGGTTCCAGAGGAGCATGTTGGTGCCGTCACACAGCTTCTTGGTGAACGACGTGCACAAATGAAAGAAATGAAGAACTATGGCATGGGATGGGTGAAACTTGACTATGTGGTTGCTTCTCGAGCATTAATTGGCTTTAGAACTGAATTCTTAACGGAAACTCGAGGAACGGGCATTCTTAGTCACGTATTTAGTGGTTGGGAAAAGTGGATGGGAGAAATGAGACTGCGACAAACCGGAAGTGTTGTAGCTGATAGAAAAGGTTCAGTTACAGGACACGCAATAACAAATCTTCAAGAGCGTACTACTCTTTTTGTTTCTCCAAACGATGACGTTTACGCAGGTATGATTATCGGTGAAAATCCTCGTGCGGAGGATATGGATGTAAACATATGTAAAGAAAAAAAACTAACGAATGTTAGAGCAGCAGCATCTGACGACACCGTGCGTTTAACACCTCCGAGAAAACTTTCACTCGAACAAGCTCTGGAATACATAGCCGAAGATGAGTGTGTAGAAATAACTCCAAAAATCGTACGCCTTCGCAAAACTATTCTGGATTCAGGCGAACGTGCACGTAATTTAAAAAAAGTTAAACAAGAAAGAATTTAATTATTTTTTCTTGAACTGTTCTGGATTGGTAAAAGTATTTTCTCATGAACAGTTAACTCTCAACACAATGGGAAGAGTTAAACTTATTTTGTCAGCAGAATATTAGATGTAGGTGCTCTCATGACTGAATTTTCTTCGAAGCAGATTGAGAAAAGAGAAGAGCGGCTTATAGTTAGCCCATTTAGAGACAAGTTTGAGATCCGAATCGTAATAGAGTTCTTGGTCTCTTTTGCACTGTGGATTTATATTTTAATAATCGGGATGATAGGTGTTATTCCACTTTGGCTGGGATTGTGCTGTAATACGATTCTTGCAACGACTTTTTACATGCCGCTGCATGAGGCAACTCATGGAAATATATGGGGTAAGCATACGCGGCATCGCTGGGGTGAGGATTTGATTGGTTCGATTTCTTCGGTTCCACTGGGATTCGATTATTGGAGTCACAGAATTCAACACATGCAGCATCATGCGTTTACGAATGACCCTAAACGTGATCCTGATTATCACACAAAGGGCCCGATTAGAGAACTCCCCATTTCATGGTGGGGGATAGCAATTATTAGCACGTTTACTCCTGTTTTTGCTTTTTCTAAGAAAGCTTTTCGCTTTCTTCCTAACAAAATTCGCAACGTGTTTCTCAATCAAGCGAATACGGAAGTACCGAAAGCCACGAAGCTTCGAAGTGGTAAGTATGCGCTACGTTTTTGGGTTTTAATGCATTCAATATTGCTGGCTGCTTTAATTTTCGGAGTTGGTTGGGATTTGATTCTTCTTTGGTATCTGCCTGCAAGGATTTCAAATGCCTGGTTAATACTTGTTTTTGCTTGGTTTCCGCATCATCCCGCTGATCATCAAGGACGTTACGTCGATACCAGAGTTGCAGTATTTCCAGGTTCAACTTTACTCATCAGAGGTCACGACCATCACGCTCTACACCATTTATTCCCGCGGGTCCCTCATTATCGTCTTCCTAAATTATGGAAAGTAATTGGATCACAACTAGCGGCTAAAGGTGTCAGAACAGAAGGCCGTGCTATAGGCGCTAAGTCGCCAATCGTATGGAGTTAATAGATTATTTCTAACTCTGGGCACGCACGTGTCGATAACAATTCGACCCCATCTCCTCGAACAACAAAATTTTCTTCATGAACCATGACATGACCATGCCCCCATATGAGATTCGGCTCGACGGTTAGAACCATGCCTTCTTGAAGAACGGTTCGGTCATTTTTTGTATTTGATGGCCATTCAGTTACTTGCATACCTAATCCATGCCCAAATCTGCCTACAGAGTCACTTTTTATTGACTCACTTTCTAGTACTGATGCCATTGCTTGCCAGAGGTCACTGGTGGTTTTACCAGGTAGGGCTACCTCGAGAGCAGCTTCTGTTGCCTCCCATACGATCTTGTAGGCAGAGTTTGCATCATCAGTAGTGAAATCAAAAGCCATATTTCGATCGAAATCACTGAAATATCCGTCATATGTCGAACCAGTATCAAACATTATTAGATCTCCCGGTTCAATTATTCGATCACTGGGTTGTTTAATTATGTCTGAAAAGCCTTGACCAGTTGCTCCTACCAGGTAGGGAACTTCATCAGCGCCCAGTTCTAAAAGTTTGATTCTAAATGCACGAAAAGCTTCTCTTTCTGTCATTCCGGTATTGATTAGAGTTGGGATTTCTGCAAACCCTTC
The DNA here is from genome assembly GCA_000817085.1 of marine actinobacterium MedAcidi-G1. GTDB lineage: Bacteria > Actinomycetota > Acidimicrobiia > Acidimicrobiales > MedAcidi-G1 > MedAcidi-G1. Next base: position 1,326 of record JUEM01000019.1, on the reverse strand, counting down.
AGAAACGATTTTGCATATTTTGGAAATCTTTTCAATTTCACGCTCGGACTTGATAATTCGTAAAGATTGAATTATCTCTGTCGCGTCGACAAAAGTATGTGGAGCTATTACATCTTTCAATTTCTGATAGTCCATCAAAGGCATTCTTAGATGCGTTTCATTTCCCATCGGAATACCAATCTGTAAATTTCCACCTGAGCTGTTTGAACTTACATCCAGAATTTCTTTCAAAGTATCGCCGAGTAGAACAACTCCTTCATCTGTTGGATTTGGAGAGCTCCAAGTCCTTATGTCATCCAACCAAGTTTCTTTCATGGCAACTTCACCAATGCTGGGAATAACAGCAACTGGTTTACCTGCGTGTGGGACGATTACAAACCACGGTCTTGTTGGACTTTGCCAGAAAGGTGTGTGGAAACCAGTTAGATATCGCACTTCCGGTTCAGTAGTTACTAGGAAAGCTGAAATACATTTATCGTGCATTAACTTTTGCATCTTGAAAACTCGTTTTTCAAACTCGTCTTCTGGAAAACCTCTTGCAAGGTCAAGGTATGTCATTCCGCACCCATCTTTACTTATTCGTTCAGTAAAAGAGTATGTGAATTTAAAATTAAAGCTTTACTCAGAAGAATTTTACTTGCGACTATCCCCACTGAATGCTGCTGCTTTAGTAGGTTTATTATATGAACTCTGATATTAATGAAACGGATCTAGCTGAAGCGTTAAATGCGATAATTGAAGCCGAACTCTCAGGGGTTGTTAGATATACCCATTACTCATTGATGATTACAGGACCACATCGACTCCCTCTTGTGGAGTTTATGAAAGCACAAGCTACGGAATCCTTACTTCACGCTCAAGAAATGGGCGAAATACTTACGGGCCTTGGAGGGCACCCTTCAACAAAAATTACTTCAGTGAAAGAGACATTTGATCATGGAATCGAACCGATCCTGCGCGAGAGTCTTGAGCACGAGTTGCAAGCTATATCTCTTTATAGGAACTTGCTTGGCTTAGTAGAAGATAAGTCGGTTTTCCTTGAGGAGATTGCTAGAAATTATATTTCAACCGAAGAACAGCACCAGCTGGAATTGCAAAAAATGCTAAGGGATTTTTCCTGAACTAATCCAATGCCTGTTGAACAAGTTGAAAGTGAAAACTTAGAAGCTCTATCTGCTCGACTTCTGAATGCATTATCTAAATACGAATCTGTGATTGTGGCTTTCTCTGGAGGAGTGGATTCGACACTACTGGCCGCCGCGGCCCTTAAGTCATTAGGTTCCAAAAACGTGACTGCGGTTACTGCTGTTTCTCCTTCATTAGGCA
>JUEM01000004.1:29640-101349 GCA_000817085.1 marine actinobacterium MedAcidi-G1 | reverse complement strand
AGCTTTACACATGTCATAAATAGTTAACGCTGCGACAGAACAGGCGGTCAGGGCTTCCATTTCGACACCGGTTTTTCCAAATGTTTTAACAGTTGTGACTATTTCAACATACTTTTCTTCAATTTTGAAATCTACAGAAACAAAATTGATTGCCAAAGGATGACAGAGTGGAATCAAATCTGACGTTCTTTTAGCTGCCTGTATTCCAGCAACTCTAGCGACTCCTAATACATCACCTTTTTGCAGTTCTTGTTTTTTCAAGGCGTCTATGGTTTCAGGACCCATAAAAACCCTTCCCGATGCGGTAGCACTTCTATTCGTATCTTCTTTATTACCAACATCTACCATCAGTGCTTTTCCGTTTTCATCTACGTGGGTAAATTTGTCTCCGTCGGGTTTCAAAGTCTTTCCTTTTTCATCCACCAATTTGAGACATGCTTCGGGCTGGGCGAATAAAATCAACATTTCCGATTCCGTGACCTTCTCGCTTTGCTGAAACTGCCATCTCTAGAAGTTCACATATCTCTTTATCACTACTTTCAGATCTAAGCGCTTCTTTAAGGTCGAATTCCTCATTTGAAAATAAACAGTTTCTAAATTGTCCATCTGCGGTAATTCTTATGCGGTCACAAGTATCGCAGAATTTTTGAGTGACACTAGCTACTATCCCGATTTCTCCCTGGCCATCTACATATCTAAACCTGCTGGCCGGTGCATTTGAGCGTTTAACGACCTCTAGTGGATAAACAGAATTTATTGTGGAAAATATCTCTTCTAGTGAGACGACTGAGAGAGTTGACCATTTTTCATCGGCATCAAGAGGCATGAACTCTATAAACCTGACTATTACACCCCGTTCTCTTCCAAACTTTGCAAACTCTATTATTTCGTCATCATTTATTCCACGCATTACTACAACATTTATTTTTACAGGAGACAAACCCGCTTCTATAGAAGCTTCGATACCAGTTATCACTTTTTTCATATCATCTCTGAGAGTAATTTCTTTAAATCTTTCTGCTTTTAATGAGTCAATGGAAATATTGACTCTGTGTAAGCCTGCAGAACGAAAATTGTGAGCGTTTTTGTCTAAAGATATCCCATTGGTCGTAAGGGCAATTTCAATCGGCAACTTGGAAAGCATTGAAATCAAATCAGAAAGATTTGCACGCAGAGTTGGCTCTCCCCCCGTAAGCCGAACACTGTTTATTCCATAGTTTTCAACCAAAATTTTGGTTATACGAGTGATTTCCTCAAAACTTAAAAGTTCTTCTCGTTTTAACCAATCTAAGCCCTCTTCAGGCATGCAATATTGACAACGAAAATTACATCTATCTGTTACTGATATCCGAAAATCTTTATGAACTCGACCAAAGAGGTCAGTTAGTCCTTTACCCATAGACTAAGCGTAGAGGACTAATTTATTTCTGGCTCGCTTAATTGCATCACATCAACAAAATCTCCCTCTTCTACACCTTCTCCATTGGGTAAAACGGCAAGACCTTGAGCATTCGCCATTGCCGCTAGTTGATGCGATCCTTGTCCTTCTAAAAATGACACTTCATATGAATCTTTTTTTCTTATGAGAGCAACTCTGGCAAAATGCACTTTCCCATCCTGACGGCGTTTGAACGAAGTAACTGCCTTAGCTTTCAGGTAAGGCCTCCAGATTTGTGCATATCCCATTATTTTCAACAATGCTGGACGCATAAAAAGCTCAAATGAAACCATTGCCGAAACCGGATTGCCTGGCAAACCAAAAACTGGCACACCATTTAGCAAACCGAAAGCCAGCGGTTTGGCTGGTTTAATTGCTACTTGCATCCATTTCATTTCCCCTAAACGGTCGAGTACCACTTTGACAAAATCAAAATCCCCCATACTTACTCCACCTGATGTGACTATCGCATCACATTTTTCAACTGCTGAAAGAAGTGCGGATTCGATCTTTTCTTCATCATCTGGGATCAACCCCAAATCGATAACTTCGACGCCTATCTCATCTAAAAGAGCCTTTACCGAATGTCTATTAGAATCTCGGATCTGTCCAGGTTCTAGCCGTGTAGCACCTTGGACCAATTCATCCCCCGTTGACATTACTCCTACTACTGGTCTTTTAAATACAGTTACTTCCTCAAGCCCAATTGTTGCAAATACACCGATATGTGCAGCCCCAATCAGAGTTCCTGAAGCAAACAGTTCCGTACCTTTGACAAAGTCCTCTCCAGGTTGGCGAATAAAATTTCCATCTTTAACACTTTCTTCTACAACTACAAAATTATCTCTTTCAGCTTCTCTAGTTTTTTCAACCATTACTACAGAGTCTGCTCCTTCTGGAATTACGGCACCAGTCATAATTCTGACTGCTTCATCAGGTCCAACTTTAAAATCTGGGACTTTCCCAGCCGGTAAAGTCCCTACAACTTTTAATTCAACCGGCGCATTTACCGTGTCAAGAGCTCTAACTGCATAGCCGTCCATTGCAGTGTTTGGGAATGGTGGAATATCGTCATTCGAAATGACAGTGCCTGCTAGGACCAGACCACGTGATTTAGAGATCTCAACCTCATCGGTAGAGAGTTTTGAACACTGACTAAATATAAATTCTTGTACTTCTTTTAATTCGATCACATAGCGAGAATAGCGACTGAAAGCAATTATTCACCAATCCCAAGTGAATGTTCAGATCTACTTAATAATCTTTTAAAATTTTCTCTGTGTCTTATAAGGATTAAAACAGATAAAAAAACTGCTGCTAGTAGTTCTTTTAATTCAAATCCAAATAGAAGCACAGACAAAGGCATAAACACGGCGGTCAAAATTGATGCCATTGAAACTTTTTTTGAAATTTTGGCTATTAATAAAAAACCTAATGTGCATACTCCTCCCACTAAAGGGAAAAGGACCCAACAGCCGCCTGCCCCTGTTGCAACTCCCTTACCTCCACGAAATTTTCTTGTTATCGGGAAGACATGCCCAAGAACTGATGCAAGCCAACAAGCTAAACCCAATGAGGTCCCGTCAATCAACAACCCAATTACGGCAGCTATAGAGCCTTTACTGAAATCAGCAATAAGTACAAGTACACCTGCACGAAGACCAACTACTCTTAAAACATTCGTCGCTCCTGGATTGCCAGAACCAGACCGAGTAGGGTCAAAACCTTTTCTGTTAGAAGCGAGATGCGCTGAGGGAAGACTTCCTAAAAAATAAGAAAGGAAAATTGCAAACACCCAAAGGAAAACCATTCCTATAGCATGACCGATAATTAAGAAAAAATCATGTCATTGTTTAATAGCTGTATCTTTTATAGTTCAGTTCTTAAAGAATTCGATTAGGTGCCGATTATGCCAACATACATTTATAGGTGTCAGACCTGCGAAGAAGAATACGAGATTGTCCAGTCTTTCAAAGATGACCCTATAGAAAAATGTCCTTCTGATTGTTCAGGGACTGTTAAAAAAGTATTTTCTGGAGTTGGGATTTCTTTTAAAGGTTCCGGTTTCTACAAAAATGACCATGGGTCAAATTCAAAAAAGAAACCTCAAGAAAGCAACTCAAAAGAAACCTCAAAGGACACTAAAGACACAAAGGACACAAAAGAAAACTCAAAGAAGAAATCCGATTCTTCTTCAGAAAAAGCAAATACTGGATCCAGCAAGAAGGAAACTAAGCCTTCAAAGAAATCTAGTTCTTCTTCAACTTGATTAAAGGCATCTAAGCACCAGATACTGTTAGCTCATTTATTACTAACGTCGAACCCGCGGAGTTCATTGGAAGCCACTCCAAATCATTTCCGACTTCACTTACGTCTTTCAACATTTTTTGAATTGTCGACCCTATTGTAAACTCACGAAGTGGTTCAGATAACTCCCCATCGCTGATTCGCAACCCTTCGGCACCAGTTGAGAAATCTCCACTGACCGGATTAACGCCTGAATGCAATCCTGTGACGCTCTGAATCAGAATTCCATTATCTATGCCCGCAATCAAATCAACAGGGTCCCTGCCTCCAGGCCTGAGCGATACCGCCTGGATGCCGACTCCAGGTGTAGATGCGTAACTTCGTATTGCCGAACCGGTAGAAGTCGATGCAGCCTTTCTAGCCGTCCAAACATTATGCAAAAACATTTTCAATTCACCATTTTCTATAAGAACATTTCGACGAGTCGCTAAACCTTCGCCATCAGTTTCAGTAGCTGTAAACGCTCGAGGATTCGTCGGATCATCCACAAGAGAGATAATAGGACTTGCCACTTTTTCACCCAAACGATCTGTGAACAATGATCTGCCTTTTAGTACCATCTCAGCGCTCAAGGTGCTTCCTACTATTTGTAAAAATTGAGCAGATACCCAAGGGTCCAATACGACAGTCAGTCTTTCCGACTTCGGCTTAGTTGAGCCAAGCATTCTCGTAGCTCTATCCGACGCGTCATTCGCTGCCTTTTCCATATCTAGCTCCTCAGGGCTTCTGCCTATGGAAAAACCAAAACCAGTTTGAGTCTCACCTTTTTCTTCTGCAAGGGTGTAAACCATTAGACTGCAACCGCTCTCTTTCGAAGATGCGCGTATACCGGTACTAGTGGCTATAGCGGACTCACTTACAACATCTGTATATTCTGATGACTCAATACCACTAATTCTCTTATCAGTCGCCAGAGTGAGTTTTTCTAGTTCGAGGGCATAATCTATTTTTTTGCTTGTGGAGATCGAGTCCACACCATCGCTGTATACCTCGAGAGAAACACACTCCACTCCATCTGGTTCCGCCAACCCTGAAAATTCATCAGGACTAGCAAAACTAGCGTTGTCCCTAGCTTCACTTAGAACCTCTAGTAGCTCATTTTCTTCCAAGGTGCCCGCATAAGCAAAGCCTTGACGTCCATCTTTTACTACTCTCACACCTATGCCTTGTGACTCCGCAACCGTCAGCGACTCGATTTCACCCTCATAGGCGCGGACTTCTGTTTCCCTGTCACTCGTCACAACTGCTTCTATCTGTTCGTCTGAATCACTCCAACTAGTTACGAGTTCTGCTATTTCAATTAATTCAGTCGACATTACGTTGCAGTGCCTCCCACAGTTAAACGTTTCACACGTAAAGTCGGTGTTCCATCTCCAACTGGAACTCCTTGACCGTCTTTTCCACATGTACCTGGTGAACCCATTGCAAAATCGCCTGCAATAGCATCAATATCTAGAAGAACTTGGGGACCGTTGCCAATAAGATTGCCATCTCTAATAGGGGCCGCTAGCTTTCCATTTTCGATCAAATAAGCTTCTGTCATTCCAAAAACAAAATCACCGGTTGCTGTATTAACTTGGCCTCCACCCAGTTGGGCAACATAAATCCCATATTCAGTGTCTTCGATAATTTCTTGTGGGTCTTCATTACCTCCTTCTAGAAAAGTGTTGGTCATCCTCACCATCGGCAAATGCCTGTAACTCTGTCTACGTCCATTTCCTGAACTCACTCGCCCATGCTTTCGCGCTCGTTGCCAGTCCCACATATAGTCGGTTAAAACTCCATCTTTAATTAAAACATTTTTACTTGCAGGGTTTCCTTCGTCATCTATTGCAAACCTCCCCCATTCTCCCACCATCGTCCCATCATCAACCAAAGTCACATCTGGTGCAGCAACTAATTCTCCCTGTTTGCCTGCAAACACTGAAGCTGATTTTTCAATCAAATCTGCCTCAAGCCCATGTCCACAAGCTTCGTGAAAAAGTACGCCTCCGCCTCCTGGACCTACAACAACTGGCATCTCGCCACTAGGTGCAGGAACAGAATCTAGTTTGGTAACAGCTCTTTCAGCAGCTTTACGCGCTACCTCATTTACATCTATGTCTTCAAATAGCTCAAACCCAACCGTCTGTCCAACAGATTCTCTTCCTGTCTGCATGCCCGCATCACCCGCTGCTACGCAAGAAACTGAAAAAGAACTCCTTATCTGCCTATCTCCGGTTAAAAGACCTTCACTATTCGCTATCTGCAGAACCCGATGACTGTCTCCATATCTGGCTGCTACTTGCGTAATGGGAAGCCCAGCACCACGCACTGATTCATCTGCAGATTTTAATAAAGCAACTTTCGCGCTTTTTTGTACTTCTTTAGGCAATATTTCTATCTCAGAAATATTTGGAATGATTTCATTGCTCAAATCAATTTCGACGAATGACTCAGAATTACTCCGAGCTGCAGATGAAGCAGCTTCTGCCGCTTTATGAAGACCAGCAGCTGAAAGATCGGCTGTGTGAGCAAATCCTGTAGTCTCTCCTGAAACCACACGAATTCCAGCTCCTCTATCTCTACCGTTATTCAACTCTTCCACTAAACCATCGTCAAGAACCGCTGACGTTGATCTTCTATCTTCGACAAAGATCTCTGCGAATGAGCCGCCTGACTTCATTGCTGAAGAAAGAACTTCCCCTAGAAGATCCGATGAGACTATTTGTATTTCAGTCAAAAATTTTCCTTTTCATATCGGCTAACAAAACTCTATTTAACAATTTCATTTTTAAAAATTATCCCTGATTATAAAATCAAGCCTATAAGTGCGTATCGTACCCAAGTGGAGCTTAAGACAGGACTTCGTGGTACGGCATTTTTAAAAGTAGAAGATCGCGACTTGTCTGTTGCCTTTAATTCAGGTGAAGTCCCGGTTCTCGCCACCCCAAGAGTTGTGGCCCTCATCGAAGAAGCGACACTTGATGCCATTTCTGGAAGTCTGGAAAAAAATAAAACGACAGTCGGCATGAGGATACGGGTGGATCACTTAACGCCAATTTCTCTAGGTGTAAACATCACAGCTCATGCGATTCTTGAACAAGTCGATGGGAGAAGATTAACTTTTTCTGCAACAGTGGAAACTGAAAAAGAAAAACTTCTGGTAGCTAACGCAACAATAACAAGAGTAATGGTTGATACAGAAGAATTTCTTGCCAGTGTTAAGCCCTAAAGTTTTCGATCGATGATTGGAGAACTTCTGAAGAAAAATAACCACCAGAAGGATGCCTCCCCAACGGGTCTTAAGACAGGTATGAAATGGTGGTTAGAAATAGCACTCATACTTTTCTTTTATTTGATTTACTCCTTCGCCCGTAATCAATTTGGGTCAGCAAGTGTGTCACCAAGCAAAGCTCTTAAAAATGCTGAGATGATCATCGATTTAGAAAAATCAATAGGAACTTTTAAGGAGTTGCAGATTCAGAATTTTTTCATTGAGTGGAATTGGTTTATTCAATTCTGGAATGTTTTTTATGGAACCTTTCATTTCGGAGTAACAATTTTTGCTCTGGTATGGCTTTATATAAAATTTCCATCAAAATACTCAAGACAGCGATTCTTTCTTTTAAGTTCAACTGGTACTGCACTAATTGGGTTTAGCCTTTTCCCTTTGATGCCTCCCCGCCTTCTTTCAAACTGTGGGGATTTCGGAGCATGTCTAATTACCACTTACCCTTTTGTTGACACTCTCTCGGAAATCGGTGGCCTTTGGTCTTTCGATTCCGGAACTATGCAAAAAGTAAGCAACCAATTTGCCGCAATGCCAAGCCTTCATTTTGCCTGGTCTTTTTGGTGCACATTAGCTTTATACCCAGTTTTAAAAAATCGGAAGACAAAGTTAATTATTTGCATATACCCGATTGCTACAACTTTTTCCGTAATAGTTACTGCCAATCATTACTGGGTTGACATTGTCGGAGGCATTATGTGCCTAGCATTGGGATTTTATGTGACAAAAATTCTAATGTCATCAAAACTGCGGATCATGCCTTTATTCTTTCAAAGAAATACTTAAATAAAAGAAGTTCAGATATGAAAAACGGCATACTCTCTTCTAAAGTTAAACAGAGCTTCTAAAGTTAAAATAACTGATTCGCCCTATAGAAGTAGAAAGAAACAACTTTGGTTTTAGATTCAATTAATTTTCCGAAAGACTTGAACAACCTTGACTCTGATGAGCTCAAGACTCTGTCTTCAGAAATCCGAACGCTTCTTGTTGAAACCGTAGAAAACAATGGAGGTCACCTTGGTTCAAACCTTGGGATCGTAGAGCTGACAATAGCTCTGCATCGCGTCTTCGATTCCCCTAACGACACGATTCTTTGGGATACAGGTCATCAAACTTACGTTCATAAAATTCTTACTGGAAGAAAAGAAGAGTTCATTGATCTTCGCCTACCGGAAGGGATCTCTGGATACCCATCTCGAGAGGAGTCACCACATGACTGGATAGAGAATTCACATGCATCAACTGTCCTTTCTTACGCTCACGGTCTCGCATCTGCTTATTCTTTATCGGACGATAAACGGCGCGTTGTAGCTGTAGTAGGAGACGGCTCTCTTACAGGCGGTATGGCTTTTGAGGGTCTCAACAATCTGGGGCATAGCGGAAAGAAGGTAACGATAATTCTCAATGACAATGGTCGTTCATATGCACCGACTATAAGTCGGCTATCAGAAAGCCTTATAAGAATTCGATCAAACCCAACCTATATGAGGAGACAACGTCGTTTAGAAAAACTGGCTGAGAGCATGCCATGGGTGGGAGAAATCCTGGAACGAGGAATCAGCGCCACTAAAGCCGCCATAAGAGAAATGTTTGAACCTCCCGCATTCTTCGAAGCCTTAGGAATCACCTATTTGGGTCCGTTTGATGGACACAACATTGAAGAGATCGAACAAGCATTAAGCAATGCAGTTGAATTTGAGGGGCCGGTTGTGCTTCATGTGCTCACACAAAAAGGAAGAGGACATGCACCAGCTGAGCAGGATTCCATCAAACACATGCATGACACCTCAGGAATGAAATCAGGCAGCTACACAGAAGCTTTTTCCGAAGCTATCGTAAAGGTGGGTGAATCAAATTCAAAAGTAGTTGCTATTACAGCTGCCATGCCTGATTCAACTGGTCTTCTTTCATTTAGAGAAAGGTTTCCTGATCGGTGTTTTGACGTGGGGATCGCCGAACAACATGCCGTAACTGCCGCTGCTGGTATGGCTATGGGAGGTTTAAGACCCGTAGTAGCCGTATATTCCACTTTTCTAACTAGAGCAATAGATCAAATAAATCTTGACGTTGGACTTCATGAACTTCCAGTAATTTTTTGCATTGACAGAGCCGGTGTTACAGGTGATGACGGAGCGTCCCATCATGGCCTTCTTGATATATCACTTCTTTCAAAGATTCCAAAAATGAAAATTTTTGCACCTTCCTCATATCAAGAATTACAGCAGATGCTCGAAGACGCACTTGACATTACAGAAGGACCTGTCGCTATTCGTTGGCCAAAAACTCCCGCACCCCAAGTTGAATGGACAGAAGTAGGGACTGGCATGGAATCACGTAAAGTAACCGAAAACACCGATAAACCCAGAGAGGTCTGCATCTTAGCTGCAGGAAAAATGCTCTCAGAAGCTCTTACTGCTTCAGAAGAACTCAAAGAGGTCGGAGTAACTGTCTGGGATCCTCGAATTATTAATCCTCTAAATTCACAAATGCTTGAAGATGCAAAAAAACATAAATTAGTCGTAACTATTGAGGATGGTTACATAGAAGGAGGGTTTGGATCTTCCGTTCTAAGTCACTTAAACCAAGAAAAATCAGATTGTCGGGTCGTCAATCTAGGCGTTCCTCTTTCTTTTCACTCTCATAACAAACCAGACCACTTACTCTCTTCGTTTGGTCTCGACTCGTCTGGAATAGTCAAAAGTATACGACAAGCTATTTCTGAGTTTGAATAAACTTAGGAATAATAGGGTTGTTCCCCTGAACTGTGGTCAGTTACATCGACAACATCTTTTATTTCAGGTACCGCCTCGAGAATAGAAGCTCTAATACCTTCGGTTAATGTCGCCGCACTCATAGAGCATCCTTGACAACCACCTCCCATAGACACATGAGCTGTTGAACCTTCCACTCCGACAAGAGTCGCGAAACCACCGTGCGAAGCAAGTGCTGGGTTAACTTTTTGCTCTAAAAGTTGGTTAATCTTGTCGGGAACATCACCAGTCAACTCCAGTTCCCCTAAATCGCCAAGCGGATTTGGCCTGTTAGGGTTTCGTATGACTAGACCACCTTGATCTGCACTTTGTGGAATATCTAATGTAGCGCCAGCTAATTTATCTTTGCTTTCTAGAGGAATGATGACCGTCAATTCGCCTACTTCATATGAAATATCTTCGTCCTCTACTTCTTCTACAGGGACGAAGGCTAAATCGTAAGCATACTCAACGCCAGATACTCCACTAACTGCAACTCTTAGACCTAATTTTTCTGCATCTGACTCTTCTGACCGAACGGCTAGAACTTTTAAAGAAGCTTCTTCACTTATCTCAAGAATTGACACATTTCCTCCCCGTGTGAATTTTCTTATTAAATCTTAACTTGAAGATACTTAGTTTCAATTCTATGCCAAGAAACCGATAGATTCCGAATATGGATTCTACAACTGTGCAAGTCAGATACGAAAACGAAATAGCAATTTTGGAATTAGATGATGGCAAAGCAAACGCCTTGGGTCATGACGCTATAAGTTCTCTGGTTGAAAAACTTGACGAAGTCCAGGATGCGGGAGCGGTCGTATTATCAGGTAGGCCTGGAAAATTTTCGGCAGGTTTTGACCTTGCAGTGATGAAATCCGGGGAAGATGCCGCACGAGAAATGTTAAGAAGTGGAGTGGAACTATTTCTCAAGTGTTACTCATTTCCAAGACCTATAGTCGCCGCTTGCACTGGACATGCTCTAGCAGCGGGGGCTATTTTGTTGATGTCTTGTGATTTAAGGGTTGGAGCTAAGGGAGAATTTAAGATAGGCCTACCAGAACTTGCTATTGGCATGTCACTACCCTTTTTCGCAACTGAACTTGCACGAGACCGCATTTCAAAAAGACATTTCACTAGAGCAACTGCCCTTGGGCAACAATACGATCCGGAAGGTGCACGTGATGCAGGATTTCTTGACGAAGTCGTTGATGTCGATGAAGTACTTTCCACTTCGCTAGCTAGGGCAGAATCTTTGAAATCGATTGGTAAAACTCAACTTTCTCTCACACGTTCCACAGCGAGAGGTGAAACTATAAAAAAGATTGAAGACAACCTTGAAAAAGACCTCAGTCTTTTTATGGTTAGTCAATAAGCAACTTTTATGAACGAGATGTATGACGCTCTTCTTCTAGTCTCTTTTGGTGCACCTGAAAGCCTGATTGAAGTCAAACCTTTTCTTGAAAGAATCACGGAAGGCAAAAATATTCCTTCCAGTCGTCTCGAAGAAGTAACTAAGCGTTATGAAACAGTAGGTGGTGTTTCACCTCTAAATGCCAATATTCGTAATATAAAAGAAAAACTGGAAATGGAGATTAAAAATCGGGATATCGATATCCCGATTTTCATCGGACACAGAAATGTTGAACCGCTTATTCTCGACACGATAAAAGACATGCAAGAGTCCGGCGTCTCTAGGTGCTTAGCATGGCTTTCATCTCCCTACAGTTCCTACAGTTCCTGCAGACAGTACACGGAGAACATCAGAAATGCTTGCTCCCACATAGGTGATGATGCTCCTCAAATAGATCAGATACGACGCCATCACGATCACCCCGGATTGATAGAACCCACGGCAGACCGCCTCCGATCGGCAATCGAAGAGATTCCCAATGACTTGAGAAGCGAAGTTGTGCTTCTTTTTTCGGCTCATAGCCTCCCACTGCGCATGGCCGACTCATGTCGATATGAGTCTGAAATAAATGAAGCTGCATCACTTGTCGCTAATAAAGTCGATCCGGATAAGCGTTTACGACGAGAGATAGTTTGGCAATCACGAAGCGGGCCTCCTTCCATACCTTGGTTGGAACCTGACATTAATGACAAATTGGAACAACTGGCTTCTGAAGGCATAAAAGCAGTTGTGGTCTCTCCTATTGGATTTCCAATAGGAAACTTTGAGATCCTCTGGGATCTGGATTTTGAGGCTTCAAACAAAGCAGCCTCACTAGGAATGTCTTTTAGCAGAGCTGACACTGTAAATAATGACTCCAGATTTATAAGCATGATCGCCGATCTTCTATGTGAAAGAATCAACAAACCCACACTGACCGAAGCTGCTTTGGGCGCTTTAAAAGTTTCACCTGAAAAGTGTGAAAAAGACTGTTGTCCTAGCTAATAAGCAAAAAAATAAGATCTTGTTGCTTAACACAACAAAAATATGCTTTTTGCCCTTATAGGATCCACTGCCACGTTCAGTTGGCAAGGTAATTTTGAGTTGCGATGAATCACGCTCAAATTGCTAAAGAAGCTTTAAATATGCGCCTAGCAACCCTGCCTTCAAACATTACAAATGAGTTGCTTTTGGATACGAGAAAAGCAGGTGAACTCTTAGCCGCTTGTGGAGATCCCAGCGTTGATAAAGCGATAAGGAATCTAGGTGATACCTGGCAAGAAGCTGGTCTTCCACCTGAAACGATTGAAGGGCCTTGGACAGAAAAACAGATAAAAGATCTCATATTAGTAGGAGGCAACGAACTCCTAGACATTTTAGATGAACTTGTAAATGGAATCACCCGCTGCAAGATCCATTAATTTTAAAACTTTGGAGAAGATATGAATAAACAACAAAAACTTTTACCCGATGATATTGACTTTGCAAAAGAAATAATAGCGATACCCGTCGAAGAGGAGATGCAAGAATCGTTCCTTGCCTATTCACTTTCCGTTATTACATCCAGAGCTATACCTGATGTGAAAGACGGATTGAAGCCAGTTCAACGAAGAATTCTGTACACAATGCTGAGAATGGGCCTCCGACCAGAAAACCCTCATCGTAAAAGCGCCAGAGTTGTAGGCGACACCATGGGGCGATACCACCCTCATGGAGACGCAGCAATTTACGATGCTCTCGTGAGAATGGGACAGGATTTCTCCCGTGGAATGACTCTTGTAGATAAACAAGGCAATTTCGGCTCCCTTGATGATCCTCCTGCAGCACCTCGCTATACAGAGTGCCGGCTTGCGGAAACAGCAATGGAAATGCTTAGGGAAATTGATGAAGATACTGTCGATTTCAGGTCTACTTATGATGGGGAAAGCGAAGAACCCACTTGCTTACCCGCCCTCTTGCCAAACCTTTTAGTTAACGGTACTTCTGGTATTGCTGTCGGCATGGCGACCAATATGCCTACCCACAATCTCGTAGAAGTAGGTGCTGCTATCTCTTTAATAATGAAAAAAAGACGTCCAAAGCCGACGATACGCGAAATCATGAGTTTAGTTCCTGGACCTGATTTTCCAAGTGGGGGAATAATTATCAATGACAATCTTGAAGAAATCTATAAAACAGGAAAGGGAACAATAAGAATTCGCGCCAAGGCACATATTGAACCATCCGGGAAGAACCGGCAGGCCGTTGTCATAACAGAACTTCCCTATTTAGTAGGCCCAGAAAGAGTTATTAGCAAACTTAAAGAACTTAACGAAGCCAGCAAGCTAAATGGGGTAATGGATTTCAAGAATCTGTCCGATCGTGAATCAGGTTTAAAAATACAAATAACCATAAAGCCCGGTCATAATCCACAGGCTGTTCTTGCTGATCTCTACAAAATGACTCCGCTTGAAGAAACCTTCAGCATTAATAATGTGGTTTTAGTAAACGGAGAGCCTCGAACTCTAGGGATATACGATCTATGCGATCACTACATAAAACACCGGCTACAAGTAGTAGTTAGAAGAACAAAATACCGACTAGCTCAAGCAAAAGCTCGACTCAACATTGTTAAAGGGCTGCTAATTGCACTTGATTCAATCGATGAAGTCGTCTCAACAATAAGAAAATCTGAAGATACGGCCGAAGCGCGAAGTGCCTTAATGGATAAATTTAAATTGACACAACTTCAAACCGATCACATTCTTGATATGCCTTTAAAAAGACTCACGGCATTAGAAAAAAGAAAACTAGAAGAAGAACAATCTGAACTGAAAAAAGCCATAACAGGTTTTAACACTCTACTTAAATCAGACACTCGTCAAAAAACTCTCGTAATAAAGGAGTTAGACGAACTAGTTAAACAATTTGGGAGAGAGCGTCGTACCGAAATAATTAGTTCAGATGACATGCCGGTGTTTGAAACTACGGAGGTGAATGAAGATATAGAGGATGAACCTTGCGTAGTGACCCTCTCATCTTCCGGTCAGATAGGAAGACTAGGTGTGGACGGCGCCAAAAAAACAAACCCAGGTAGACACGACATAATTCTCTCTTCTCTGCTTACAAGCACAACATCAACTATTACTGCTGTCACTTCTGAAGGAAGATCTCTTCACGTTCTTGCTGCTGAGCTTGTAGATGCTTCTGGAAGAACACGCGGCGGCAGTGCTGCTCAACTTTTTGGCACAAATAAAGGTGAAACAATTCAAACGATACTGACAAATTCAAAAGAACACCTTGTGTTAGTAACCGAAAGTGGGGTAATTAAACGTCTAACCACTGAAGAAGTACAAAAAACTCAAAATGGAAAAAACGTGATCAAACTAAAAACGGGCGATCGGATTGCAAGTGCATTTTGCACACCAGACGAGATTGACATTGGAATAACAACTTCTGACGGGCAGTTCCTCAGAATGCCAGTTTCTGCTGTAAGTATCCAAGGTAGAGGTGCAGCAGGTGTCGCTGGAATGAAATTGAAAAATGGTTCAGTCATAGTAGCTGCAGGAGCAATTTTTGGAGATGACTTCGTGACTACAATCTTGAGCAACCAAACTGCAAAAGTAACTCCAGTTGCAGAATTTGAATCGAGAGGACGTAACGGAGTAGGTGTCCGTATAACAAAAGTGCCGGACGACTCAAAAGTAACAATCGTCAAAATCGGACCTTTAACAAATCTTCTTGCAGTGATGGCTACGGACGAAGATCCTAAAAAACCTGACCCAAACCCCGTCCAGATTCTAGTTGAATCCAGCAAGAGGGATTTGGTCGGCACAACAACTGAGAGACAGATTCTTGCCCTTGGAATAAGTAGATGGTGAAAAGAATATGACTGTGTCAAAGCCAAAAACAAAACCAACTACGACTAAAACAGAATCAAAAAAACTGGCTACGTCAAAAGTGAAAACATCTAAAACTAAAAAAAATAGCCTTAACGGTTACGACGCTGATGATATACAAACTTTAGAAGGTCTCGAAGCCGTCAGAAAAAGACCCGGCATGTACATAGGTGGAACAGGAAGTCAGGGTCTCATGCATCTGGTCTGGGAATTGGTAGATAATGCTGTCGATGAAGCTGCTGCCGGATTTGCAACCCGCATGGATGTCGTTCTTAACCGCGATGGATCTGTTGAAATATCGGATAACGGTCGAGGAATACCCGTAGATATTCATTCCGGTAAAAAAGTTTCAGCCCTCGAAGTAGTTTTAACTGAACTGCATGCGGGTGGGAAATTTGGAGGAGGGGCATATGGGGCATCTGGAGGATTGCATGGTGTGGGTGCTTCGGTGGTAAATGCTTTATCTTCAAAGCTGGTTGCTCAAGTTGACCGAGAAGGCAACACTCATGAACTAGGATTTAAGGCAAGGGTCCCGGGAACCTTCAGTGGTTCATCTTTTAAACAAGATCATCAAGTCAAGAAAATTAAAAAAATAAGCCCAACAAAATCTGGGACGCGCATCCGCTTTTGGCCGGATCAAGATATTTTCGACAAAGAGGCTCGAATTGAATTCGAAGAAATATGTGACCGCTTAACTCGCTCCTGTTTTCTAGTACCCGGTTTAAAAGTCACCGCAACTGATAAAAGAAGTGGCAATAGCTCTAAACCTTTTAATTTTGTATCGAGAGGTGGGCTTGCAGATTTAGTTAACCATCTTTCGGTTGGTGAGAATGTTACTGAGGTTATTACGCTTTCAGGGTTTGAGTCTTTTGTAGAAAAAGTTCCAGTTGACGGCAAAATGAAAGAAGTTGAGAGAGATTGCAAAGTGGAAATAGCCATCCGATGGGTAAGCGGATTTGATACCACAATTCAGTCTTTCGTAAACACAATTCCAACCTCTCAAGGCGGAACACATATAGCGGGGTTCGATAGAGCACTAACAAGAGCCACGAACGACATTCTTCTAAAAGACACCCGCAAACTTGCAAAACTCGCAAAAGAAAACAAAAACCGCGCCACTAAAGAGGATGTTCAAGAGGGACTAGTAGCGGCCATAAAAGTAATTTTTCCCGAGCCACAATTCCGGGGACAAACTAAACAAGAGCTTGGAACGCCATCAATTGAAAAAATAGTCTATGACATTGTTAAACAAGGATTGACAGATTGGTTCAATGGCTCTGGCCCTAAACGCCACGTAAATCTGCTCAGAGATAAAATGTCTAACGCAATAATTAATAGAGTCAGCTCCAAACAACTGCTCGAAACGAAACGTCGAGCAGCGAGCATGGGTTCAACAGGAATGCCAGAAAAATTGGCTGATTGTCGGGTTCATGGACCTGATTCTGAACTAATTATTGTCGAGGGAGATTCTGCTGCAGGCCCAGCAAAAGCTGGAAGAAACTCAGAAAATATGGCCATTTTACCTCTAAGAGGAAAAGTTGTAAATGCTGAAAAGTCATCACTAAAACAGGTTCTCGATAACACTGAAGCTCAAGCTCTTTTTACAGCAGTAGGTGCAGGATCTGGTGAAGAATTTGAAATAGAAGCTGCAAGGTACGGAAGGATCATTATTCTTTGCGACGCTGATGTCGATGGAAGCCACATACGCTGCCTTCTTTTAACACTTATGCATAAATACATGCGACCATTGCTCGAAGAGGGAAGAGTCTTTGCTGCTCAACCCCCACTGTTTTCGACCAGAATCGGGGACACGATCCACAGAGCTTTCTCTGAAAGCGAACGAGACTCTGTCACAGCTAAATTGACAAAAGGTGGACGAAAAGCTGAAAATATAATATGGAATAGATTTAAGGGTTTGGGAGAAATGAACGTTGATGAACTAGCTGAATGTGCTCTTAATCCTAAAACACGAATACTTCGTCAAATGAAAATGAGTGACGTAGTTGCTGCCAAAAAGGCAGCAAAAGCATTCGACACTCTAATGGGCTCAGACGTAGGAAAACGTCGTGATTATTTGATTGCTAACAGTAATCTTCTTGACCAATCAGTTCTAGACATCTAATGTCTGAACTCCCAAGGTCATTTTCGCACTCATCTGCTTCCACCTTTAAACAGTGTCCGCGCCGTTGGAAACACAAATACATAGACAAACTGCCAGACCCTACAGGAGAAGCAGCTCTCGTAGGTCAATTTGCTCATGATGTTCTCGAACAACTTTGCAAAGAAGAGCCAGAACTACGAACAGAGGAAAAAGCCAAAGAAATAGCAGGTACCATTTGGCCAAAAGTTGCTGAAAGAAAAGACTTCAAAAGTCTTGAACTAAATTCAGACGAGCAACTTAAGTTCCGTTGGAAGTCATGGAATGCAATCAAAGGGTTATGGGACTTAGAAGACCCATCAATGATCTCAGTTGAAGCGACTGAACAAAGAGTGTCAACCTCGCTTTCAGGAGTTCCCTTTCTAGGAATTATTGACCGTCTCGACAGAGATGAAGATGGTCTTATAGTGGTCGACTACAAAACTGGAAAAATTCCTAAATACGGAAATGACAATTTTAATCAAGTGCTTTTATACGCTGCAGCTGTTGCTGGTAAAACTGGCGAACAACCGACCAGAGCTAGACTTTTGTATCTTGGGAAAGAAACTAAGGAAACTGAAGTCTCTGTAGATCTACTTGAGAAAGCAGTAAGCGATTTGTCTGGCACTTGGGGCAAACTTAAAAGCAACTTAGACAATAACGAATTTGAAACAATAACAACTCCTCTCTGCGGCTGGTGCTCTTTTATTGCTCAATGTCCTGCTGGAACTGAATTTATAAAAAAAAGAGCCTCTTCAGGGAAACTAAGACCTGACGCTCCGGCTAGATCAGCGCTTGGACTTTAAGAACCGGATCTTTTATGTTTTTTCCAAAAAACAGCTAAACAAAACAAAACAACAGTAGCAATCAATGCACCTACTCGGTTAGCTCTATCTGCGCTTTCGTCAATACTCTCTACTGGTGGCACTTCAAATGGTCTAAAATTTTCGCTGCCTTTAGAAGATTTTTTTTCTTGCTCTTCTACAGGGTCTAAATTTTTATCAATGTCTTTGGAAAGTTCTTCAGAAGTGTCAAAAATATTACTATTTGTTTTATCTTCACCATCTAGTAAAGCGTCAACAGGGCTTTCTTTCGGCGCAGTCGGTCGTGAACGTATAGCTTCAGGGTCATAAGTAGCCAACTGAATCCTCCTCATCAGAATTATTTTCAGAATAGTCACCTTCTAATAGAAGCGTCAAAAGTTGATCAAATTCTGCTGCTGCTTCTCCTGCACCTGATCTTTTACCCAAACCATGTATAGGCAAAGATTGGGCCGAGGCTTCTGCTATGGCCGTACGTAAATGAATTTTGGGTAATGGGAAATCAGAGTAAACCTCTTCAAGTTTTGCGTTCCAATAACTATCATCTCGAGTTCTTCCAAGTCGGTTTACAGCAATTCCAGCAATATTGGGCTTGGAGTCGATACGGCGTGCACGAATTTTTTCTATTGTCTGAATCATTCTCGCTACACCATCAACGGACCATGCCCCTGGCTCTGTAACTACAAGAGTCATGTCGACTGCAAAAAGAGCATTTACCGTAAGTAATCCAAGAGAAGGTGGGCAGTCAACAATTAGCAGAGGCCAATTTGAATTTTCAAAAGAAATTGATAATCGGTTCTGAGCTCCTAGAGGATCTGTGGCAAGTCGTGGTTCGCAAACAGAAAGATTCGGAGTCGAAGCAGCTATATAAGGAATTTGACCGCAATCAGATGGCCAGTTAGATCTTTCTGCAACTTCATTGATTCCTCCGAAAAACTCGTCTTCTAGAACATTTACCACTCCTTTGGAGGGCTCGTATATGCCCAACCCTGTAGTTGCATTTCCTTGTGGGTCTAAATCAACAATCAAAGTTTCTAAATTTTTTTTAGCAGCAGAAGAAGCCAGTCCTAAAGTCACACTGGTTTTGCCAACTCCACCCTTTTGATTCACTATCGCTATTGAGACCACATAGAAAACCTAGACCAGTTTGCGGCACAAAAGTTGTAAATCACTTAAACAGGTATCGTGTACCGATGCCCGAACTACCTGAGGTTGAATCAATCCGCTCCCAATTGGAGCCTTTAATTACTGGAAAAACAATATTAAATGGCTACTCTTTTCCTTCAAAAAAATTTCTACAAGCAAAGTTGTCTTCTGGTTTTCTTGTACGAGATGTGAATCGGAGAGGTAAATATCTCATCATTAACCTAGAAAAAGAATCAGGTAGAAAAATAAATCTTAAAGAACTTATCGTTCACCTTGGAATGACTGGAAGTCTCTCAGTGGTAGAAGAAAAATCTGATGACCCTTATATCAGAGCCGAGTGGGAACTCAACGACGGTCAAATTTTACTTTTCAGAGATATTAGACGTTTCGGCAGAATTGCGGTTGTAGATCCGGGTGATTACAAATCACTCCCAACGCTAGACAATATTGGTCCTGAACCTTTTGATCCAAAATTATCTGCTGAGAGCTTTTATGCATCTTTGTCATCCTCAAGAAGTTGCATAAAAACTAAACTTCTTTCTCAGCGAATCGTTGCCGGGCTTGGAAACATATATGTAGATGAGTCACTTTGGCGGTCGCGCATAAATCCTGTTGCCAGACGGATTGGAAAAGAGCGTTCAGAAACTTTACTTATCTCAATCAGAGAGGTTTTATCTCAAGCGATCGACAACGGAGGTACTACTTTTCGCGATTATAGGACACCTGATGGATTAACAGGTAAGAATCAACACAATCTAGATTGCTATGGTAGAGCCGGAAAGGCATGCAGAAACTGTTCCCATGTATTAAAAAATCGAATTATTGGTCAACGTTCGACGACTTGGTGCCCGCAGTGCCAAATTAGCTAATTACTCTGTTGGTTAACTAAAGGATAATGTGAGTATGATCGCTTGGAGAGGTGAAAATTGAACCGAGATCTTCCTCGAACTAATGAAAAAGCTGAAACGGATAGCAAAAAAAACGATTTTTTTCATTCTCTGACATCCCAAATTGGCTCTGTCGGAAAAATTGAAATAGCACGTGACAGCGTTAGCGAACCAGTAATTAGGTCATGGTGTGACGCCATGTCAGAAAGTAATCCCCTTTATATAAACCAAAATTTTGCAGAGGATTCAAAATACAAAGGAATTATTGCCCCACCTGCAATGCTGCAAGTTTGGACTATGTCTGGCCTCCATCTAGGTAACCAATTCCAAAGAAATAGCGAAGATTCGCCCAGTGCTGAGGTTTATCAACTTCTTGATGACGCTGGTTTTACAGGCGTAGTAGCCACAAATGCTGCTTACCACTATGACGAGATGATTAAACCCGGTGATTTAATTTCTGGCAGCCAAAAGTTGCTTGATGTTTCAGTAGAAAAAACAACGGCTATCGGAGTGGGTCATTTTGTTACCACCGAAACAACATATTCTAATTCCCATGGGAAACAGGTTGGTTCTATGGAATTCCGAGTACTCAAATTTCGACCGGGCACCGGCAGAAAAAATCAGCAAAAATCATCAAGACCCAAGCCTGCTTCTAATAATTCAACAGACTGGTTTTGGGATGCCTGCAACAATAAAGAATTACGCATTCAATCGTGCGATGAATGTGGAAATCTGCAACATCCTCCTGCCGTTCGTTGCCTTTTATGTGGGTCCGTTTCTTTAGACAGTGTCGCTGCAACTGGTAAAGGCAACCTCCATAGTTGGGCTATCGCACACTACCCTCAGGTTCCTGCGTTCAACTATCCGCTAATTGTTGGCCTCGTCGAATTAGAAGAAGGAATCCGCTTAGTTTCCAATATCACTGATATTGATCCAGAAGAATTGGAAATAGACATGCCACTAGAAGTTCATTGGCTCGACGTTAATAACGAATTCACATTGCATCAGTTCAGACCAAAAGAGAATGAAAGACAAAAATTAGAATCTAGGAATGACAAAATAGATAAGGATCGTGATCAATCTTCCGTTTCTGATACGAACGAATCAGAGGCACAAAATGTTGAAAAACAGGTCTCAAAACTCGATCCAGCTAAAGTTCAAATAGGTGATGAACTACCAATATCTCCTGTGGAGATAACTACACTTCTTATAGTTTCAACTGCTCTAGCTACACGTGACTATCAAGATGTACATCATGACCCTAAAGCCGCTCAATCTAAAGGCATGCCCGATATTTTCATGAATATCCTTACCTCGACAGGAATCGTAAGTCGTTGGATAAACGATTGGGCCGGACCTGCGATTGAATGGAGTTCTATCGATTTAAAGCTGGGCACACCCAACCATCCTGATGACACTATGACTCTTTCAGGTTCAGTTACAGAAAAAACTGAAAACGGAGACCAAATATCCTTGAACATTTCCTTTTTAGGCAAAAATGATAGAGGAGTACACGTTTCAGGAAACGCAGAAGTACTCCTACTAAAAAATAGCAAGCAAAAGGAATAAGAATGAACTCCAATTTTTCTTCTGAAACAGCGATTGTAGGAATTGGTGCTACTGAGTTTTCAAAAGACTCAGGTCGAACTCCTATGGAACTTGCCGTTGAAGCTTGCGAAGCAGCCTTAAAAGATGCCGGCGTGACGGCTTTAGACGTTGATGGGATAGTAACCTTTAGCTCAGAACAGAATTTTGAGATAGAAGTTGCGCGAAATTTAAGAATCCCATCCTTGAGTCACTTCAGCATGATCCCTCATGGCGGAGGGGCAGCATGCGGAACTATTGGTCAGGCTGCTTCAGCAATTTTTTCGGGTTCTGCAAACTACGTACTTTGCTACCGGGCTTTTAACGAAAGGTCCTGGCATCGTTTCGGTAGTGGGGTTCAAGATAAGCATGGCGGGGCGGAAGCCTTCGATGTTACTTTCGGGTGGACTTCGCCGTTCGGTCTTCTAACCCCTGCAAGCTGGGTTGCTATGTTTGCCACTCGATACATGCACTTATCTGGAGCTACTTCTGAAGATTTTGGACGTGTAGCAGTCACCGATAGAAAATTCGCTGCAACAAACCCTGCTGCTTTTTTCTATGAAAGGCCAATTACTTTAGAAGAGCACCAAGAAAGCAGATGGATTGTTGAACCGCTTCATCTATTGGACTGTTGCCAAGAATCTGATGGTGGGCAAGCAATCCTCGTAACTTCCCTCGAACGCGCTAGAGACCTTTCGAATCCTCCTGCAGTGATAGCGTCAGCTGCCCAAGGTTCTACAGATGACCAACAGGCAATGAGAAGCTACTACAGAGATGATATTGCAAGAATTCCTGAAATGAAGTTGTGTGCAGATCAATTATGGAAAAACACTGGTCTTGGACCTGCAGACATCCAAGTCGCTAACATTTACGATCACTTCACCCCCCTATTTCTTCCACAACTTGAGGAATTTGGATTCTGCGAAAAAGGTGAAGCAAAGGAATTTTTGCGTGATGGCAATATAGACATGGATGGCTCGCTACCAACAAACACTAATGGAGGCCAATTAGGAGAAGCCTATATACATGGAATGAACGGTATAGCAGAAGCAGTTCGTCAAATACGAGGAACTTCAGTCAATCAGGTTAAAAACGTTGAAAATGCATTAGTTACAGCAGGAACTTCTGTCCCTACTAGCGCACTCATTTTGAGTCAAGATAACTAAAAAATTCGTTGTATGACCCCTCTAGGAGTGGTTAGAGATCTACGCTCGCATTATGGTTTCAAAGCGTTTTATTTTTTGTTTTTTTTCTATTTCTATTTTGGCTACTACTATTCTGCCGAACGCCCATGCCGGACCTTATGACAAGGAAATATCTGGCTTGCAGAAACAAATAGATGAAGTGAACTCTGACATTGACGAAATAGAGAAAGGAATCCAAACAGAAAAACAGAAAATCGTTGATCTTAAAAATGAGCTCTTAGATATTGATGAAACGATTGCGGAAACCGAAGCTTTAATAAATAGCGAAGACTCACAACTTGTAAAACACCCAATAAGACTTGAAGTATTGGCAGACGATTACATAGACGTCTGGTCATCACGCTCAGAACCTTTCCAGCTTCGACGTGAACTGGCTATCGATTCCTACGTACGGAATGATGAAAGGATGAATTCTGTTCTAACGCAATCAGCCCAATTAACTGATGAAACTCTTCGCGGTATAAGGAGTCAGATACTTTACAAGGCTCTAATCGACGAGACCGAAGGAAGACTTGAATCTGTTGATTCTAAAATGCGTATTACTGGAGAGCGTGTTTCAGAAGTTCATGAGGAGATTGCAGCAGCCCGAAATAAACAAAAGGACTACGTCCAACTTCAGGAAGAAACTCGTTCTCGTATACCTGGAGTGAATGAAAGTATTTTGAATCTGAATTCGAAGATAAATACTCTGGAAAGAAATATTGAAAATTTAAAGATCGAAATAAACGTACTTGATGGAGAAATAGAGAGATACCAACTTTTAGAGCTATCAAAACAATGGACTGGACTGCCCGGAACTGATATCCGTCGTCCGGCTCTCGCTATTAAAATTGACAATGTTTCGATAGCTAGACCGCAAGCTGGGATCAACCAAGCCGATGTTGTTTACGAGGAACTTGTGGAGGCAGGTTTAACACGTCTTATAGCGATTTTTCAAACAACAGATTCTCGAGTAGTTGGACCGGTTCGTTCAGCCAGGACTTCTGATCCGCCTCTTTTAACCGGTTTTGATAGCCCACTTTTCGCCTACTCTGGAGCTAACCGCGGAACCAGAGAAGTAGTAAAAGACTCTGACCTTACTGATGTTGGGTACGACGCTTCACGTGAAAGTTACTGGCGTTCAACATCACGGAGAGCGCCGCATAATCTTTTCACTTCAACAGAAAGACTCTGGTCGAAGCATCCAGATAGAGATGAAATTCCTGAACCTCCATTTACTTTTAGAACCGAAAATTCGCCTCTCCATGTCAATGCCAAAAAAGCAACCGGTGTTTTTGTAGATTTTGGTCATGCAGAAATAGATTATGCATGGAATGGCACAGGATGGGAGCGCACTCACAATGGCGAACCTCATGGTGACGGTGACGGCGTACGGGTAGCTCCTACTAACATTGTGATCCAATTTATTTCTTATGGAAAGAGCGCCGCTGACTCGAGATCTCCTGAGGCTATAACTGAAGGAAGCGGCACAGCTTGGGTATTTACTGATGGCCACCTAATCGAAGGGCAGTGGGAACGAAAAAAAGATTCGGAGCCAGCAGAAATAACTTCTGATGGGGTGCCTATCAGATTAACTCCCGGTAACACATGGGTTGCTCTAGCGAAGACTGGAACAGCAACTTGGCGTTAACCAAGTCTTTTTAGATGGAAAGAAGATCCGAAGGAGCATTTCCGTCACCAGTTACGGTAAGACGTTTTGCTCCATCTTCGAGAACTAAAATTGTATGTTCGAATTGGGCGGTGCGCCGCCCATCTCTTGTGACCGCAGTCCAATTATCACTCCACATCTGCGGTGAAGGGTCACCAAGTGTCAACATTGGTTCAATTGTAAAAGTCATCCCAGGAAGTATCTCTGTGGAAGCATAGGGGTCATAGTAATGAGGGATTTGAAGTGAACTATGGAACTCGGTTCCAACACCGTGTCCGATAAATTCACGAACGACTCCTAAAGAATGACGTTTTGCGTGTCTTTCAATCGCTCTACCTATAACGTTCACAGGTCTTCCAGGCTTGACTGCTTCTATCCCCAGATCCATCGCCTTTCGCGTCTCTTTAATTAAATTAATATCTCTTTCGCTTACTTCCCCAATCGGAAAAGTAACTGAAGTGTCTCCATGAACACCCTCATGATAAACCGTGACATCTATGTTAACGATGTCTCCTTCTTGCAACGGACGACTATCTGGAATTCCATGGCATATAACCTCGTTTACCGACGTGCAAACAGATTTGGGAAAACCCCTGTAATTCAGTGGACTTGGGTAAGCATCAAAAGACAAAATCATTTCATGGACTACCTCATCAATTTTGTCTGTTGTAACTCCGGGTCTCGCATTAGAACCTGCTTCAAGCAAAACTAAAGCTGCTATCTCTCCTGCTTTTTCCATACGTTTAATCTCATCGTCATCTCTTATCAACGACGAAGTTGAATTTCCTGGATCGCCTGTAAGCGCATAAGGAGGTTTATTAATATTAGCTGGGACCAGTCTGGTGGGACTTAATAGCCCTGCTTCAACAGGTGGCAATGAGGGAGGGACTTTTGGCGTTAATTTACGTTTCCTTTTAGACACTCAACAAGACTACCTTTACTTGCTTACCAGATGAAACGGCTGAGACTATCCACAACACAAGCGGGTCTTTCCATGCCCTCGATTTCAACACTCGCACGAACCACAGTTTGGACACCACCTTCTATTTCTACAGCGTCGATCAGTTCGGCACCTGCGCGAACCGTTGACCCAACCGTTAATGGTGCAGGAAATCTGACGCGGTCTGTGCCGTAGTTAATTCCCATTGAGATTCCTTCGACTTGAAAAATTTCAGGCAAAAGACAATTCGTTAGAGAAAGAGTCAAGTACCCATGTGCAATTGTTTTCCCAAAAGGTCCTTCAGAAGCTTTTTGTGGGTCTACATGTATCCACTGTTTGTCACCTGTTGCTTCTGCAAATAAATCTATACGTTCCTGATCGATCATTATCCAGTTGCTGTAACCAAGATGATCCCCCACCGCTTTAAGTAGTTCAGATGGTGATCTAAAAATTTTCATCCTATTTCCCACATTCTCTAATCAACAGCAAAACTATTAGCTCTTCTGAAGATACACGTAATCGAGTTTTTCTGATAGAAATAATCAGGTCCCTATTATAAAAATGTAACTAATGGCAACAACTGGCAAAAAAACTATCCTTGCTGCACTGATAGCAAATCTAGGAATAGCTATTGCAAAATTCGCAGGTTTTGCAATAACTAAGTCGTCTACGATGTTGGCTGAAGGAATCCACTCCAGTGCAGATTCAGCAAATCAGTTGCTGCTACTGCTAGGCACACGAAGAGCTAAGCGCGAACCCAGTTCAAAACATCCCTTTGGATATGGTCGCGAAAGATACTTTTGGTCTTTTGTAGTTGCTTTAATTTTATTTTCTTTGGGTTCACTGTTTGCGATTTATGAAGGTATAGAAAAAATTCGCCATCCTCACACTCTTAATAATGCGAGTTGGGCTATCGGAATTCTAATTTTCGGAATATTTATTGAGTCATTTTCTTTCAGAACCGCGATTGTTGAAGCAAAAACGATCAAGGGTGAGACTACTTGGTCTAAGTTTGTAGTCCGGTCAAAACAACCTGAAATCCCAGTGGTTCTTCTGGAAGACGCTGGGGCATTGTTTGGAATGGTTATTGCTCTAGCAGCTATATCCATGGTGAAAATAACTGGAGAACCTATCTGGGATGGAGTCGGCACACTCTCTATTGGAATCCTTTTAGGAGTAATCGCGACTATTCTTGCCCGTGAAATGCATAGCCTCATTATCGGT
Organism: marine actinobacterium MedAcidi-G1; assembly: GCA_000817085.1. Lineage (GTDB taxonomy): Bacteria > Actinomycetota > Acidimicrobiia > Acidimicrobiales > MedAcidi-G1 > MedAcidi-G1. Next base: position 74,720 of record JUEM01000004.1, on the reverse strand, counting down.
GAAGCTGCTACTGAAGAAGACCTTTCAAAAATTGTAAGTATCATTGAAAACAACAGTCAGGTTTCTAAATTAGTGGAAATTAGAACCCAACATTTAGGACCAGAAGAAATTCTTATAGGTGTTAGGGTCAGTTTTAATGAAACTCTTCAAACTAAAGAGATAGCCAACCTCATAAATAAGTTGGAAGCTGACATCAGATTTGAGCTCAAAAATGCTGGCCCCATTTTCATAGAGCCTGAGCTGACCGAAGGTAACTAATTTGCGGCTTCAATACAGACTGGTACTATTCAATTAGCGATTGGATTAGTTATGAAGAAAGAAGATATAGACCTTTTAGATCTAGACAGATTTCTCACACAAGAACATCATGAAATGTTCAATTATCTTCGGAAGGAAGACCCCGTAAGTTGGCATAATGAACCAGATGGACCTGGTTTTTGGAACGTTGTTCGTCATGCAGATTTAGTTGAAGTAAATAGAAATGCTGAGGTTTTCTCTTCGGAGACTGGGGGTATCTCTATAGCGGATCCACATGAACACGAAGATGGTTCAAAAGGTTTCGATCTTCGGGGAACTCAGATGCTTTATACAGATCCACCTAAGCACACTCGTTATAGGAAATTAGTAAACCGCGGTTTCACCCCAAGAATGATCGGATTACTTGAAAAATACTTACGGTTTAGAACTATTTTGATAGTTGATGAAGTCATCGAAAAAGGGAGTTGCGATTTTGTAGTAGATGTAGCCGCAGAACTCCCCTTGCAAGCCATCGCTGAAATAATGGGTGTCCCTCAAGAAGAAAGAAACAAACTCTTTGAATGGTCTAACAAAATGATTGGAATCGAAGACCCAGAGTATGCGGGACAAGACAATCAAGCTGCCGCATTTGAGCTATACGCGTATGCAAATGAATTGGCTAATAAGAGACGTGAAGAACCTCAAGATGATTTAATTACTCGATTAATCAATGCTGAGATAATAGGAGATGATGGCGAGCCTACCGTTCTAAATGAGCAAGAAATCGACGGATTTATGCTGCTGATGACTGTCGCTGGAAATGAAACAACACGTAATGCAACTTCACAAGGCTTGTGGGCACTGATAGAACACCCCGAACAGTTTGATTTATTAAAAGAAAATACCCCAGATCTGATCGATACCGCAGTAGATGAAATCGTTAGATTTGCTACTCCCGTTTTGCATTTCAGAAGGACAGCGACCCAAGATACGGAAATAAATGGCCAGAAGATAAATGCCGGAGACAAAGTAGTGATGTGGCATGTTTCAGCCAACAGAGATGATTCAGAATTCGAAAATCCTTTTTCATTAGATATCCGGCGCTCACCAAATAATCATGTTGGATTTGGCGGTGGAGGACCTCACTTTTGCCTCGGGGCTAACCTTGCGAGACTTGAATTAAGAATAATTTTCGAAGAACTCTGCAAAAGAATGCCCGATGTTTCTCTAGATGGGGAGCCTTCACGTCTTAGATCAAACTTCATTAACGGGGTTAAACATATGCCTGTCTCTTTTACTCCGGGAGATAAAGTCAACCCCAAACCAAATTTTGATACCTAGCCAATACTCGTCCCGAGTAAACTTCCCGATCAAATAAGTAGCTGAACAGGCTCCTGCTGTCAAGGAACAGCACATGTTAATAAACCAGAGATACCTGTGCCCTAATAATCAATGGATCTTTACTACCTCTTGTAATACCGAGAATTAATGAGGCATTTATACAAGGGCGCGCTTATGCCAAAACGACAGCTCAACTTTTTTCATCCTGCACGTCACGGTGCTTATGTGCGACTTCTCAGCTCACACGACCTGAACATAGTCAACTTCCTATAAGCCTGCTGACTTGTACTGTTTAATTGAAGTTAAGAAATTTTTGATTTAAAGATTGAAGTTGGATTTATTTCTGTTCGAGTGGTTAACCACGCACCTACTAAAAGAACGACAACTCCAAACAGCTCCCAAAAGGAAAGTTTCTCTTTTAAAAGAAAGACTCCCAACAGAGAGGCAACAATTGGAATTAGGTAGGTGACTATTGAAGTTCTCAGTGCACCAACCCTTCCAGTCAGAGTCGTTGCAGCGGCATAGGCCACCCCGGTTCCCCCTATGCCAACAGCCAAATTTGCCCCGATCGCTTTCAAAGACCAAATAGAATTCATCATGCCATATACGCCAAAAGGCATTGTAAGAAGAGATGAAATCGCAAGAACACGAGATAAAACAGGCAGAGAACCATATTTTCTTTGCAGTGGTCCAGCCATATTGACCGAAACCGCATAAGAAGTCATAGCCAGCAGGACCAACAAAACTCCAAGCGCACTCGTTCCACCTCCATTTATTGTAGGTAAACCAACCATTGAAATACCCATGGCACCTAGAAAGAGCCCAATAACCTGGACTTTTCTTACTGGAACGCCAAATATCAAAAGTCCAATTATCAAAGTCATTATCGGCATTGCACTATTGAGCATCCCCGTAACTGAGGAATCAATCCACTGTTGTGCTATTGGAAACATTGTGAAAGGGAAAGCCATCCATGTGAAAGCAAGAAAAATTATCGCCCACCAATCAGACGTTTCAATAGGTTTTCTAGCTGATGGAAGCCACACGAGTGCAAAAAAACCTAATGTAGGTCTTAACCATGTAATTAATCCTGGATGTTCTGCTTCAAGTGCGATATCCATGAAAAAAAATGAAGAGCCCCATATACTTGCTGCTGTTAACAACAAGATCCAATCAAATTTTTCAAAAGGCTTCTCTTCGCTGAGAAAATCGGAACTTTGGTTTCTATTTTCTTTCACGTATGAAAGCTATCTGGAATATTAGATTGTGTACCAAGAGGCGTAGATGATGACCAAGAGATTTTTTACTATTTTTTCTTTTTTACTTGTTATTAACGCGTGCTCAGAAACACCCACAACAACCCAAACACCCACAACAACCCAAACACCCACAACAACCCAAAACCCAAACACCCACAACAACCCAAACACCCACAACAACCCAAACACCCACAACAACCCAAACACCCACAACAACCCAAACACCCACAACAACTAATGTTCCAATGCCTTATGATCCTGAAAAGTTCTTAGACAGAGGTCCTTGGGCAGTAGGCGTACGCACCATCCAGTTAGAAGACAGACCATTTGAAGTTTGGTACCCGATCGAACCAGACGTCATTGCAGGAAAACCTTCTGAAGTTTTTGACAGCATAAATGTAATTTCTGAAGTCGTCCGACCTTTCATTCCAGGTGACCTGGGTGGTGAAGTAGACACGAATTCATACAGGGATGCCGCTCCTGCAAACAAGGGAGGTCCTTTTCCGGTAGCTGCTTATAGTCATGGAAGCCCCGGGTACCGTCAGGCAGCTACTTTCCTGACAAGTCATCTTGCTAGTCATGGTGTGATTACATTTGCCGTGGAACATCTTGGTCGAAGCCTCACCACCTTATTGACTCCGCTAGCCGGCTCTGACAACTCAGAAGGTGACGCCGCTGATCTTTTTGAGGCCTTGGAAATTATTGGTGAAGACTCTGAATTGGGTCCTATAACTGACGCCTCTAAAATAGCGATAATTGGACATTCTGCGGGTACAAGAACTGCAGCTCTTGCGACTGCAGATGATCGAGTTGCTGGTGTCGCCCTTCTCGCTGGTGGGTTTCAGGCTCTTGCAGTTGACCGACCTGCTTTGTTGGTTGTGTTTGAAAATGACTCAATAGTTGAGCCATCAATTTCTTGGGAATTGCACGAATCAATCGATAATTCGGTTTTCATTAATATTGCTGAAACTGGACATGCTACAGCGTTAGACGCATGTCCTTTGATTCAGGAAAGGGGTGGCCTTACCGAGTTGCGTGATGCTCTCGGTGATTCCACGGTTCGAGCTGGTGAAGATGGATGCTTACCTGATGATGCCGACGCGAGAGCTGTTCACGACCTTTTGCGTGTTTATCTGACTGGTTTTACTTATGAAGTTCTCGGTCTTCCAACGGGAACATTTAGAATGACAGCAGAGCTCGCTGATCTAATTCCAGATGTCGAACTTCGAGGATACAACGAGCCCCCATCTAAACCAGTTGAACCAACCGAAATCCCAGAAACTTCTGTTGGATCTTTAATTGAAATAGAAGAGATAGATGTAGGTGAGATAGGTGTAGGTTTTCGTGTTATTTACGAATCGGAATCAATTTTTGGTGAACCAATTGAAGTAAGCGGTCTTGTGTTGGCCCCGGATCTCAATGCAAAAAAATCGCGCCCTGTTCTTTCTGTAACAAATGGAACTCCTGGTCTTGCCGACCAGTGCGCTCCATCACGACAAGAACCTTTGCCTAACCTTTCGCTAATACAACCATTTATTGAAGCAGGTTGGGTAGTTGTGGCATCTGATTTCGAGGGACTAGGCACCGATGGCATTCATCACTACATAGTGGGTGAAAGTGAAGCTCGCGGAATATTTGACATCGTAAGAGCTGCTAAAAACATTGATGGAATAAATGCTGATGGACCCCTTGTAGTTTGGGGTCATTCTCAAGGTGGACACGCAGCATTACATGCCAGCCAACGCTGGCTAGATCTAGCCCCAGAATTGAACCTGGTAGGTGTTGCAGCGGGAGCACCTCCTTCACAGTTTCCTTTACTTAAATCGTTTCTACAAAGTGGTCCTTTCCAGGGATACCTAGTAATGGTCGGTGCCTCTTTTAGTTCTGCCTATCCAGAACTCGATTACGAGAGTCTCGTTAAACCAGAATATTTACCTCTTTTAGAAGAACTAGAAAAAGGTTGCATGGGCCACATCTTTGAAGTCTTCAACCCAATTCCTTATGAAGAGTTTTTAACCGTCGATGATATTTTCTCTCTTCCAGACTGGAATGCTCGCCTTACAGAAAATGATACAAACCAAAGAAAACTTCAAGTCCCTACTGTTATTCTTCATGCAACAGACGACGAGCAGATACCTTTTATCGCTAGTCAATTACTTTTAGGGCAACTTTGTGCTTTCGCTGATTCTGCTCCCATCGAGCTGAGAGAGTACCCAGGCGTCAACCATGGGGCATCGGTGATTGCATATTGGGATGATTTAATAAGTTGGTCTGATGAAAGAATTAACGGCGCTCCTGCTAATGATCAATGCAATTAGCTAACCTGAGTTCGTTTGAGATTTCGGAAATAAAAACCTTATAACCAAGACAGCTAGACCTAATCCGACTATTTGCATCAAAATAAACATTGGTGCTGAAGATGGTTCTATTCCTGCAAAAGTATCCGAGAGCATTCTGGCTACTGATACAGCCGGGTTGGCGAAGCTAGTCGATGAAGTGAAATAGTAAGCGCCACCTATATACGCCCCAACCACATAGGGAATGTGATTTGATCTCTTAGTTTTAAGCAAGCTAAATACGATAAGTAGAAGGCCTAAGGTAGCGATCACTTCTGCTAGCCATAAATTTGCGCCTGACCTTGTCTTTTCAGACAACTGAAACCAATCCAAGTCAAACATGATGTTCGCCAATACAGTTCCCACACAACCTCCAATGATCTGAAAGATAATTATTGGTATGACTTCATTTCTTTTACGGTGTCCAAGAATCCATGCTGAGACGGTAACTGCGGGATTGAAGTCTGCTGAAATTGTTCCAAAAATTGAAATAATTGCTATGAGCACCCCGGTAGTCGCAGCTGCATTTTGCAATAGTTGAAGTCCACTATCTGATGGGCTTAGCCTTTCAGCCATTATTCCAGACCCAATCACGCCGATTAGAAGAAACATAGTTCCTAAAAATTCAGATAAAAGAATACGGGATCGGGTTAAAAACATAGTCTGAGCTTTACAAATCTTGAGTTAGTTTTAAGTTGCATAAAATTTAATTCTTAGCATGCAAGAGACCATAAACGAGCGAATCAACAAGAGCCTGCCAAGACGCTTCAATGATATTTGTTGACACACCAATAGTTGTCCAAGTCTGTTCACCATCTGTGGTGTCGAGAAGAACTCTTGTTACGGCTCCAGTGCCTCTTTCAGATTCAAGAACTCGAACTTTGTAATCATTCAGGTTGAAGTGATCTATAAGAGGAAGTTCGTTTCTTAAAGCTTTTCTTAGAGCGGAATCAAGCGCATTTACAGGGCCATTCCCGTCTCCTTCAGCTGTTATTTTTTCTTCGCCAACAATGATGGTGACTACTGCATGGGTGTTTACTTCTACAGCCACATCATTCCAAGCTCGTGCTCCACTTCCTTTGTTGTGACCAACTTTGACTGAAAAAGAATCAACTTCAAAATAGTCTTGTGACCAACCTGTCGCTGACCTAATCAATAGCTCTAAAGATGCGTCTGCCGCTTCAAAATGGTAACCCTCGTACTCAAGCTCTTTTAGGGTCTCAACTACCTCTCCAATTATTCCGGCATCTAGATCAATTCCAATTTCTTTTGCTTTCAGTTCAATAGTCGATCGGCCTGACATTTCAGAAACTAAAAATCTTGTCCCATTACCTACCGCCTCGGGATCTATGTGTTCATACGCGTCTCTTCTTCGAGCTATAGCACTGGTATGGAGCCCCGCCTTATGGGCAAATGCCTTTGTGCCTACGTAAGGTTGTTGCGGGTCAGAAGCGAAATTAACCAGTTCAGCCACGTGTCGTGACACGGAAGTCAAATTTTCTAAATGCTCTTTCGCAATAGTTTCAATTCCGAGTTTGAGACTGAGATTAGCTATAACTGGAACTAAGTCACAGTTTCCTACTCTTTCTCCATAGCCGTTAATTGTTCCTTGCACTTGCGATGCTCCGCCTATAACGCCCGCTATTGCATTTGCGACTCCACATCCTGTGTCGTTGTGCAAGTGCACGCCGATTTCACAGTCAATTACGTCAGTAACTTCTTTTACAATTTTTTCTACCTCATGTGGAAGTGAACCACCGTTTGTATCGCATAGAACAACACAATCAGCCCCGCCTCGAGCGGCACCTTCTAAAACAGCCAAAGAAAAGTCTGGATTGTCTTTATATCCATCGAAAAAATGCTCTGCATCGAAAAAAACTTTTAAATTTTTATTCTTTAGGAACCTAACTGATTCTTCAACCATTGCGATTCCTTCTTCGGGACTTGTTCTCAATGCTTCCGCAACATGGTACTCAGACGCTTTTCCCACAATGCAAACAACTTCTGTGTTCGCATCAAGCAAGTTTCTAAGAGTTGCGTCATCTTCTACTTCGCCATTAACTCTTCTTGTAGAACCAAATGCCACAAGTTGAGAGTTTTTTAAAGCCAGTTCTTTGGAAGCCCTTTCAAAAAACTCTTCATCCTTCGGATTCGCTCCGGGCCAACCACCTTCGATGTAGTGAACCCCCAACCGATCTAATTGATTAGCTATTCTCAACTTGTCATCGACAGTTAAAGAAATACCTTCCAGTTGAGCTCCATCACGGAGAGTTGTGTCATATATTTCAACTTTCTTAAGAAGAGTCGATGTCTCAAGTGACATGTTCATTCCAGTCGGAGTACTCAGGCCTTTTACCTCTGACAGCTTCAAAAAATCTCTCTTGGATTGCTCTGGTTACAGGACCAGGATCTCCTATTTCTCTATCATCAACAGATCTTATGGGAACTACTTCTGCTGCTGTACCAGAAAGAAAAGCTTCTTCAGCTGTATATAAATCGCTTCGTAAAATGTTTCCTTCTCGATATTCGATATCTAGATCTAATGCGATCTGCCTAACCGAATCTTGGGTGATTCCTTCCAAAGCTCCTGCACTTGTTGGTGGGGTAACAATTACTCCATTTCTTACTAGGAAAAGATTCTCCCCTGTGCACTCAGATACATACCCTTGAGGAGATAGCAAAATCGCCTCATCATAGCCAGCTCTTACAGCTTGAACTTTAGCCATCTGCGAATTTATGTAATGGCCGCAACCTTTTGCAGCTGGTGGCATTGCATTGGGATCATGCCTTTGCCATGACGAAATCATCATCCTTACCCCACTATTAATTCCTTCATCACCCAGATATGCCCCCCATGGCCATGCTGCTATTGCAACATCAACTGAACAAGGCAAAGGGTTAAGTCCCATTTCCCCGTAAGACAGATATGCAAGCGGCCTTATATAGCAAGAAGGCAGACCATTAACTTTCACTGTTTCTTTAACAGCAGCTACGAGTTCATCTACCGAATAAGGAATGTCTATGCAAAGGATTTTAGCTGACCTAAAAAGGCGCTCTATATGGGGAGTTAGCCTAAAGACTGCAGGGCCGTTATCAGTTTCGTATGCGCGGATACCCTCAAAAACTCCATTTCCGTAATGCAAAGTGTGAGTGAGGACATGAACATTTGCTGAATCCCAGTCAACAAGTTGACCATTCATCCAAATCTTGTCAACTTTTTCAATCGGCATTTCTTCTCCTGTCCTTTACTTGTAGTCGAAACTAAAAAACCGCCCACCTCAGTGGACGGAATAAGGCACACAAATGTGTGCCTTCTAGATAATAATTACAAATCGTGCCTTACCCATCAAATAAGTCTATCAGCAGCATGTATGCAGATTCCAAACGTTTTGACCAACCATTCTATAATAAGAGGTTTTCTGTTTGTCTATTTTCTCAGGCAGTTACGCTTCCTTATGGGAAAAATTCAGCAATTATCATCAGAAGCCCATAAACGCCTGCTTGAAGAGCATGAAGACTTGACGACAAGGGGGCGGATAGACATAGCAAAAAAAATTGAAACAGCGCGTGAACTAGGAGATCTATCTGAGAATGGGGATTATCAAGCAGCGAAAGAAGAGCAAGGCAAGATGGAAACTCGTATTGCTCAACTATCTTCAATTCTCGAAAATGCTGAAATAGTCTCCATGGGTGGAGATGGAGATGGCAAAGTTTCTTTAGGTGTGATCGTTTCACTTCTATACCAAGGTGACTCCGAACCTGAAAAAATGTTAGTTGGTTCAATAGAAGAGCAAAGAGAAGGTGTAGAAGTTTTATCCCCTGATTCTCCACTAGGTGAAGCTCTTATGGGTGCTTCAGTAGGTGACGATGTCACTTTCGAGGCACCTAACGGTGATTTAACCGTAAAAGTTGTTGAAATAGAAAAATAAATTTAGGAAAACTCTTGAAAACAATCGCAATCGCTGGAGCTTCTGGAACTATCGGTAGAGCTCTAGAAAAATTTTTAACTGAAAAAGGTGACTCTGTTAAGCGATTAGTGCGACGCAGTGAAATTGACAATTCAGAAATTTTCTGGGATCCCAACAACGACGATTTAGATCCAAGCCGCCTTATCGGAGTCGATGCAGTTGTAAATTTGGCCGGTGCAGGCATAGGCGACAAAAGATGGTCGCAGAAAAGAATGGATCAAATAATTAATAGTCGGGTTAAAAGCACCAAACTAATCAGTGAAACGATTTCTGAACTGAAATCCGAAAACGGCCCGAATGTTTTAGTTAATGCATCTGCTATCGGCTATTACGGTAATTCAGGGTCTACTCATGTAACGGAAGAAGCTGAACAAGGAGAAGGTTTTCTTGCTCATGTTTGTTCAAATTGGGAAAAGTCGACACAAGAGGCTGAAAAAGCCGGTATTCGTGTTGTCCATGCTAGAACCGGAGTTGTTTTAAGCTCTTCTGGGGGTCTACTAAAAAAACTTTTGCCTTTATTTAAACTTGGATTAGGCGGTCAGATAGGTTCAGGTAAACAAATGATGAGCTGGATTTCTCTAAGAGATGAAATCTCTGCAATTAATTGGATGATAGAAAAAGAAATAGAGGGAGCTGTTAATTTAGTTTCGCCGGAGCCTGCATCCAATTTAGAGTTCACTAAAACTCTCGGTGCTCTTCTTAAAAGGCCAACAATTCTAAAAGTTCCAAACTCAGCATTAAATCTTCTTTATGGCCGACAGCTGGTAGAGGAAATCATGCTCTCTAGCCAATTTGTGGTTCCAAAAAAACTTCAGGATACTACTTTCTCTTTTCGTGATGCTTCGTTAGAAGAAGCTTTATTGCATCAGATCAGCTCTAAAAGCTAACTTACTGGGAACCTTTGACATCCTTCACCAGCCCACATCTCTAATATTTTTCCCTGATCATTCGTATTGCTAGTCAAGCCATTTATAAGCATTCCTAAACCAAAGGGATCTATTTGGAACTTCCCCGCTGGATCATTAGTTCCGGGAAATACTTCTTCAAGTAATATTTGACTTTCAGAAATTTTATTAAGTTCTAAAATACTTGATCCTAAACCAATTCTGCCGAGGGTCCATAGGTTTGTTTCACTGGCGTTTTTACCTGAAACAAACCATTGTGTAAAAATTGGACCCATATCATAGGATTCAAAAACTACTTCTAGGTCATCGAATTTGAAAACCTGTAGATCAGTTGAACCACAGCTTTCATCGCCATCCGTAATATTTTCTCTATCGGGTTGACCAAGAAAACTTATCAAAGAACTCATTACTGCTTCTTGAGGTGAATCGAAGGGCAAAAGAAGTTGCTCTGCTGTTCCTGCTAATAGAAGTAATCCGTTTTCAGCTAAAGTTACTGCGCCCAACTCGGGGCTTTCAGCCTCAATTACTTGTTCGCTTTCAGTGACGACAGGAACGCTCACAACAGGAACACTCACAACAGGACACTCACAACAGGAACACTCACAACAGGAACACTCACAACAGGAACACTCACAACAGGAACACTCACAACAGGAACACTCACAACAGGAACAATTGCATTTTCTAATTCTTTTTTAGAAGATTCCTGTGAGTCAGAAAAAACAAAATAATAGACAGATATTGACCCTGCACAAAGAATGAGGAATGCCACAAACCATGACAGACTGACACTTTTCTTTTTGCCTCTATCTACTTGCAAATCAAAAACAGAACGATCTCCAAGAGAAATTACAGACGGAGCAGATGGAGAGACAGGGGGTTTCTTGACAACTTTTTCCGTGGCGCCCAAATCTTCCCTGGTGACTATAGGTAATGAGCCTGTAAGAGAATCACCATGCCTAATCCAAAACAAACCTCCTATAGCTGGTGCGTAGTCCGCGCTAATTCCTTTCGGGCCGTAAGACGCTAACGCTGCTAATGAGCGCTTCTCCTTGATCACCGTCATATTTCTTATTTGCGCTCGTTGAGCGGCTGCAAAATAAACATCTGGACTAGAGATATCTTCACTTACAACTAATAAAACTTCGTCTGGATAAATATCAACAACTCGAATACAACGTGTAATGATTTTGGAAAATAAATTAGCCATAAATAACTCTGTATGGGTTAAATCTTCCTTCGATAACTTAGTCTCTGAATCGTATGGATCTACAGCGTCAGCGATAGATAATCCTGCCTCAGATTCGCCAAGAGCTAAAAGGTCGATTTGATCATCAACATCTACAGCAGCAAAAGCCGAATCTTTTCCCAGATATATGGTTAATGCAGTTTTCATACACTCTCGCGATTTATATTTCTTGAATGTTTTTTTATCTTTTTAAAAATAGACAATATATGAAAGACAATACCTATTTTCCTTTAAGTCTCCTTAAGAGAACGATTATGTCACTTCGTTTGCGAAGTTCTAAGATTAAGGAATTAATAATTTAGGAAAATGTGAAAACAAACCTTATCAGTGGACATCTTGGGGCGGAAATTACTGATATTAATCTTGCTGAACCGACCCCTCCACAAATTGACTACATAAATCAAGCTTGGCTTGACCACAAAGTTCTTGTCTTTCGAAATCAGAACATTACAAGAGAACAGCACATCGAATTTGGAAAAAACTTCGGTAATTTGGAAATTCACCCGTTTGCGCCTAGTCCAGATGGCCATCCAGAAGTTGTTGAAATAGTATCCAACGAAAAAGTGCAGTACGCAGCTTCAAATTGGCACTCGGATGTGACCTGGCGTCAAGAGCCCTCGATGGGGTCGATACTTCGTGGCCGTGTTATACCCGCTGTTGGTGGAGACACATCATTTGCAAATACTGCTGAAGCCTATAATCGTCTAGAGCCGGATGTGAAAAATCGCGTTGACTCTCTTTATGCAATACATGACTTCACTCGAACATTTGGGCATAGAATGAATCTAGAAGAACGGAAAAAGAAACAAGAAGAATTTCCCTCAGCTCGACATCCGGTAATCCGAACACATCCTGTAACAGGTGAGAGAGGTATTTACACAAACCGACCATTCGTATCTCATATAGAAGGAGTCGACAAGAAAGAAAGCCAGCATTTACTCAACGTTCTTGAGCGGGCAATACTTGACCCCTCAATACAATGTCGAATCAAGTGGGAGGTTGACACAATCGTGATGTGGGACAACAGAATCGTGCAACATCATGCATCGAATGATTTCTATCCACAAACAAGACACGTTGAACGGGTGACGATAATCGGCGACAGACCACTTTAACGTCTCTTCCAAAAACTTTAATAACAAATACCCGGAATAAAAAATCTTTGATTACTCTGACATTGTTACCGCGTGAACAACTGGTAAATATAAAAAAATTGCCATAAGTGAAATCTTTATCGCATATCAACAAATCTAATGGCATCCTTAAAAGTGATGGACCTAAGACAATTAAACCACTTAATAGCCGTGGCTGATCACGGAAGTTTCTCTTCCGCCGCACGTTCCCTCCACACAGTGCAATCAAATGTCTCGAATCATGTTGCAAAACTAGAAAAGGAACTCGGGAAAGTTTTATTAGATCGTCGTACCATGCAACCCACGCCTGAAGGTCTAGCGGTAATAGACAGAGCTCGTAGAATTAGATCAGAGATAAAAGCAATATCAGATGATCTTCTTTCAATAAACGAAGAAGTTGAAGGTCAGGTTCGAATAGGTTGCATAGGTGCAGCTACCCGTTGGATAATTGCACCTCTGTTGGAAAAACTGGCTGAAGCCTTTCCTTCTCTTCAGCCGAGAGTCTTCGACGCTGACACGAATTCGTTGACTCAAAAAATTATTTCTGGGGATCTTGACCTTGCAATTATCAATACCTCCGCAATGAACGCAAGTTTGGAATCAAAAATATTATTTGAAGAAGAAAGAATAATCGTCGCTCCAGCAGGTCACCCCATAGCTAAGAACGAATCCATATCAGTTCAAGATCTTTCCGAATACGAAATGATGATGGCAGCACAAGGAACATTTTTTCGCGACTCGTTAGATGAAGAACTATCATCTGCCGGTGTGGAAATGAAAATTAGCGCAGAAGTCGATGGGTTAAGGCTTCTAGCTTCTTTAGCTTTCCAAGGTCACGCTCCTGCTATTCTTCCCGCTAGTGCGGCTTCTGGGTATCCCGATAACAACTGGGTTCTAATAAGGATTACTGGGCTCCTTAAAAGACCAGTAACACTAATAAGAAACAAAAGAATGACTCCGTCTCTACCTTCAAGGGCAACCAATGAGGTTATACATGAAGTGGTAAAAGAGATTGGTCCCAAGCAGCCAGGCATCGAGGTGTGCATCTAAATATGGACAGCGAATCCAAGCACTTCGTAAAAATTAGAGGTAAAACAGCAGGTTCTGTAACTTCAAATGTGCTCTCTCTGGCAGGTCGAAACGTAATGCAGGTAGAAATTGGAACTGAAGAAAATAAATCAATAAAACCAATCGACGGTGAAAACTTTGCGAATGCCGCAAAAATAGCTCACGAACAAGGCATGCCTCTTGTTTGTTTCGTGGAGTCATCCGGAGCTGACATTCTGGAAGGTGTCGCAGCGGTGCACAGTTGGGGTACGGCAGCTAAAGAACTCGTAAGGTGCTCAGGTAAAGTACCGGTTATTTTTTGTGTTACTGGAGCTACAGTCTCTGGACCAGCCCTGCTTCTAGGCCTTGCTGACTTCGTAATCATGATTGAGGATAGTTATGCCTTTGTAAGTGGCCCGCAGATGGCTGAATTGTTTACTGGCGAAACCACTAACAGTGAAGATCTAGGAGGAGCTTCTTTGCATGATCGAACTACCGGTGTTTCCCATTTTATAGTCAGTGATCTTGACGAAGGTAAAGAACTTATCCGAGAGTTACTGTCTTTTTTACCTGATAGTGCATATGAAATTCCTCAAGGCTGGGATAGCAATGACGCCCCCGATCGCTCCACTCCCGAAGCAGGTGACATTCTTCCTAGTTCAATATCAGACAGTTACGACGTTCGCGATGTGATCAATTGTGTAGTTGATGACAATTACATTCTTGAATCTCGTAAAAATTGGGCTCCTAATATTATTACTGCATTTGCTTCCATAGGGGGGAGACCAATCGGAGTAGTCGCAAACCAGCCTCAGTCAATGGCGGGAACTTTAGACATACCTGCCTCACAAAAAGGAGCAAGATTTGTTTCATTCTGTGATTCTTTCAATTTGCCATTGGTGACTTTTGTCGACACTTCTGGGTTCTATCCGGGAAAGGACCTTGAATGGAGAGGGATGATCAGATATGGAGCTCAAATGGCTTTTGCATATGCAAGATCAACTGTTCCGAGAGTTTGCCTAATTCTCAGAAAATCCTATGGAGGTGCATACATAGTTATGGATTCGCGTTACATGGGAAATGATCTTATGTTGGCATGGCCATCAGCTGAAATAGCAGTTATGGGGGCGAAAGGAGCAGTCGAGATCCTGCACCGTGATGCTGGCGATGAAGAAAAACTTTCTCTTGAGAGTCACTATGAAGAGAAACTGCTTAATCCATTTGTTGCTGCAGAGAGAGGTTCAGTTGACCGAATAATAGAACCGTCTGAAACGAGATCCGAAATTGCTTCAGCTTTAGCGCTCTTATCCGAGAAGAAAGAGCGACTGCCGAAACGCAAGCATGACAATATCCCTCTGTAAACTCTTCAGGAAAATTGATTACGTCTGGTAAATTAGAAGTCGACGAAAGGTGAAACTAAAAGTGTCCGAGAGTATAAGCATCACAGATAATAGAACCGGAGATTCAATAGAAATTCCTATAGATAAAAATGGGGTTGATTCTGGCGAGTGGTCAAAACTACTTCCGGGCATATGGTTTGACGATGCTTCATTTGGAAATACTTCCGGCGCCCATAGTGCTGTAACAGAGTTGGATGGCAATGCGGGCTTTCTAAGGTACAGAGGATACCCAATTGAACAACTTGCTAAAGATTGCTCTTTTCTTGAAGTTGCATATCTTCTACTAGACGGTGAACTTCCTACCAGAGAGCAACTCGCATCGTGGGAAGAAGAGATACAAGAAGAATCCACTATTCACGAAAACTTCCATAAGCGTATTCTCGAAGGGTTTAGAGATGATGCTCATGCAATGGGAGTCTTAGTCTCAACTGTCGCAGCGCTGTCCACTTTCTTCCCGGAGAGTAAAGACGTAGAAGATCCACTTGTGCGAAGAAAACAAATAGTCAGGTTGATTGCGAAAATGCCCACTCTCGCAGCCAGCGCCTATCGACGAAGTGTAGGAACCCCTTACGTGCTTCCGGACCCTGATCTCGACTACACAAATAATTTCCTATCGATGATGTTCAGACCAGGTGATTCTGAACATGAAGTCGATCCTGTTCTGAGACGTGCTCTGGATCTTTTGTTTGTTCTTCATGCAGATCACAGTCAGAACTGTTCGACAACTGCGGGTCGCGTAGTAGGGAGTTCTCTAGCGGATCCATATTTGACTGTATCGGCAGCTTGCTCGGCGTTATCTGGCCCACTTCATGGCGGAGCGAATGAAAGTGTTATTCGGATGCTCGAAGAAATAGGTTCATACGATCAAATCGATAGCTTTATAAATGCTGTAAAAGCTGGTGAGAGACGTCTTATGGGTTTTGGACACAGGGTTTACAAAAATTATGATCCTCGGGCTCGAATTGTAAAAGACACAGCACATCAAGTTTTTGATGTCGTGGGTAAAAACCCTTTGTTGGATATGGCATTAAAACTCGAAGAAGTGGCGCTTGCTGATGACTATTTCGTGAGTCGAAAACTTTACCCCAATGTTGATTTTTATTCTGGTCTCACATATCAGGCAATGGGTTTCCCAGTTGAAATGTTTACAGTGCTTTTTGCTATTGGACGAACTCCAGGATGGTTAGCCCATTGGGATGAGATGCTGTCGCAGAACTCTCGTATAGCAAGACCTCGTCAAATCTACATCGGGTCGCCTGAAAGAGATGTCCAACCTATAGACAAACGGTAATCATTTTACTTTCAGTAAGTCCCTATAAGATCCTTCTTTGTCCACGCGGTGTTCTGTAGGAAGTCCCAGTACACGCTCACCAAGAATATTTCTCTGCACTTCATCAGTACCTCCACGGATCGACATCGATGGTCCGGTTAAAAATTCGATGTGTTCATGATCGTTTATAAGCATTCCTTCTGCTCCGAAAAGTTCTTTCGATAAATAAGCGCGAAATTTAAATGCCAGAACACTCCTTAATTTGGCACCAGAACCTGCAGGGCCGGCACTGTTTCCGGCAGACGCAGCACGCGAAACGGTCAGCTGATTGACACGATAAAGCACGAATGCTTTCATCGCTTTTTGTCGTGATATGGGGTTATCTAAATAACCCTTAGCTTTCCAATCTTGCAACCAGCTTGGAAGGCCATTTGACTGATCACCCCCGCCAAATGATCTTCCCCCCAAACTCGACCTTTCTAATGCAAGGGTTTTTACTGCAATTTTCCACCCATCTCCTAGCTCACCAATACGATTTCTGTCTTCAACAGCTAAATCAGAGACAAACACTTCACTGAAATGTTTGTCTCCGTTCATTTGTTCAATAGTTCTAACTTCAATTCCTTCCGACTCCATATCTACGGCAAACATCGTGAGCCCGGAGTGTTTCGTTGTTTCAGGGTCTGTGCGTGCAAGGCACATTCCCCACTTAGAATACGCTCCTCTCGAAGTCCATACTTTCGAACCGTTTAGAATCCATTCTTCTCCATCTTTTTCTGCACTCATTGCCACATTTGCTAAATCGGAGCCAGCGTCAGGTTCTGAGAACATCTGGCACCAAATTTCAGAACCATTTGCAATCGGTAAAAGCCACCTGTTCATCTGGTCATGTGTACCCAGTTCCATCAAGACGGGACCCACAAGACTCAAACCAACTCCATAGGGGTAAAGGTCCGCACCTTCGAATGAACCTAAAATTCGAGAGATCTGGGAGGCCTCTTCTGGGGTTGAATCTCTGCCACCGTACTTTTGAGGCCAGGTGGGGAGCATCCAGCCTTCTTTAACGAGAGTTTGTAAATAATTTCTGCCTGTTTCTAAGTCATCACTTCCGGCTCCTAAAACTGTAGGCAAAGTTTCAGCACCTAGGCTTGGCAGTATCTCGGAAATAGCTTTATATATTTCTTCATCTTTTAAAGACACACACTTATTCTGCCTTACAAATCGCCCAGTCCGCTGAAATCATATGATTTGGAGCAGTATGTCTAAATGAGTCAAATATTGGAAATTTCAAATACCGTTCTGGACGAAGTTATTTCAGTACGTAGAGATATACACGCTCACCCGGAATTAGACCTAGATAACCCTAAAACGCAAAACCGTATACTCGAATCTTTAGAAGGCCTTCCTCTTGAAATAACCACTGGAGAAAATCTAACTTCCGTTATTGCTGATCTAAAAGGGACAAAGACCTCTGAAGGTTCTACCGTTCTTTTACGTGCCGATACTGATGCCCTGCCCATGGACGAAGATAGTGGGGAAACTTTTTGTTCGGTGGAACCGGGCCGCGCTCACGCCTGTGGTCACGATGCTCATACAGCCATGCTTGTCGGTGCTGCGAAAGTTCTTTCGGAAATGCGAGACCGGTTTTCCGGAACAGTTAGATTTATGTTCCAGCCAGGAGAAGAAGGAGCGGGAGGAGCGCAAATTATGATTGATGAAGGTGTGTTAAAAAATGTAACCCGTGCTTTTGCTCTTCATGTAACCCCAAATCTTCCAACTGGCTTCGTTGCCTGTCGACCCGGAGCAATGCTTGCTTCTACTGATGAACTCAAAGTTACTGTTACTGGACAAGGCGGTCATGCTTCAACGCCTCACCTTTGCGCTGACCCAATACTTCCAATGGCGTCAATGATAAATTCTATTCAAACATCAGTTACCCGAGAAATAAATGCTTTTGATCCCGCCTTGGTAACTATTGCTCATGTGGTAGCTGGAACTACAACAAACGTGATTCCCGAAAAAGCTTTCTTTGAAGGAACAATTAGGTGTGTTTCTGAAAATACAAGGAGTCAAATAAAAGAATCGGTCATTAGGGTTTGTGATCAAATAGCCAAGGCGCATAAATGTTCTGCAGATGTAACAATCACTGAGGGTTATCCAGTGACTGTAAATGATGCAAATGAAGCTGCTCGTTTTGCATTGCTTTGTGAAAAAACTATTGGGGAAGGAAGCTTTTTCGAATTCCCTTCACCTGTAATGGGGGGTGAAGATTTCTCATATCTACTTGAGAAAGTCCCCGGTGTAATGGCTTTTTTAGGTGTTTGCCCGGAAGATATCGTAGATTCGCTAAGTGCTCCCCCCTGCCATTCAAACCGTATGCGCATAAACGAGTCGGCTCTCCTCTACGGTGTTGCTCTACACACCGCAGTTGCTCTCGAAGGGGGTTGATATGGGTTCACAAATAGATGACTTTTGCAGTCTCATGGAGCTAGAAGGACATGGGCCAGATGTCTATGTGGGACTAAGCCCCGATTATCCTTGGGGTAGAGTTTATGGAGGTCAGGTAGTTGCTCAAGCTTTACGAGCAGCCGCATCTACTGTCGAAGAAGATCGTCGTGTCCACTCACTTCATGCTTACTTTATTAGAGGTGGCACTAGTGACGAACCAATTAGATACGAAGTTGACCGACTCAGGAACGGCCGTTCTTTCACCACAAGGAGAGTTGTGGCCCGCCAATCTGATGGGGCCATCCTAAATCTCTCTTGCTCATTTCAAAAAGATGAAGAACAAGTAGATATTCAGGAGTCTTCTCTACCAGATGATGCCGGCAGTCCAGATGATTATGAATCCGAGAATTGGGCTCCACTCCTGGAACGAAAGCCTACTTCTTCTTCCTCTTCTGGAAGAGCCGCTACTTGGCTGAAAGTCCATGGGCCTATTCCTGACGATCCAATTCTTCAAGCTTGTGCGTTAGCTTTTGCTAGCGATGACGTTCCTACAGAAGCAGTTAGCACTTCTCATCCAAAAATAGCTGAAGTGCGTGATGGTTGGATTGGTTATGCGGAGCTGTTCATTGGAGCGAGTTTGGATCATGCAATTTGGTTCCACAGGAATGCCAGAGCAGATGATTGGCAGTTTCATGATTTTCGATCTCATGGGTTAAATGGGGGTCGAGGTCTTTCCACAGGAGAAATTTTCACTTCGGATGGCCTCCACGTGGCGACTGTTGCCCAGGAGGCACTCTTAAGGGAACGAACCAGGTAGAAGTCTAAAAATTAGAAACAAGGTTTAAAAATGAGTGATAATAATGTCTCGATATTGTGGGAGGCGGTCAACTACATACGTGTGGAAGAAATAAAAAAAGCTTTTCCTAACGTGAATTTTATCGATGTTTCTCCTGGGGTGGAACTTGACCAAGAGCTTAGAGGGGAGATCTTTCTCGTTACACCTACACGTGATACTGCTGAACTACCTAAATTTTTAGATAAGGGAGTTAAGTGGGTTCACATAATGACCCATGGAGTTGATGGGTTGCCTTTTGAGATGTTAGGCGACTGCGTGGTTACTTGTTCTAGAGGTGCTTCATCTGTACCTATTGCTGAGTGGGCTGTCACTATGATTCTCTCTCACACGAAAAAAATTCCGGAAAGCTGGATATCTGAGGAACCTGAAAACTGGTTTCTTGCTCCGCTTGAAACACTCTCTGGCGCAACAGTAGCCTTACTGGGGTTTGGATCAATAAATCAGGAAATCGCTAAACGTTTGGAACCTTTTGGTTGTCGAATCGTCGCTGTTCGTAATAACAAAAGTGGACTGTCTGGGACGAATATAGAAATCCTCCCCACTCTCGAAGAAGGGGTTTCTGAGGCAGATCATGTTGTTATTGGTCTTCCTCTTACAGAAGAAACTCATCACATTGTTAATGACCGTCTAATGAAACTCATGAAACCTGGAGCTCACCTTGTGAATATCGCTAGGGGTGACATTGTGGATCAAGAAGCCCTATTCGAAAATCTTGAATCAGGTCAAATTAGTAGAGCTTCTTTGGATGTTGTTAGCCCTGAACCGCTACCTGAAGGGCACTGGCTTTACACTGACCCGAGAGTAAAGTTGAGCGCTCATATTTCGTGGGCAAGTCCTGATTTTTTGGATCAACTCCACGATCTGTTTTCATCAAATCTCAAAAAGTGGCTTTCAGGTTTACCTCTTGATGGTCTAGTAGACATCAAGAAAGGCTATTAATGCCACAACATAAAAGACTCTCCGGTTAACCTTGTATAGGAGGTAATAATGGTTTTACCTGAAGGTTTTCTTCAAATTTCTAATCGAGTTAGGAATTGGGGACGATGGGGTGATGATGACCAGCTTGGAACACTTAATTTCATTACTTCAGAGGTTGTAAAAAATGCTGCTGGATGCATCAAAACTGGAGAAAGATTTCCACTAGCTGTAACTCTTGAAAAAGAAGGCATCCAAGTTGGTTTTATACCGGGTCGCATTAATCCGATACTAGAAATGATCTCAGTTGATGAACCTATAGATAGCGAAGCCGGAATTGATAGTTTTCACACCAGTGATGATGTGGTTCAAATGGGTTTACAAGCTGCGACCCATTGGGATGGGCTCTGTCACGCTTCTTACAATGGTCTCGTGTATAACGGTTACCCATCTGAAACAATTACCAGCGATAAAGGGGCGACACGTTGTGGTATAGAAAATCTAAGAACTGTTTGTTCAAGAGGTGTTCTACTAGATGTTGCTAGAGCTAAAGGGGTTAATGTCCTAGATTGCCCTTATGCGATCACGGCCGAAGACCTAGACGATGCAGCAGCATTAGGGAATGTAGAAATTAAGAGCGGCGACATTGTGCTGGTCAGAACTGGAAGAATGTCTATATATGAATCCGAAGGGGGCATGGCCTATTGCTTGGGTCCTTCTGGGGATGGTTCAAATGCAGGGTTTTCTCTTTCAACAGTCGAATGGTTCTACGACCATGAAGTGGCTGCCGTAGCAAACGACACTCTCGCATTCGAGGTCTACCCTTCTGAGGATGTTCCGATGGCTGTTCATATGCTTCACTTGGTAGATATGGGCCTAACTCAGGGTCAAAATTGGAATCTCGAGTCTTTAGCTGATGCGTGCGAGAATGACGGAATCTATGACTTCTTTTTAAGCGCTACTCCGGAACCGTTTCTGGGGGGCGTAGGGTCTCCTGTGGCTCCTGTAGCGATTAAATAACTTTAATCTGAGTCACACGACACAGGTGAAAAACGTCACCTTGTGAGTTTAATAATTTATTAGCTAACAGAATGTACGTGTAGAAAATAGTGAATGGTAGTTATGAAGACAAAATCTTTACCCAATGAAATGAACCAAGTCCCTCTTTTTTCTGGGCTTTCTAAATCCGAAATAAAGTCTCTTAAAAAGCTGATGACCGCTGTCAACATCAATTCAGGCAAAACTGTTGTGCGTGAAGGAGACGTTGGAAGAGAGTTCATGATCATCCGAAGTGGAACAGCTTCAGTTAGCCGAGAAGGAAACACCTTTGCCCAATTAGGACCTGGCGACTTTTTTGGTGAAATGAGTCTTCTAGGTGAAGGACCTAGGTCAGCTACCGTTACTGCTGAAACTGACTTGGTACTTGAAGCATTAAATAGGCGTGAATTTGCAACCATGCTTCACAAAAACCCTGAAATTGCAAAAAAGATTTTAGAAGACGCTCACAGTAGGTCAGAACAAAAATCTTCATTGAATGAAACTATTTAATTAGACTATTAATCTTTTCGATATTATTGCCCTATAGCTAAAGCACTAATTAAGTGCGATGTTAGACACGTGGGAAAGAAGATTTTTTCGTTGGGTGAATCAAATAGAATCGTAGTAATAGGTTCCGCAAATATCGATTTAGTTGCTTCTGTAAAACACTTGCCCGTTTCGGGAGAAACAGTTTTAGGAAACAGTTTCACTAAGACTCCTGGCGGAAAAGGTGCCAATCAGGCCGTAGCGGCATCAAAACTCGGAGGAGACGTCTCCTTTGTTGGATGCATAGGCTCTGATCAAGAAGGTGAAATATTGCGATCAAGCCTGGAAGATGCGAATGTTAACTGCGACTTTCTGATTTCGCATCCTGAGGCCTCTACCGGCAATGCGATGATCGGGGTTGATGCAGAAGGCAACAATTCAATAATTGTAAATCCCGGGGCTAATGGTGCTTTGGCTCAAGAAGACATACTTGCGGCTGAAGAAATAGTGGAATCTTCACAAGTTGTTTTGATGCAACTTGAAATCCCAACTAGGTGTTTAGAAATTGCTGTTGAAATGGCTAATGGAATTATAATTTTGAATCCTGCACCTGTTGTTGACATTTCGAAAGGGTTGTTGGAAAAAGTAGATGTACTTATCCCAAATCGAATAGAGCTGGCACGTTTATCCGGCAAAGAAGCTTTTAATAGCCTTGACGAAGTTGAAGCTGCGGCTAAAAGCCTTGATATTCAAACAGTGATAGTTACTTTGGGAAGCGAGGGGGCACTACTGGTTTCAGGCGACCAAACAGAGTTGGTTTCTTCACCAGTGGTTGAGAGCGTTGACACGACTGGGGCAGGCGATGCGTTCTGTGGTTCGGTGGCTGAATCGTTATCGAGAGGATTGAGTTTTCTGGAAAGTGTTGAACATTCTGTAACTGCGGGTGCATTATCAACAACTACTTACGGAGCGCAGATCTCAATGCCTACACGCTCTGAAGTCGACTCGTTTTCAGGGTGAACCGTAGAGTTATCTTATGCCTTCTGAATCTAAGCCAAAAATTATTCTTGATTGTGATCCCGGTGTGGATGATGCGATAGCGATTATTACTGCTTGCAGGTGGGCAAATATAGTGGGTATCACTTCAGTGTCTGGAAATGTGCCAGTTGAGCATACGACTTCTAATGCATTGAAAATGAAAAAACTTCTTAATATAGACGCTCCTCTTCATAGCGGTGCTTCTAGGCCTATTGAGACTGAACCTTTTCATGCTTCTCATGTGCACGGGCAAACGGGGCTTGGTGACACCGACTTGCCTGAGCCTGATGATCTTGCTGATTCTGATGATGCGGTTGGTTTTATTTTGGAGAAAACTCGCGAAGAGGAAGGAATACATTTAGTACCAATTGGACCTCTGACAAATATTGCACTTGCTATAAAAGCTGATCCGTCTTTAGTTAATAGAGTTGCATCAATCACTTTGATGGGTGGTGGCGCGGGAGTCGGGAATGTAACTCCCGCTGCTGAGTTTAATATTTTTGCAGATCCTGAAGCTGCTGATTTAGTTTTTAGATCAGGCGCACAGTTGAACATGCTAGGGCTTAATCTAACCCACCAAGTTTTGATGGGTACAGTGCACGCTGATTATTGTTATGCGTTGAACACTCCCGTAGCAAAAACGGCTGGTGATCTTCTCAGTTTTAATGGTAGGACTCATGGGACTGAAAAGGGATCGAATTTAGGGGCTATGCACGACCCTTGTGCAGTTTTAGCTGTCACTCACCCTGATCTTTTTATGAGCAAACTTAGGTCTGTGGTAGTTGAACTTGGGGGCTCTCATACAAGAGGCCAGACACTCGTCGATGAAAGAGAATGGGTTGATACAGAAAAAAACTGCAATGTTTACTACGAGGTGGACTCAGAAAAAGTAATTGAGCTTATTCTCCAAGCAGTCAGTGAGTTTGATCCAAAAGGTTAACAGCAGCGGTCCATAGCCTTTCTTGTGGCGTTGGGCATAGTTTGTAGGTAGCTTCCATCAAGAAATCTGCTGCTAAGTTTGTTACAAGTTCTTCTTTCCTAACCTCCCAAACAAAACCGCGTTTGGGATGATCTTGTTTCAATTGCCAAGAAGCTGGTGCATGGATCCCTTCATGTTCAAGAATGTCACTCGCATTTCTTCCTGTGCCGTGAGATACTCCCAAAGAAACTAACCTGTCTTCTCCTTCGAAAACCAGCGTTCCAACTGGTACTTGTGGTCCCCTTGCAGAAAACCAGCTGAATAAGCCTGGCGTTTCTACCCTTGAGTCATCTTCGACTACGGGTTCTACATTTACCCAACCATTCAGAGATATGACCTTTTCAAAAGCTGTCGCTAATTTATCTTTTTGGTCATCTGCTAGTTCGAGCATTTCATGCAAATAATTTTGTTTCATAATAGTTCTTCTATTAGAAGGCAAACTTTTCTTTCAATTTGATCTCTAATTTCTCTTACCTTTTCTATCTTCTGATTAGCCGGATCATCTAATTGCCAATCTAAGTAACTCTTTCCTGGCAAAATGGGACATGCGTCCCCGCATCCCATTGTTATAACTATGTCGACTTTTTCCATCAGATTTTCGTCGAATTGCATTGGCATATTTTGAGAAATATCTATCCCTATCTCACCCATAGCTTCAACCGCAGCAGGGTTTAACTCGTTACTGGGTTTTGAACCTGCTGAAAAAACTTTGATCCTATTACCAGCTAAATTCTTCAACAAGCCCGCAGCCATTTGAGAGCGTCCCGCATTATGTACACACATAAATAGAACACTCGGAGCTTCTTTGCCCTCCGTTGGCATTATTAACCGTTTTTTGGTTCAGAAGTGCGTGAAGCTCTTTCCTCTTTACTTCTGATTAATTCAGGTGATCGTGACCACATCAAGTCGCCGTCGTAGCTGAGTTTGTAGTCAGGAGTGAACTCTATTACCACTCGTGAAGGCGAATCGAGAAAATCTCTGAAGATACGCGCTTGGTCTTCGTCTGGTCTTAGAAATGCTGCGAATTCAGGGTAGAACCAGTCTTTTATTTCACGGTCATCGTGTACTACGCAGTCTCCTTTGTAGGTAACTGTCTTTCCTCCACCCATTGCTGTTCCTGTGCTATTGATACACACCGATGCTCTAGGAAATCTTCTTATTGCTGAGATTCGGGCTCTTCTTTCTGCAGCCGTCATCCAGATTTTTCCATCTTTTGGCAAATAAGCCATTACCACTCCGAAGGCTTCCCCTTGTTTGTTGGTCCACATAAAAACACATTCCCGGTTTGTGTTGACTAGCTGTGTTTCGAGTTCTTCACTCAGAGCGCATTCTGTAAGGTCTTCGTAGTTGTCTTCTGTCATATTTTGAAACTAGAGGGATCTGTGCATTTAAGCAACTACTTGTCTAATTTCTGAGCATTTTCCCGTTCAATGCACCGGTGTGTTCGCCGTCTTGCATGAAAACTTTACCGTTTACGATGGTTTTAGAGTAGCCGGTTGATCTCTGGATGAATCTTCCTGCACCTCCAGGGAAGTCGTTGACAATTTCTGGATATTCAAGTGACATTCCTTCGAAATCTATGATGTTTATGTCAGCGAAAGACCCTTGTTTTAGGCGTCCTCTGTTTTGGACACCGAAGAGATCGGCCGTGTCTGATGTCATTCGGCGGATCCCCTCCTCGAGGCTGAACTTTTCTTTTTCTCGTATCCAGTGTGTTAAGAAGAAAGTTGGTTGGCTCGCATCCATAATTTGTTTGGTATGGGCCCCTGCATCAGCTAAACCGAGCGTTACATATGGTCGTGTCAACATCTCAGCGGCGGCTTCCATTTGTTGGTTTAAAACAGGCAGTATAAAAAGACGTTTGCCTTCTAGCTCTAATGCTTCGTCTATCCATTGTTCAGGGATAGACACTCCTCGTTTCTCAGCTTTAGCTGCAATACTTTCTTCTGGGCGTAAGTCATGTCTTACTGGATTTTCTGGGAGAGCGTAGAACTTTCTCCAATCCAATGGCAGGCTCTCTAATCTTTCTTCGGCAGCCTTTATCAGCATTTCTCGTGTCTCTGAATTGGATATTCGAACTATTTTCTCTTCAAGTGGGAGGTCTGCCATCTCTGCCCAACCTTCAGCCCGATCGAACGGGGTTCTTGCACTTAGGCCAAGTAATACTCCTATGTGTTTTGAGGTTGTTTGTGGGTGTATGTCAGCTCCAAGTGAATTCTCTTCTTCGACGTAATCTAGAATTTGTAAGTGTAATTGTGGGGCTATATCAACTTGGGTTAATCCGAAAGTAACAGGACATTTAGCTAATCTGCTGATATCGCCATACATCTTTATTTCTTCTCTTGAGTCTTTTCCTCCTAATTTTGGCGCTGCTTCAAAAACTGTTCCTTTGTATTGGGCCATCACCTCTGCGAAAGCCAAGAGTTCCTCGGAAGTTGCATGAGTTCCAGGTACGAAACGCCCATCAGGGACCTTGTGTAGAAAGGTTCTTGATGTAGAAAAACCAAGCGCTCCTGAATCCAACGCTTCTTTCACCATCGGAACCATTTTTTCGATATCTTCAGAAGTTGCAGGCGTTTCGTCAAGTGATCTTTCGCCCATAGCGGCTAAACGAACCGCGCAGTGTCCGACCATACCTCCGACATTCACTCCTTTTGGTAGAGCCGCTATTTCTTCTAAATATTCTCCGTACGAAGACCAATTCCATGAAAGTCCGTTGAGGATACTTTCAGCAGGGATGTCTTCAACCGACTCCATCATTTCTGCAAGTACTGTTGCCCCGTTTTTTGAAACAGGAGCGAAAGTTACTCCACAATTTCCTAGGACCACTGAAGTCACGCCGTGCCAGCATGATGGGCTTGCGATAGGGTCCCACGCCAGTTGAGCATCTAAATGTGTGTGTATGTCTACAAATCCAGGGGTAACGATCTGGCCATCGGCATCAATTTCTCTTTTTCCTTTACTATCTACCTTGCCGACTTCAACTATTCGGTCACCTTCTACAGCTATATCGGCTGTGAACGCGGGGGATCCAGTTCCGTCAAC
Organism: marine actinobacterium MedAcidi-G1; assembly: GCA_000817085.1. Taxonomy (GTDB): domain Bacteria; phylum Actinomycetota; class Acidimicrobiia; order Acidimicrobiales; family MedAcidi-G1; genus MedAcidi-G1. The sequence goes on along the minus strand of JUEM01000004.1, from coordinate 47,770 downwards.
TATTGAACCGCTTCTGATTACTAAATCAATTGTCATTTAGCCCTCTTTTGATTTCATACTTTATTCACTTTAAGAAACTTACATAGCTGTCGAGAGTTTCGAGTACGTGCTCTCGTGGGCCTGCTGGCACTCTCAAAATTACTTCGTCTACTCCTAATTCTTCAAAGTAATCAAGTTTTCCCTGGTCTGGGACCGTTCCGAAAGGAATGATGGAAATTTCTGAAAAGTCTCTTTCTTTGGATTCGCAAACTTTTTGCAAATCCGACAATGATGCCTTTATGCCGGACCCTCCTATAGGCATCCATCCGTTTCCAAATTCTGCTATGTGTTGAAAAATCGTTGGGCCTGGGGCCCCGCCTAACATAACTCGCGGGCCTTTTTCTTTGACTGGTTTAGGCCAAGCCCAACTTGGGTCAAAATCTATAAACTCGCCATGAAATTCGGCCTCTTCTTCTGTCCAAAGTTGTTTCACTGCAAGCATCGTTTCTCGGACTCTTTCCCTACGGGTTGAGAACTCGACCCCATGATGAAACATTTCTTCACGGTTCCACCCGTACCCGATACCCATTTCAAATCTTCCACCCGAAATTACATCAAGCGTAGAAATGCTTTTAGCTATATTTATTGGGTTGTGTTGAGCTACAAGAAGCACTCCGGTTCCTAGTCTGATTTTTGATGTAACTGCTGCTGCTGCTGTGAGCGAGATGAGTGGGTCAGGTAATCGTGGATAATCCTCAGGTGCGATTCCACTGACAGCGGGAATGGGCGTTTTTTCACTTGAAGGAATGTGCGTATGCTCGGGTATGAATACTGAACTGAAACCTCTAAGTTCCGCTTCAACTGCTAGTTCCCTGATGTCTATGCACCGGTCAGTTAGGTGAATAGTTATTCCTAAATCCATCTTTGAAGAATAGGTGCGAATTGGGCCTAGTGGTAACTCTTAAACCACTCTTGTATATATTTGCTATTACCTACTATTTTAAAGGAGTTTAAATGCCTCATTTTTTAGTTAAAGGCAACTACACGGCTGAAGGTTCAAAAGGACTTTTAGGTGAAGGTGGTTCATCAAGAATTGATCAGGCCAAATCATTAATTGAATCTCTAGGTGGGAACCTTGAATGCATGTACTTCTCTTACGGTGAAGATGACATAGTCGGCATATGCGAGATGCCTGATAGTGCAGCCGCTGCGGCTGTTAGCCTGACGGTTTCCTCTACAGGAGCGGTCAATGTCAGCCTTACGCCCCTTATCAGCGCAGAAGAAATAGACGCTGCTTCAGATAAAGCAAAGGGTCTCGCTTACAGGCCGCCTGGAAGCTAACCGGCAACTATCTGGCTTTTAAAATACTTAGTAGCGCGTTTTATCTTGCTACTTGGGGTCACTTTTAAAAACGTTTCCTTTATATGAGTCAACTGTCGTAAAGTCTTCGACGTTGCGTCTTGTCAGTTGAGAGAGTTGCTTTACTGGTTTTCCAATCGGAATCATTGCAGCTATGGCATGGTTCTTAGGTAAATCTAAAATTTCGCGAACTGACTCCTCTTCGGGAACTATTGCCGTTGTTATAACTCCTCCTAATCCTTCGTTTCGGGCTGCCATAAGTATGTTCCACACGAATGGGTAGACGGAAGCTCCGGTGACTACTCCGATTCTTTCTAAACCCTTATCCATTGAAGCAACTGCAGAAAGATCGATGCTCACAATCAGGAGGAGAGGTACTTTTTCTAGCTTGTTGAACATTTCAAAGTCATGAACCGAACTTTTATCAATTTCTTGTTCTGATACAGATGAATGTTCGACGGTATTAAATGGAACTTCTCCAGCTTTTCGTTGAGCGTCATAGAGCAGAAGAGTGGGTCCACATAGTTGACCTAATTTTCTTTTTTTTTCAGGATCTTTAACGACCACCACATGAACACCTTGTCGATTACCTCCTGAGGGTGCAAAACGTGCACTGTCAAGAATTCGATGGGTCACTTCGTCTTCAATTTTTTCATCTTGAAACTCACGACAAGCAAATGTTGTTCTCATCACTTCAAGTAAGTCCATGAGGAATACTAAGACGGATTTCGTGACAACATTGCGACGGGGCCTGTGATATCCCAATAGGCGTCTAGTTGACTGTAAGGAATGGTTATAGACATATCATTTGTTCCAGCACCTCCAACTGTGAATGGTGCAAAGGAGATGACCAGACCGCCTTTCGTGAGATTGAATCTACTGAAATTAGATATTTGTGGACTGGCTCCTGTGAGCATCCTCTCATCTGTCCATTCCTCATTGTTCAGTTTGGTAATTGCGATCTCCGATAATGCTCCCACCCAGTCAGAATTGGGGTTAAACAATTCTTCTATACCTATTGGTTCCCCTGTTAGCAGATTAAATGTTTCAGTTTTTATTTCAGATTGATCGCTTATGAGATTCGGGAAGAGGATCTTACGATTATTACGGACACTGAAATAGTCATCTGTGGCTAACATCACTTCGTAATTCTCTTGCAACCACATGCATCGGTCAACGAATGCTCTGCATGCGTAACCTGATTTCTCGATGTTGTTAGTTATTTCTTCAAGAAAAACTTTTATCTCTGCCTGTACAAGCCCTCTTATACGACCATTTACTTTAGGAGATTCTCTTGGCCCTTCTATACGTGGCCAACTGACGTATACCTCAATTTTTCCCGAACCGCCTAATGGTTTTAAGTCAGGGCCATAGGCAGCTATGCCTGTGTCGATGTTGCAGGCAAGGTCTTGCATGTAAACGGTTGGGCCGTCTGGGAATTCCCTTTCTTCTGAGCGTTTGCGGGGAATAATGAGGGTTTGTCCTACTTTTAACTTATTTGGATCACTCATTGAATTAGCTCGCATGAAGTCGTCAACTGTGCTTTCAAATCTTTTTGCAATCACACCGAGTGTGTCGCCTGGTTCAACAGTGACTGTTGGTGGACCTTCCTCTTTTACTTCAACGGGCTCTATGGCTATCTCAGATAAACACTCGGCTTTTTTTTGTTCCAACTCTGGCAATTCGCGCTGTTCCCAGCCTGGAATATCTAGCGAAGGCAGAGTCGTTGTTGCCTGATTCTCGGGGAAAAGATTTGCGAAAGTAGTCGTAACGAGACTTTCTTGTTGTTCTCTATCAGTTTCTCCACAGGAAGAGACGGTCAAGAACAGTAAGACCAAAAAACTTAAACGACAAAACAACATCTAAAAATCCCTCTTGAACAATGCCTGCTTACACAATATTGCCTATTTAAATCGATAGACATGATCCCAAACATTACAGTGCAGAGTAATACATTGAAAGAAGCTAATGACATGCAGCTAACAACGGCAACAAACGGAGTTCGCTTTAGGCTTGCCGTTTCAGCTTTCCTCTTGCTTTTTGTTGAGCTGGCTTTGATTCGCTGGTTAGGCGCCAACATTGTGTACTTAGCTTATTTTTCAAATTTTGTTCTGATAGGAAGTTTTCTGGGAATTGGTTTAGGTTTCTTGTGGGCGAGTCGTTCAGAGAAGTCTTTGTTTCCTCTAGCTCCTTATTTTCTTTCAGGATTCATCATTTTCGTCAAATTATTCGACGTTAGTATCGAAGTTGGTGGAAGTGATCTGATTTTCTTTGCTGATCAGCGTCCAGTTGGCCCTCCCAGATGGTTCATATTGACAGTTGTTTTCTGCGTGGTGGCGGCATGTGTTGCGTGTTTAGCTGACGGTGTTGCTAGAAGTTTTTCTAAACTTAAGCCACTCGACGCGTATCGTTGGGATTTGGTTGGTTCCATAGCAGGAGTTGCTTTTTTTTCAGTTCTTTCATTCGCTGGATTGCCACCAATATTTTGGGGTCTGATTGCAAGCATCATTCTTTTGGCACTTCTTCATGATGGAAATTTGAAAAAAATTTTATTGCAAGTAATCGCTCTTGCTTTATTGGTTGTGTTTCTGGCTTTTGAATCAGTGGGCCCCAATAAAGCCTGGTCGCCTTATTATGCGCTCTCATGGGAGGATCAATCTTCTGGGGGTGTGGTTATGAAAATCAACGACGTTGCTACTTGGGGGCAGGCGAACATAGACGATGAGTCTCCCTACGGTTTCATTTATGACATGCACACAAAGGAAAACCCCGGGGAGGTGTTGATAATTGGGGCGGGCTCAGGAAATGACGTTGCTGTTGCTCTCGACAGAGGAGCTAAGAGCGTTGACGCTGTGGAAATCGATCCAAAGCTTTTGGAAATAGCTGAAAAATATCATCCAAATGAGCCTTACAGCGATCCTCGTGTTGAAACTCATGTCGATGATGGTCGTGCATTTCTTGAAAGCAGTTCGAAAAAATGGGACATGATACTTTTAGCTCTGCCTGATTCTTTGACTGTGGTTTTGGGGCAAGGTTCTGTTCGTTTAGAAAGTTATCTTTTCACCAAAGAAGCTGTGAAGTCATACCGTGAGCATCTGAAGCCGGATGGTGTTTTTGCTATGTATAACTTCATGAGAGAGTCTTGGCTAGTCGACAGGTACGCTGCGACTCTTGATAAGGAATTTACCCAGTCACCGTGCGTGATAGATGCCGAAGCGCGTTTTCTCTCGGTTTTGGTAGCTACAGACGCGCCGAGTTCGCTTAACTGTCCAAGTGGATCCAATTGGTCTTCTTCATTAGACACACCTTCACCGGTTTCCGATGATCAACCTTTTCCTTATCTAAGAACTGCTCATATTCCCGGTTTCTACCTGCTTACTACTTTGTTGATTCTTTTGGTTTCGGCTTTCAGTGTTCGTGCCGCTGCTGGCTCGCTTAGCGGTTTCAGACGACATTATGATGTCTTTTTTATGGGTCTGGCTTTTCTGCTGCTAGAGACCAAAAACGTGGTTCAATTCGCTTTGCTATTTGGGACAACCTGGTTTGTCAACGCTCTCGTATTCATGAGTGTCTTATTATCAGTTTTATTTGCCGTTGAGTTAAGTCAAAGATTTAAAATGCCGAAACCTAAAATTCTTTACTTTCTTCTTGCGCTTTCCTTGGCTGTTAACTGGATTATTCCAGCAGAGTCATTACTCTCGCTCAGTCCGGTAATTCGATTATTTTTTGCTGGAACCTTAGCTTTTCTCCCCATATTTTTAGCCAATCTTATTTTTGCGGAGCGTTTCGGTGGCGAGAAAGATTCAACAGTTGCCTTTGGAGCCAACCTTTTAGGTGCTGTGCTTGGTGGGCTTCTTGAATATACAGCTCTACTGGTCGGCTACCGTTCACTGCTATTTGTAGTCGCTGCTGCTTATGCTTTGGCCTTCCTCTCGGATGTAAGAAGAAAATCAGGCAGTGAACTCGAACTCTGACTTCGTTTGGGATGTTTGTGTTATAGGTAAGGGTCTTTTAGGTTCTGCAGCTGCGAGGCATCTTTCTGAAATGGGTTTAAGGGTTTTGCTTCTCGGCCCAGATGAACCATCGAAACGGTCTGAACACTCTGGTGTGTTTGGAAGTCACTACGATTCGGGGCGTATAACTCGTATTATCGATACAGACTTGTACTGCTCTAAAATCGCAGAAGCATCAATATCAAGGTATCGAGACATAGAAGAATCTTCAGGTATTGATTTTTATCAAGCTGTTGGTCATTTAGCGGTTTCACCAGTCAAGGCTTATGTCGATGAAGTCACTAATACGGCTAGGCAACTAGATGTTGGTTTCAAATCTTTAAGTAGCTCTGAGCTTGCTTATACTTTCCCTTATTTTTCATTTCCTAATGGAGTTTCGGGGGTTTACGAACACTCAACAGGGGGTTATGTGAATCCAAGGAATTTGATAAAAGCTCAAAGTGAAATGGTTCTGAATGCGAAAAATGAAATTCTCACTGAAACTGTTTCAAAGATTGAAAAAATCAAAGACTTTTTTGAGGTTCTTACTGAAAGCGGTAAAAAAGTGAGATCTAGTCAGGTTCTTGTAGCTTGTGGAGTTTTCAGCGAAGGAGTAATACCCGGTGGGGAGAAGTTAGATCTGGAAATTTGTGAAAGCACTGTTTTATTAGCTGAGTTGACGGAAAAAAATGCTGTACAACTGCAACAGATGCCATCACTTGTCTTCAGGCACAATTCTGAAATTGAAAAAGGTGTTTATTTGCTTCCACCTATCAGATATCCGGATCAAAAAATATACATAAAAATTGGACATTCTGAGAGCCGCCCTATGTTAGACCCGGCAACAAATTTGACCAATTGGTTTCAAAGCGATGGTGATCGAGTGCTTGCAGACTGGCTAGAGTCACAACTTTTAGATCTTCTTCCTGATGTCAGTTTCTCTAATATGAAAACTGAGAGTTGCGCTGTCTCTAGATCTTCAACAGGTCGACAATTTATTGATGTAATAGATGAATCTGGCATTCATGTTTTATTGGCTGGTAATGGTTATTCTGCTAAATCTTCAGACGAACTAGGCCGTATCGCCGCACATAAGATAATTTCTGGTGAGGTGCCGGACGAATATTCTGACATTGATTTTACGGTGAAATATAAAAGAATGTAGGTCTTAAATGAGCCCTCAGCGAACAGGACGTCGAAGATCACACCGTCGCGAGGATCAGGGTCCGATAGTTTTAGAAGGCGTTGAAACTCTCACTTACGATTTGACACCTACTGAAGTTCTCACAGAGCAAGACATCCAAACTATTCACAACGCTTCCATGAGGCTTCTCAGCGAAACTGGGATGCTCCTTATCGATCATGCTCCTGCTCTTGAGAACCTGAAAGCCAATGGCGCCAAGGTCGATGGTGAGATAGTAAAGATTGATGAAGACACTCTGATGAATTTTGTCAATCTCGCTCCTAATACTTTTACCCAGTTGGCACGTGACGATAGAAACCATGTGCCTGTTGGTGGGAATAGAATTATTTTTGCTCCTGTATACGGACCCGCTTTCGTTCACGATTTTGACCAAGGTCGACGACCTTCAACTCTTGAGGATTTTCATAATTTCGCAAAACTGGTTTACATGACGCCAGAACTTCACCATGCGGGAGGGGTTCTAGTCGAACCTAATGACGTAGATGTGGACGAAAGGCACCTAGACATGCTGATGGCGCACATGACTCTTAGCAACAAGGCTTTTATGGGCAATGTAATCCACCCTGACAATGCTCGTGACACAGTGACGATGAGTGAAATAATTTTCGGCAAGGAAGAAATTAGAGAAAATCCAGCTTCTCTATCAATTGTTAGCATCTCTTCACCTATGCGAATGGATGAGCGTATGCTCAGTGTTCTCGAGGTTTACGCTGAAGCTAAGCAGGCTATGATTCTCGCTCCTTTCATCATCGTTGGAGCTATGTCACCAAGTACTCTTGCTGCTGCTATAGCTCAACAAAACGCAGAGTCTCTTTTCGCAATTGCTTACGCTCAAATGCTAAATCCTGGCACCCCCTGTATTCAGGGTCCTTTTTTACCTAATGTTGATATGAAAACTGGTGCTCCTGGTTTCGGAAGCCCTGAAAGTAACCTTGCTCTTTATGGAAGTGCTCAAATGGCCCGCCATTACGGACTCCCTTTCAGGTCAGGTGGAAACTACACCGCTTCTCGTATTCCTGATGCTCAAGCAGGGTATGAGTCTGCTAGCACAATCTGGCCCACTGTTCAGGGGTGTACAAATTTTATTCTCCATGCCGCTGGTTGGTTAGAAGGCGGTTTGACCAGTGGCTATGAAAAACTGATTCTTGATATTGAGACTCTTGGTGCTTTAACCAGATTTACGAACGGTATAAGTATGACAGAGGAAGATTTCGCTTGGGACGCATACGAAGAGGCGGGACCTGGAAATCATTTTTTAGGCACCGCCCATACCTTGCGTCATTACAGGGATGCTTTTTTCCAACCGAGAGTTTTCGATACTGATAGTTATGAAAAATGGAAAGATGAAGGCAGCCAAACTGCGGGACAGCGAGCAAACACTGTTTGGAAGCAGATGCTTAAAGACTATGAAAAACCATCAATGGACGACTCTTTGTTAGAGGAATTAAATGCTTTTGTTGAACAACGAAGAGCTGAAATTCAAAGTGGAAGACCACGTTCTGATTGGAAGAGTTGAACTGGAAACATCGTTAGATATCTTTAACCAGCCTTAAGGCGTCATATACAGCTGCATGAATATTTCGATTCGATACAGCGTCTCCTATCCGGTACAGATCAAATAGTTTACTGTCGTCTTCGTTTCGTGGTTGCGGGTTACCTTTCAGTAAGGAATCGTAATTCACTTCCCCACCGTTGTTTGAATAGGGTTTCAACTCGAAGTACAAATCGGCGTTGGGTAATGTTCCGTGATCAACTACCACCCAGTCGACTATTCGGGTGGTGAAATGATCTGAGTGGTCGCTTCCTACGTCTACTTTTAGTTTGGAGTCGTTTTCTTCTATTCGCAGAACTCGCTGGTTTAAAGTTACGCGAACTTCGTTTTCGTTAAACGAGCGGGCATAAGGGACATGGTTGACTCCTCCCACATCGACTCCTAATGTTCTTTCCGGTGTGACTATCTCCAGATTTGTTCCTGCTTCTGCTAGAAGTTCAGCTGCTGAGAGAGAAGAATGCGTGCCGTTATCATCGTAGAAAAGAACAGTTCCTTTAGGTTTAAACTCGCCACTTAGAACATCCCAGGAAGTAATAACATTGTTATGGCCTGTTTCTAATGGTGGGAGTTGCGGTAACCCTCCTGTTGCAACTATCACTACGTCTGACTCTATAGAGGTGATGTCATCTAGTTCTGCTGGCTGATTGTAAATAACTTCAACTCCGAGTCTTTTGAGTTCCTCCAATCTCCAGTCAATAATTCCTTGCAAATCTTGACGTCTTGGGTTTCTTACAGCGAGTGACAGTTGTCCACCTGCCCGTGGCATGGCTTCAAAAACTTTTACTCTATGACCCCTTTCGCCTGCGACTCGTGCTGCTTCCAAGCCACCTGGACCTGCTCCGATTACTGTTACGTTTCGTTGTTTTGACGCTTTTTTTACAACGTGTGGCATTTTTGCTTCGCGGCCTGTGGCTGCGTTGTGAATGCAAAGAGCTTCTCCGTTTTCATAAATCCCATCAAGGCAATAAGACGCTCCTACACATGGCCGAATTTGTTCTTCTCTTTCTTCGATAATTTTGAGAACTATGTGAGGGTCAGCTATATGGGCTCTGGTCATTCCCACCAAGTCAAGTTTTCCGCTTGAAATCGCGTGCCTCGCTGTAGCCACATCATCTATCCTCGCGGCATGAAGCACAGTGAGGTCTGTGTTTTCTCTTACGAGTCCGGCAAAGTCCAGATGCGGTGCAGATGGCATTCCGTGCATGGGTATCACTCCGGTGAGTTGAACATCGGTAGCTACAAGTCCGCGAATCACATTGACAAAATCTATGAGACCGCTTCTTTCAAATTGTTTCAAGATCTCCAAACCTGCATTCTGGTCGAGTCCGCCTGGTTGTATCTCGTCTATTGACATTCGGAGTCCTATTATGAACTCATTTCCTACACGTTCTCGCATTGCTTCTAGAACCATTTTTGAAAATCGGAGTCGGTTTTCAAGTTTTCCTCCGTACTCGTCATCGCGAGTATTTGTTATCGGCGAGTAGAACTGGTCGAAGAGATGTCCGTAGGATTCAATTTCGATTCCATCCATGCCTCCTGCTTTCATGCGTTCTGCTGCATCCGCGAACTTGTTTACCAGTCTGGTGATGTCCCACTCTTCGGCTTCTTTAGGTATTGCACGATGTGCTGGTTCTCTTATTGAAGATGGGGCTATTACTGGTAGCCAATCATTGTGTGACCAAACAGATCTACGTCCAAGGTGCGTCAGTTGTATCATGCACGCTGCTCCGTGTTCATGAACTCCGTCTGTTAAACGTTGAAGCCATGGAACAATTGCGTCATCGTATGCATACAAGTTTCCAAATACTGGAGGGCTGTCTTCAGCAACCACAGCGGAACCTGCAGTCATTGTGAGCCCCACTCCACCTTTTGCTTTTTCTTCGTGATAGAGACGGTAACGGTCTTTTGGCATTCCTTCTTCTGAATAGGACGGTTCGTGAGAAGATGAGAAAACTCTGTTTTTTAGTTTTAAATGTTTGAAAACATATGGTTCTAGAAGAGGATCACTCATGCTTGAATCTTTTTAGATAGATCGTCTACGTAACGACAGAAATGGTTGAGGGCTTTCATTTCCGAGATTGAGCTCGCTCGAGTGCTGATGAGTTCTTCTGTGCCCACAATGTAAGTTAAACACTGTGCGCGACTCACTGCGACGTTGAGCCTGTTAGGAGAGAAAAGAAAGTCGTCTTTTCTTCCTTTAGGCGCTAGTTCTTGTCGGGAAGTCGTGAGGGAATAAATAACTACTGGGGCCTCTCTGCCTTGAAATTTGTCGACGGTTCCGACCATACCTTTGACAGTATCTTCATCAATTCCGTCTATATCTGAGGTTAAGAGTTTCGTTTGGATCATGCGAACTTGGGCGTTGTATGGGGCTACAACCATAAAATCATCAACTAAAAGTTTTTTACTTTCTTCTGAGGGCGTGCTGCTTTCTTGGTTTATTGCTGTCCATTCTGAACCGAGAAGTTCACTAATTATTTCCGCTACAACTGTGGCTTCTTCTTCCGATTGGTTCACACAGTCTTGTTCATGCGCCACAGGGTGCCAGAGTAAACCGTTTTGCCCTTTGACAAGTTTGCGTTTTTCACATGTAGTGTCGTATGTGAGTTTTTCTTCGTAGAACTGGTCTGAGATGAATTCGCATATCTCGGGGCGTAGCCGGAATGTTTTATCTAGTAGAACTCCTCTGTCGTTTTCAATGGTGTCTTCGTCGTTCAAGATGTGTTCAAAAACGCTCACTCCGGCTCTGCACGGGTGGGAGGCTTGTGTCACCTGGGAGAGTTGTTGCGGATCTCCGAGCAGTAGAAGGTTCCGGGCTCCGTTGGCTGATACCAGAGCGTCAACAAGTGCGAGTTGGCCTGCTTCGTCAATGACCAGATAGTCGAATTTGTTTTCTTCGTTAAAATCTTCGTGTGCCCAAAACCATGTGGTGCTGGCAACAAGGTCGAAATCTGCAAATAAGGTACCTTTGTCGTTGGTACTGTAAGTAACGCCCTCTATGGGATCTTTGTCTTTTGGTTTTGATTTTCTCAAAGCCGCTTTCAAGGGTTTAACTTCAGAGTCAAGATTCTCATTTATTTCTTTTTCGAACACTTTTACTGTGGCTTCCAAAAGGTTTTCTATCGCCGACCAGCTCTGGGCTGTGATCCCTACTCTTTTCTTCTCAACTGTTATCAGATGATGGATGATGCGTGCTCCTGCCCACGTTTTTCCTGTACCTGGGGGTCCTTGGATCGCTAGGTAAGAGTTGTTAAGAGAGGAGGTGGTTTTCTTGAGGTGATCAAGATTCGGCTGAAATTTCTTATCTTTGAGATCAATTGAAAGTGCTGGCGTTTCTCTTCGGAAGAGTGAGAATGCAACTGTGTCAGATTCGGGATTTTCTAGGAAGTTATCAGCGAATTTTAGAAGCGCTTCTCGTTTATTTCTTGGTGGGAACCAACTGTAGGAGGTTAAAGTCTTGATGTTTTCTGGTCTCACCCCTGAATTTTCTGCATTAGCGTTCCAAGCGACAGTGACCTCTCCTCTAAATCGGTCAAGTTCTCTTACATCAACTTCGAGAAACTCTCCGTAACTGTCAAAAAAGCATAAATTTGTGATGCTTGAGTCGACGATCTGTTTCGGATCAAAGGAAAATCTCTGAGAAGGATTTTTGGCACGCTGTGATGGTGGAGGAAGGCTTCCTTGGTAGTTAAGTCCTACCAGTGTGTCCGGATCGTTTGTGTCGCAAGCTTCGAACCGAATCCAGGTATCTGTCATGTTCTTTCGCCATTCGCGATCCCAATATTCGAGTAAGTGGAACAACAGGAGGTAGTGATTCAAGTTTTCAGATTCCACTGCGTTCCTCCTCTATTTTGTTTATGATTTTCTCCTTGAGGGCCTCTACTCTCTGGATGTACTCGCTTTTAGTCTCTTCTTCTTGGTCTTCTGGGATGGGTGAGGTTCGATCAGGTAGTTCTTTGTTTTCTTTACGTTTGTTGATTAACCATTCGTGGAGTTGTCGTGTGGCTTCTACATCATCTTTGTTGTAGTCAGCAATTCTCTTTAACCTGTCTTCATCTTTTTTTATTCCGTATAAGTCAGCATTTGCATAGAGTTCAAATTCGAAAACAGCGCCTGCACCTTTGTCTATACTCCCATCTTCGTTTACGTCTTCGTCTTGTTGGTTGATTTCTGGGAGGTCTTTTCGGTTGCGTATGAATCCGGCTAAGAGTTCCATTTCTTTGAGACTGTATGATTCGGTTCCCGCTTGGAGACTGTTTCGAACGACAGCCAAAAGGTCGACGAAGGCACCTGCGTTAACTAGTTCGTCGAGTTGCTGTTTTTCCGGTGGGCTGTCTTCAAAATTGTGCCCCAGTATCGAAACGATCGATGATGTCGGATCTCCATCGTTCATCAGGTCTGATAGCAGTGCCCGTTCGGTGTGGTTGTAATGATAGATGTGCATTTCGGGGTGTGTTTTGTATCGATCGTGGAGAAATTCAACTAGTTTTGTGGCTTTTTCTTTTTCGGTTGTCTTGTCATGTGACCAGAGTTGAACGTATTCCCACTCCCCATCTTTTTTTTCTATGTATCCGAAAAGGAAAATGATTCCCTCTTCGATCTGCCAGAAAGGGTGTCCTTCGAAATCAAGGTAGATGTCGTGTTCATTCATCTCAGGTAGATGTAGAAGAGATTCTCCTCTTTTAGATTTTTCCCGTTCGGTCATCTTTTCGAGCATTTCCTGTTCGGAGAAAAAGTGTGTTGGAATCTCTTTGGTTTGGGTGGTTATTACTTGTAGGCGTGCTTGTCGCCATAATTTGATCAACTGGTTGATTTCAATTTCTGGGAGCCTATTTTGATTAGCTTTCCATTCTGAGTGGATGCTATCGAGGTTGTTGCCAGATTTTTTGGCCCAAATATTGATCGCTGTTTGGAATGCTTGTTCTGATTCTTCGTCAAAATTCTCTTTAGAAATTTCTGATAGGTGACTTTCGGGTATGGCTGCTAAGCCTGTGAGTGTTTCGATGCCAACCTCGTTTAGTGCCTCTTGATGGGTTTTGCGTAGGCCTGAGAGAAAAACAAGTGAATCATTTGCTCGCCACTCTGGTCTGCATTCCTCCCAGTAAAACTCGCAGATCCCGCAGTGTGAGCATTTCTCTGGTTTAGTGTCCGTGCTTGAATCGGTTTCAACGGCTTGTATTAATTTTTTTCGGAGTCTCTGCCAGTACCACCAGTAGTCGGACACTAGAAATGATTCTCTTTCTCCTGAACCAAGTTCAACGTGAATTTTTTCAGGCCTTTCTCCTGTTAAGTCTTCTACTGCTTCGGTGTAAAAGAGCAGTTGTAAAAGGTGCCCTTGTTTTGCTCCAGCGCGGGCAAGTTTCGAATCGACAGGTTCGTAAACTACTTTTCCGTTGTTTTCAGTTTTTTCAAGAAAATCTGCTATTCCCCTTACCCCCTCGTATATGAAGGGCATTTGGAAAATTATTTCGTATTCGCCGTTCATCGGATTCCCTACGCGTTCTACCCAAGTTTCAAATGATTCTCCTTCTTCTCTGTTTTGTTCAGGGACTTCGAAAACTGAACTGCCGAATTTTTCTTTATAGTTTTCGAGACATTTTCTTTCATGTAGATCGCCTTTTTTTCTAAGCATGTCAGCAAAATCGGTTGGAGCTTCAAGGATTCCAATTCCTTGTTCTTGTGTGGTTTCAGTTTTTGCATTATCTGATGTCCCTCTACTCTGTTGTCTGTTTCGTCGGCGTTCGGGATTATTTTTCAGAGTTAAGTAGTGTTCACAATCGAGCCAAGCTGTGATCTTTGATGGTGATAACAAAGCTTTCTTGGTGGATCTGGGCATAAATAGAATTTACAACAAAGAAGTGACATCATGCCTGTTACACCTTTAGTTGGGGTGTCTCTGTAGAATCTTTAGATGAGCGACCGCCCTCTCATCTTGGCCGGCCAGTACGGTTCGCCTTACACGCTGAAAATACGTGCTGTTCTGCGTTACCGGCACATTCCTTTTCGTTGGGTTCTGCGTGATTCGAAGTGGGATGATCTGCCTGCCGCTCCGGTTCCTATCATTCCTGTGATCGTCTACCCGAACTCTGACGGCAGCCATGGTGAAGCTACTGTCGATTCGTCACCTCAGATCATGCGTCTCGAGAAGGAATACTCGGACCGAAGTGTCATACCCTCTGACCCTGCTCTGGCGTTCATCGACAGTCTGATTGAGGATTTTGGTGATGAGTGGGTGACTAAAGCCATGTATCACTACCGGTGGACTTATGATGCTGATATCGATAAAGCCGGTCATCTGTTGCCGGTCTCACGGGATCTTCAGATGAACAGCGATCAGCTTCAGAAGAGCTACGATTTCATCACTTCGCGTCAGGTCGGTCGTCGTACTCTTGTGGGTTCCACTGAGGAGAACACTCCTATCATTGAGAGTTCCTATGAGCGTCTGTTAGATATTCTCACTCAGTTGTTCTCGAGTCACGATTTTCTTCTCGGCGACCGACCGGGCAGAGGCGATTTTGGGATTTATGGTCAGTTCACACAGTTGGCGAAATGGGATCCGACGCCTATGACTGTCGCTGCGACACGTGCACCTAAGGTCATAAACTGGGTTGACCGTGTCGATGACCTGTCGTGGTTGCCGGTCGAAGGCGAAGAAGGTTGGGTGTCGTTCGATTCTGTACCGGATGCCACAGCTCGCCTGTTGTGCGAAATCGGTCAGACTTACGCTCCGTTCATGGTCGCCAACGCTCAGGCTTTGGTTTCGGGTGCCGATGAGGTTGTGTGTGGCGTTGAGGGTGGCATCTACCGGCAGGCTCCTTTCAAATATCAGGGTAAGTGCCTTCAGTGGCTTCGCGATGACTACGCATCATTGGAAAGCGAAGCGAGAGGCAAAGTCGACGTCATACTTGAGGGAACTGGTTGCGAGGTACTGTTCGACTCTGACATCCTGAACGAAGAGAATTAATCTTGCGTTTAACTGCCGCTGTTTTTCTGGTCGTATCGGCTCTGGTGTTTATACGACCTGACCCTGTGGAGGCGTGGAGTTCCAATGACCGCGCTGTTGCCGTATTCGGCGGCGGCGTCTCCACATATGCACATGGCTATTCGGTGGTGGTCGACTCCTCGGGCAACATCTACACCACCGGGAAGTTCGGGAGCGCAGGCGCTGGAAATGTAACAGTCGACTTCGACCCGGGTCCAGGTACCGCCAACCTCACTCCGAACGGTCACTACGACGCGTTCGTGTCAAAATTGGACTCGTCTGGGGACCTGGTGTGGGCTAAGAGTTTCGGCGGCGGCGAAACCGAGGAGTCTCTTTCGGTGGCGGTCGACTCGTCGGGCAACGTATACACCACCGGGAGGTTCATGGCTACAGTCGACTTCGACCCGGGTGCGGGAACCGAGGAGTTAACATCAGTAGGCACTCACGACGTATTTGTGTCTAAGCTGGACTCGTCAGGCAACTACGTGTGGGCCAAGAACTTCGGCGCGGTCGCCGGTATGTTTTCATTCAATCGGGGTGAAGCGGTGGCGGTCGACTCTTCGAACAACGTCTACATCACCGGGTCTTTCACCGGTACGGTTGACTTCGACCCAGGTCCAGGCACCGCCAACCTCACCGCTTCCAACAACAACAAAACATTCGTGTTGAAGTTGGACTCGTCCGGGAACCTGGTGTGGGTCAAACAGATCGGCAGTCGGACGGTTACTTCGATAGCGCTCGACTCGTCGGGCAACGTATACACCACTGGCGATTTCAACGGTACGGCCGACTTCGACCCGGGTGCGGGAACCACCAACCTAACTCAGAACGGCGGCGGCTACGACGCGTTCGTGTCAAAGTTGGACTCGTCCGGGGACCTGGTGTGGGCTAAGAGTTTCGGTGGCAGCGGCTCGCACTCTCTCTATAGTAATTCGGTGGCGGTTGACTCGTCGGGCAACGTATACACCACCGGGCAACTCTGGAGCACGGCCGACTTCGACCCAGGTGCGGGAACCACCAACCTCACCTCTGTCTCCGGCACAGACGTGTTCGTGTCGAAGCTGGACTCATCCGGGGACCTGGTGTGGGCTGCAAACTTCGGCGGCGAAGGCACTAGCGCAGAGGACGGCACCTCGGTGGCCGTCGACTCGTCGGGCAACGCCTACATCACCGGAGAATTCACCGGTCCGGCTGACTTCGACCCGGGTGCGGGAACGACCACCCTCACCCCAGCTCCTCCTAACAACGCCAGCGATTGCCCCTGCAACCGAGAAGTGTTCGTGTTGAAGTTGGGCTCCTCCGGGGACCTGGTGTGGGCCAAGAACTTCGGCAACTACAGCGGTGAGGAGGTCGAGTCGATAGCGGTCGATTCGTCGGGCAACGTGTACACCACCGGGAGGTTCAGCGGGACAGTCGACTTCGACCCGGGTCCAGGTACCGCCAACCTCGGGGATGAGTACAGCAACGTGTTTGTGTCGAAGCTGGATTCCTCAGGGAACCTGGCGCCTGCGGTTGCAGCCACCCCTGGGACTCCCGGGTTCACGTTGTCGACAACGTCGGTGTCAGTGGCGGAGTCTGGTACGACTGCCACATTCAGTGTCGTGCTTGACGCACAACCGGCAGGCAATGTGGTCATTTACGCTTTCTCCAGCGACCCCGGTGAAGCTCAGGTAGGTGCTCCTTTGACGTTCACATCTTCGAACTGGGCTACTCCTCAGGATTTCACGATCACAGGTCGTGACGATTCAATCGTTGATGGTGACCAGCAGGCGATCTTCACCGTGAAGATCGACGACGACCTGAGTCACGACAGTTACGACAACGTGGCAGATCAGACGGTGACATCTACCACTTCTGATAACGAATCACCAGTTGTGACGACAACACCAATTGTAACGACAACACCAACGGCGACGACCACAACCACAACCATTCCGGCTGGCTCGCCTTCGGTGGTTTTGTCTGCGGCCGCTATCGAAACTGATGCTTTCATCAGTTGGGTGCCTAATCCTGCTAATGGCGTACAGTCACACGCTCTAGCTTGGCGTGACCCTTCTGGCAACTGGAGCATGCACAAATCCTATGACGGCAATGTTCTTAATGAAGAAACTATTTTTGACCTGTCCGACGGGATTCATTCGTTCGAGATCCTCACCGCATACGTCGACGGTAGTTTTGCAAAGTCGAACACAGCGTCCATTACCGTTCCCACACCACCGCCGTCTCCCACACCTGAACCTGAAGTTGTAGAAGTAGGAGGCTTTGATTGCGCGGCCTATCCGGCCCTCATACAGATCATGGGTAAACCCAATTCCGGCATGGAGGTCAAACAGCTCGACATCGCCTCCGGCGAGTACACCGAGATCTATTCCATCCCGTTTGATCGCACCCCACCGTTCACCGGGATGAATGCCATTGGCATCAACCCTGTCGACTCGATCATTTACGGGCTGATGAAGTTGAGCACTGACTCCGCCTATCTGGTGCGCTTCGACGCACAGAACGTCGCGTTTCTTGCCCGGGTGCCGGAACTGAGCGCCGCTGGAGGTGTCGACGATGAAGGAACCTTCGTCTGGGAGAAAGAAACCCACTTCTACGCGATCTACGGAATCGCCGAGATGGAAGGCTTCGCCAGCCCGAACGACGCCGTGGACCTGTCACAGATCAATCCTGTCGTTAGTGGACTGACGAACGTTTCAGATATCGCAACTCTCCGGGTTGATCTCGGTGACGGCGAGGGCTCATACGCGATGGGGGTCACCCCGGGACGTCAACTCCGCATCTTCGGCTACGACAACCCGATGGGCGTCTGGTCGGTTGCACTTACCGATTCGGATGGGTCGACCGCGGGAATCCCGGAAACAGACTTTGGTGCGGCGTGGAGTCACGACGACCGGATCTACTTCGGAGCCAACAGCGGAGCCGGCGTCTACGAGGTGTTGATCGACACCATCAATCTGGATGCCGGCACAGCCACCGCCAGGAAGGTCGCAAATTCGCAAGCCACCGCGTGGAACGACGGCACCACCTGCGTGGGCATCGACTTCATCGAACCAGACCCG
>JUEM01000004.1:0-29570 GCA_000817085.1 marine actinobacterium MedAcidi-G1 | reverse complement strand
AGACCCAACACCAGACCCAACACCAGACCCAACACCAGACCCAACACCAGACCCAACCGAACCTGACCCGATACCAAACCCAATGGGATTATTAGAAGAAGTTGAGACGCAGACCAGCACTACAACAACTCTTGACGTCGAAGAAGAAGTAACAAGTCAAGCTCTGACTAAAGTCGAAACTGAAGAATCTGACGACGACGAAGGGTCGTTTCCTACAGTCGGCCTGATCGGTGCTCTAGCTGCTCTCACAGCCGTAGCCGGACTGGGGCTGACTTCAACTGGTCAACTCATACGTAGGAGAATCAACGGCTTCCTAGCAGGATCAATCCTAGGATTTTTGATACTTGGCCGTAAACGAAACCGTTGCGAACACTGTAACAAACTAGTGACAAGCAAAGAAGGCATCCTTGTCGACGAAGACGACAACTACGAATGCGATAAAAACCCTGATAGCGACCACCACCAACTTAAAGAAAAATAATCCGGTTTTCTTGTCGGGCTGGGGAGATTTGAACTCCCGACCTTCGGTCCCCCAGACCGACGCGCTAACCAAGCTGCGCCACAGCCCGCCGACACGAACTCTAACGGTTTTATAAGGCCTCGAAACAGTCGTAGGATTTTCACAAAGCTGCCTCCGCGACTAGAGTTTTCCGCCGAAGGGGAAAACTTGATAAACAAACTACTTGGCGGCTTAGTGCCATTTATTGCAGCGCTAGCCGCTTTCGCTTGCGGAGCAATCATGCTCGTAGCTTTAGGTGCGAACCCCTTTGTAGGCATAGAAGCAATTTTCGATGGGGCTTTTGGTAGCGGCGACAGAATTGCTGTAACAGCTGTTCGAGCCACTCCTCTCATTCTCGTCGGTGCAGGCATTGCTATTGCTTTCCGCACGAACGTTATAAACATCGGTGGGGAAAGCCAAATTATCGCTGGAGCTCTTCTCGCCACTGTCACTGCTCTAGCCCTACCGAACCTGCCTGCTGTTGTCCTAATTCCACTGATAATCGTCGCTGGCGCTGTAGGTGGTGGAATTCTCGGAGCTATACCTGGCGCTCTTAAAGCCTACGCATCTGTAAATGAGATTCTTAGCACAATAATGCTCAACCTCATGATGGTTCAGTTCATGAACTATCTTCTTAGAGGTCCTCTAATCGACCCCTACGAACTGCAAGCAGGAACTCGAATACCTCAAACGCAGAGACTTTCAGACAATGCTGCTCTCCCTTCACTCGCAGGTGACACCAGACTCCACTTAGGGGTCCTTATCGCCGTATTAGCAGCTGGCGCCGCCTACGTTATTTTGTGGCGCACACCAATCGGTTTCCGACTAAGAGCTGTGGGGCACTCCCCTAAAGCTGCAAGAGCCGCTGGAATAAACGTGAAACGAAACATCACTTTAGCTTTAACTATTTCTGGTTCGCTTGCCGGAATAGCAGGAGCCATTCTGGTTTTCGGAAGCGAAGGTCAACGAATGGTAACAGACGGTTCTGCTACTGGCTTTACAAGCAGCGCAGGATTCAACGGTATCGTCGCAGCATTATTCGGAGGTCTTCACCCCTTATGGACAGTTCCTTCAGCTTTTCTCTTCGGAGCTTTACTGACCGGAGCTACACAACTACAACGAGTCCTGCAAGTACCTTCTTCCCTTGCGGTGGCAATGAACGGGCTGATCGTAATTTTTGTTATAAGCAGCTCGCGTGTCAGGGGTTGGCTCGATAAAACACTTAGTGACTCAAAACTGTTCAAGGAACAAGAAGATTCAAATTCACCACATGAAGAAAAGAGTCAGATAAATGGGTGACTTTTTCACAACCAGCGTTCTGGTAGCCACAGCAGCTTCAGCCGTTCGTCTCGCTACCCCATACCTACTGGCCGCATTGGGTGAAACTATCGGACAACGCAGCGGAGTTCTGAACCTCGGTGTTGATGGCGTTATGATGCTAAGCGCTTTTTTCTCCTATTGGACCGTTCTCGAAACTGGCAATATGTGGTTAGGTGTTCTAGTAGCCTTGCTGGTCGGTCTCATAATGGGCGTTCTTTACGGTGTTATAACCGTTTTCTTTGAAGCGACTCAAGGTATAAGCGGAATAGGTATTTTTATTTTTGGTTTAGGTTTCAGCGATCTTCTCTTCCGTCAACAAGTGGGAACACCAAAACCCATACGCCGTCTTCCTAATATTGAAATACCGCTCTTATCTGATATTCCTTATATAGGCGAACCTCTTTTCCAACGCAACCTTTTGACCTATTTAGCTTTCGCTCTTGTGCCGGTAACAGTCATTGTGCTCAACAAAACGACCTTCGGCCTTAATATAAGATCTGTGGGAGAGAACCCTCAAGCTGCCGACAGCCTTGGAGTCTCCGTCGAACGCACACGCTTCTCCGCGATAATGATCGGAAACGCATTCGCAGGTTTAGCAGGCGCCGCTCTAGTTCTACAGCTCGGAATTTTCCAACCTCATTTAACCCAGGGAATGGGTTTTATAGCCGTAGCTCTCGTTTACTTCGGCGCATGGAAACCATTGGGCGTAATGGGCGGTGCCTTACTCTTTGGATTGGTCAATGCAGTTGTTCTCCAATGGAAAGCTCTGGGAATAATTCCTGTGAGTATTTCAGACTTAGCTGGAATGGCACCGGCTGTCGTGACGATAATTGCCTTAGTGCTTTTAGCCAGAAGAGTTAACGCACCAGCAGCTCTAACTAAACCGTTTATAAGGAGTTAAAAAGTTCTATTAAATCGGGGAGACCCGTAAGGGAAAGGAAATAAATATGAGAAAGAAAGTGAGGCTCTTAACAAGCCTCTTGGCGCTACTAGGGTCTTTTGTCTTAGTAGCATCCGCTTGCGGGTCGTCATCTGACGACTCCAGTGACACTAGCGGTGCTTTAACTATGGCAATTGTAGCTCCTAGCGCCTCTGACGATCTGGCTTTCAGCCAGAGCATGGTTGACTCCGTCAACGCACTTGATAGAGAAATAACTCTTTCAATCACTGACGGAACTTTCATTGTTGAAGAGGCAGCAGCTGCTATCCGTGGATATGCAGAAGATGGAAGCGACATTGTTATCGCCCACGGCACCCAGTTCGGTGCATCGTTAGCGGAAATAGCACCTGACTTCCCAGATACTACATTCATCTGGGGTACTGCTACAGATACCCAAGGTTTAGATAACGTTTTTGCTTACTATCCAGCCTCAGATGAGGGCGGTTACGTAAATGGCGTTGTTGCAGCAGCTGTATCAGAAAATGGAAAAATCGGTGTAGTAGGACCCGTAGAAGCGGGTGATGCTGTTCCATACATAAATGGTTTCACCACTGCCGCTAAAGCTGGAGGCGCTGAAGTAAGCGTCACCTACACAGGTTCATTCGGAGACGTGGCACTCGCAGCAGAAGCTGCACAAGCACATCTTGCAAATAATGCTGACGTTCTAACCGGAACAGCTCAGATGGTTGTAGGAGCCGTAGGTGTAGCAGCTGATGCTGGAGTTCCATGGTTCGGAACCCAGTCAAATCAAACTTCTCTTGCACCAGATTTAGTTATCGCTTCACAGGTTTACCATTGGGAAGTAGTGCTCGAAGAGATGCTTGATCTTCGAGATTCAGGTACCAAAGGTGGTAAAGCTTTTGAAATCAATCTGGCTAACGGTGGTCTAGTCATCGAATTCAATGACGGTTACGGCCTCTCAGATGACATTAAAGCTAGTGCCGATGCAGCAATCGCTGGCATCATTGACGGCTCTATCAATACTGGAGCTTAGAAACTTAAACGAAAAGAGCTAATTATCCCCGTGCGGCGACAATGTCGTCCCACGGGGATGCTCTTGACTAGAACAAAGAAATTAAATGACAGATACAAACAACAACCTTCTTGAAATGAGGGGAGTTACAAAACGTTTTCCTGGCGTGGTTGCCAACAACAACATTGATCTTGACGTCAGGTACGGCGAAGTCCATACGCTACTTGGAGAAAATGGTGCTGGGAAAAGCACTCTGGTGAAAATACTTTTTGGTCTCTATCAGGCTGATGAAGGCGAGATTTTACTTCGAGGTGAGCCAATAGACATAGACTCACCATCTGCAGCTATAGATTCACGCGTGGGAATGATCCACCAACATTTCATGCTTGTGCCGACTTTGACTGTTTGTGAAAATGTCGCACTGGGTACCGCCTCAAACCGTCGACCTTTCACTGATCTGGAAAATGTTGCAACCCGCATATCCGACATCTCGAACGAACACGGGTTAGCTGTCGATCCTTCGGTAAAAGTTGAACATCTATCTGTAGGTGAACGGCAACGAGTGGAAATAATTAAAGCGTTGTACAGAGATGCAGAATTACTCGTCCTTGATGAACCAACAGCTGTTCTTACTCCTAAAGAAGTGGAAGATTTATTTGTTATCTTGCGCCGAATGGCTGATAGTGGAAAAGGTCTAATTTTCATTTCTCATAAATTGCGTGAAGTCATGTCTCTAAGCGACCGAATTACAGTTTTACGTGATGGTGAGGTTGTAGGAGAAACCACTCCATCTAAGACAGACAGGCAGGAACTCGCCCAGATGATGGTCGGGAGGGATGTACGACTCACTCCCGACTTGCCTGAAAGCAAATTAGGTGCGAAACGTTTGACATTATCTGACCTAACAGTTATTGGAGATAACGAAACTGTCGCTGTGAAGAAGGTTTCTTTTGATATACATGCTGGTGAAATCCTCGGAATTGCTGGAGTATCGGGTAACGGCCAGCGAGAATTAGCTGAAGCAATCGCAGGCTTAAGGGAAATAGAGTCAGGCAGCTCAATTGAGTTAGATGGCTCAGATATAACTCTGAGCAGTACTCATGAACGTCGTGAAAAAGGTCTGGGTTTTATACCTGAAGAACGCATACCCGATGGAGCTATCCCAGATTTTACGGTTAGTGAAAACCTGGTGCTAGTCAATCATGGAGATGAAAATTTCACAAAACGCGGTTTCTTCTCATTCGATTCGATCAGAGACCATAATGTTGAACTGGTCAGCGACTTCGATGTGAAAACACCTAGTATCGAAACCCCAACCTCAAGTCTCTCGGGGGGAAATATACAGAAAGTAATTTTGGCTAGGGAACTTTCGGCAAAGCCAACTTTTTTACTCGCTTGTCAACCAACACGCGGGGTCGATATCGGGGCAGCAGAATACATACATAACTGTCTCATCGAACAACGTGATATTGGTACAGCCACTCTATTAATATCTGAAGATCTTGATGAGGTAATCGGCCTTTCAGATCGAATAGCTGTCATGTACGAAGGTGAAATTATTTCAATTATTTCAGGGGAAAATGTCGAACGAAACAAAATAGGTCTTCTGATGGCAGGTGTAAAAGATTAATTTTCTTGGTCATCAAGTAAATAAAAGCCACAAACCTTCGATGAGCCGCCATCCCAGATAAATCATCGCTGCAGTTACGAAAACCCAAAAATGCCAAGGGATCTTCTGTGATTTAACTTCTTTGTCATCGCCTTCAATAACTCGGTTACCGCAGGAAGAACAGGTCCCTACCACAGAAACAGAATTAGGCGACAGGTATTTGTCGCATGAAACACACCATGGCATTTTTGTTTTTAATCTTTTCTTATTGCCAAAATGGCCACATCATCGGCAAGGATACCTTGATTGAAGTCGTTCGCTGAGTCCAATAGTTGCTTACAGAAGACATCAGGTGAAATTCCAGGGTTTCTTCTAATCGCATCACCAATTCGATCTTCACCAAATTGTTCATCTCCGCGTCGCGCTTCAACCAGACCATCTGTGTACATAACCGCCATGTCATCACGAGATAGTGGGATCTCTCTACTGAAAAAATGTCCATTAGGGTCAAGCATCAGTAAAGGACCTGTCGACCTCAGTGGACGCACTTCACGTTCATGCCAAAGGAATGCAGCTGGGTGACCGGCAGATGCATATCTTAGGGTTTCAGCTTCAGTGTCAAAAACTATTACGACAAGTGAAATGAACTCTTCTGTACGTTCAACAGAGACCATCTGATGATTAAGTTCTTCAAGTGCTTGGGCAGGATCACGAAACTGACGTAAAAAGGTTCTTAATAAATACTTTGCTTGAAATGCAGTAATCGACGATTCGATACCTTGACCTGACACATCTCCTATTACCGCAGCTAGTCGAGTGGGTGAAGCCTGAAAAACATCAAAGAAATCTCCTGCCATTAAACCTGTTCCTGCTTGATACACACGACCAACGTCAAAACCAGTAAATTCTGGCAGTTCCTCTGGTGCTAAACGAGCTGCCCACGCCTTAGGTGCTAACTCCTGCTGATCGAGAGCTTCTTGTGCTCTTCGTTCCATATCGAAACTTTTCCGCGCCATTCGAGCTTCCCGGACTGCGTTCCTAGCCCAATAAGTTGAAACTAAAGCCGGTATCGCTACTAAAACATAAATTACTGCTGCATCGGAAGTTTCTCTGAATGCTGTCACAAAAGAAGCTAAAGATAACAACCCGTAAAGGCTCGCTGAATGAATCTCTTTGCGAAAAGTACTCCATGCCAACGTATGGGAGTCAGGCGCTTCGTCGCTATCAACTTTTTGAACCACTCTGTAACGTTGCTGAGCTGACCTTATCCAAGCCAGCGTCGCAGCTAGACAAACAATTCCAAGGGCAGTTAGCACTGGGGTCCGCATCTCAAACATTATGCTACTCCCCGAATAACTACATCAGTTTTTTATAAAATTTATTAATTTATTACTTAAAGCGTTTTTTTTACTACTCTGAGCGTCTACGCACTCTTAGTTTTATAGCCGTTGCACCTAAATTAAGGTCTTCTCTAATTTTTCTCTCCAAATACCGCAACCATGTTTTTGGGACTTCTCTGTTCGCAAACAATGTGAAAGTGGGTGGATCGGTAGCTCCTTGAGTTGCATACAAAACTCTTACCCCACCTGGTGCTGGGTGAGCTGCTTGGGCAGCTCTAACAACTTCATTAACTCTTCGAGTTGGGATACGAGTCTGATATTCCATAACACTTTCAGCAAGCGCAGGCCAAAGATGTTTAACATTACGCCCGCTCAGAGCGCTTATTCTAATAACAGGTGCTTGTCCGATAAAATGCAGCCGTTGCCCTACTTGCCCAAGAATATCTTCGCGTGCTTCCTCATCACATAAATCCCATTTGTTTAATAAAACTAAAATTGGACACCCTGCCGCATCTACCCTTTCAGCCAACCTTTGATCTTGATGCGTAATCCCTTCAGTTGAATCGATGATCAGTAAAGAAACGTCGGCTGTATCCACTGCTTGAAGCGCCCTCACCAGTGAGTAGTACTCTGTACTCTCATCAACACGGGCTTTTCTTCTCATACCCGCAGTATCAATAAATCTCACAGGACCATTTTCAGTTTCCACGACTGTATCGACGGTGTCTCTTGTCGTTCCAGGCATGTCATGAACAACAGATCTATTTTCCCCTATAAGCCTGTTGAAAAGAGTGGATTTACCAACATTTGGTCTTCCGACCAAAGTCACTCCGATAATTTTCTCTTCTTGCTCATCAACTTCTTCAGAATCTTCCTCAACTACTGGCAGTTTGTCTACCAGAATCTCCAAAAGGTCTCCTGTCCCTTTTCCATGCAGAGCACTTACGGGGAGAGGTTCTCCCAAACCTAAGGACAACAAGTCCCACACTTCCGTTTCGAGATTTTTATTATCAACTTTGTTTGCTACGAGTAATACAGTTTCCTGTTTTGAGCGTAAAAGAGAAGCTATCTGCGCATCATCATCAGTCACCCCAACTGTTACATCAACAACAAATAGAACTGCATCTGCTTCCTTTATTGCTTTTTCGCTCTGATCGCTAACCTTTTCGTCAAGGTCACTTCCTGTCGCCATCCAGCCACCTGTATCAATAAGCGTAAATTCTTTACCCGACCATGAAGCAACTACTTCCTTTCGGTCTCTTGTAACTCCGGGGCGTTCCTCTACTATTGCCTCTCTTCTTCCTAGAATCCTGTTAAGAAGCGTTGACTTCCCTACATTTGGCCTACCGACTATCGCGACTGTTGGGAGCATGCTCATAACCTATTCGCGATCAGCGCATCTTTAAGTGAACCGCCATCTGTTGGGATTATTTCTACTTGCCTGGGAAGGTCAGAGGGAGTCAAACCGTCCAGAAATTTACCCCCGCTTAAACAAACATCGGGCAATAAGTATCGATCCCCTTTAGGCTCTGTTGACAATACTCGAACTAAGTCTTCGCCGACCATCAATCCGGTAACTCCAACATTTCCTCCAAAAAAGTTATTTTCCACTGGAATTATCCGAATATCTTCTCTCTCTAAACTTTCTATCAATGGTCTAATCGCTTCAGCCCCTAATTCGCCCGTCAAGACAGCAATTGAAGTATCGGAAACTTTATCAACACCATCTTCTTTCAAGTTCGTGCCCGATCGAGGCGCTCTAAAACCGAGAGGCGGTGCTCCTTCCACAGATGCAAAAAATCCAGACGGTTTATCACGTTTGAAATCATTGTTAGAGAATTCAAGTTCAAAAGCTCTTGCCATTCCTATGCCATCCTCATACATTTCAAAATCTCCATAACTTTGCGCTGGCGGAAACTCTCTTCCAGCGGCTAAATAGTATTCATCTGCGGCGTAAACAAGGTGGCGTCCTAAGTTTTCAACAAAAAAATCTTGCCACAACTCAACACATTCAATTACCTCATTTGCCTCTTTTTTTGTATGCGGACGCATTCTCGGTTCATTCGTGTATTTGCTAACGCCTAAAGGAACCACGCACAGGCTTGCTAACTCTGAATACTTTTCAGCTACCCCAGCCAAAGTGTCCTCAAGCCAATAACCGTTATTAACCCCAGGGCATACAACTACTTGACCGTGAACAGTAACCTCATTGTCAAGTAGTTCACTAAGCCACCTCAGACTCGTTGCACCTCTTCGATTGCGTAACATTTCTGCACGTTTATGAGGGTCAGTCGAATGAATACTCACATAAAGAGGCGATAAACCTTCGACTAAAACCCTTTCAAGATCTGATTCGGTGAACCTAGTCAATGTTGTGAAGTTGCCGTATAAAAACGAAAGCCGGTAGTCGTCATCTTTCAAATAAAGACTTTTTCTTAAACCAGGCGGAAGCTGGTAAATGAAACAAAATTCACAATGGTTATCACATGTTCGCACACGATCAAAAAGCGCACCATCAACTTCAATCCCCAGAGGAACCCCAGTTTTTCTAGAAATTTCCACCTCACTTCGTATACCACCTGAATCTATTTCAAGAATAACTTGAGGTTCATCAATCAATAATTGGTACTCGATTACATCACGTGGTACACATCCATTTATGGCAAGTATCTGCTCTCCACCTTTAATTCCATGCTGCTCAGCTGGTGAATTAGGCAAAACAGAAACAATTGTTGGAGCTGACATGACTACAAGACTATCCAAGACCTGGCAGTACAAAGTAAAGTTATCTCATGAAGGTTGAACGTGTTCTCTTAGCTGAACCACGAGGTTTTTGTGCCGGCGTTGAAATGGCCATAAAAGCTCTGACTTGGATGGTCAAAGCCTTCGATGAGCCTGTCTACTGCTACCACGAAATCGTTCACAATAAACTTGTAGTAGAGCGTTTCGAAAACCTAGGTGTTGTTTTTGTAGACGATATAGAAAACGTGCCCGAAGGTTCTCCCCTCATGCTCTCAGCCCACGGTTCAGCTCCGGAAGTGGTTCAAAAAGCCGAAAAGGTTTCCAGCTACATGGTGGATGCGGTCTGTCCATTGGTAACCAAAGTTCACCATGAAGTTAAAATTCGTTCAAAAAAAGGCTTCCAAATCGTATATGTGGGACATGCAGGACACGAAGAAGCCGAAGGCACTATCGCCGTCTCTCCTGAATCAATTCACCGCGTCGAAGACGTCAACGATGTTGAGGCACTTCCAGAACTTGGCGACAAAGTAGCTTTGTTAGCTCAAACGACTCTAAGCCACCGTGACTGGGAGGGAGTCGTGTCTTCTGCAGAAGAACGCTGGCCTGAGCTTTGGTCACCTGGACGGAGCGACCTGTGTTTCGCTACGACAAATAGACAGGCGGCTCTACTTGATCTTGTTGGGCACTGTGATTCAGTAGTTGTAATAGGATCAAAAAATAGTTCCAATACGAAAGCTTTGGTTAAATTAGCTGAAGAGGCAGGCTGTGAGAGAGTAATTTGGATCAATAAAGCTCAGGAACTTCCAAAAGATCTCTCTGGAACTGTGGGGGTAACGGCAGGTGCATCCGCTCCGGATGAGGTTGTAGCCGAGGTGATCAAAACCTTGAATCCTAGTGATGGAGTTCATAACATCAGACACACCCAAGAAGACGAATATTTTCCTCCCCCTCGAAACATAAGAAATCTACTCGGAGCGATTGACAATTTCGCAAAATTAGGTTTTGCTTCACCATCTAAAAGTACTAATTTCACTGACAAAGAAATCGGAGCTTCGGACGTCCTTTACAGCCTCAATCTTTCTGCCGTCTCAAACTAAGATTTTTCGCCTAAAAGAGTCTGAGCTTGATCGAAAGCTTCCTGTAAAGAGTTTCTTAACTGCTCGGTAAGTTCTTCTACAGCTCGTCTAGGGACGCGCCCATCAAACTTAGGAGGTATCACAGGCTCTCCTACAACCAGAAACACTTTTGCTGGCCGAATCAAACGGGAACCGTGCGGCATAGCCTTGTCTGATCCAGCGATCCCTAAAGGTATTAATGGGACGCCTGCTCTGGCAGCTACAAAAGCAGGCCCTGAATGCATCTTCTCTTTTTCAATGACAGGACCATGCTGACGTGTCCCTTCGGGGAACATTACAAGTGGCTCTCCGCGTTCCAATACTTGTTGACAAGCATTTAAAGCAGCTCTATCTGCTGTCCCTCTCTTAACTGGGAAACAACCTAAAATCCCTAGGAACCATCCCCCAAGTCGATTATTCCAAATCGACTCCTTTCCTAAAAATCTGACACGTTTCGGGGTTATTAAACCTCCTAAAGGAGAATCAATATATGAACGATGAACAGGCGCAATAATATAGGGGGTGTTTTTAGGTACTCTGTCTTTGTTTACTGTGCTAAAACGAAAAAGAATTTTAGCCACTATCCAGACTAAAGTCCGAAAAAATCTGTATGCAATTTTTTCTTTTAAACCCATAGGTTTCCCAAGATCTAATTCCATTTAAAAAGCCCCAAAATCTCTTTTATCGTTTCTTCAACTCCCATCAGGGAAGTATCTATCTCTATCGATCCTTCAGAGCGAACTAAAGGGCTAGTTGAACGTCCTATATCTGCTTCGTCTCTTTTCCTGATTGAATCAG
The DNA here is from genome assembly GCA_000817085.1 of marine actinobacterium MedAcidi-G1. Lineage (GTDB taxonomy): Bacteria > Actinomycetota > Acidimicrobiia > Acidimicrobiales > MedAcidi-G1 > MedAcidi-G1. The sequence continues at coordinate 18,234 of JUEM01000004.1, read as the reverse complement.
CCACTTTTGAAGCATCCAAAGCCTCTTCTTGTTCAATTCTTCTTTCCGCACGGACTTCCTCGGAGGCGGTCAAGTAGACTTTTACTTTTGCTTTTGGGAAAACAACCGAACCTATGTCTCTTCCCTCAATGACTCCTCCGCCTTTTTTTTCGACCCAGAGACGCTGCCTATCAACCATTTCTTGACGTACTGTTGGCATCGCTGCGACTGCACTCACAACTCTTGTAACCTCAGGTCCTCTTATTTCCTTTGTCGCGTTATAACCATTCACCAAGCAAATACCGTCCTCAAAGTTGAAATTCATTTCTTTAGCGATTTTTAGAACCTGTTTTTCATCGATTATTTCTATGTTCTTTTTAATGGAGACGAAAGCCACCGCTCTGTACATCGCTCCCGTGTCTAAATATTCAAGGTTCAATTTTTTTGCTAAAGCTTTTGCAATCGTGGATTTTCCTGACCCCGCCGGACCGTCGATTGCAATAATTTTTTCGTTTATCAACTCGTTCATTTTCTTAATGCATTCAAATCATCTATGAAACCGGGGTAGCTGGTCGCTACGGCTTCCCATCCAGAGATCTCTGTCGCATTACTTGAAACTAATCCAGCAATTGCGCAACTCATAGCGATCCTGTGATCTCCATGCGAATCAACTTTTCCTCCGGTTAACCCGCCTCCTTGTATCACCAGATCATCACCTGAAATCTCTGCTTTCATTCCCATTGAGCCTATTTCTGAAACTATCGTCTCAAGCCTGTTGCTTTCCTTGACTCTAAGTTCGCCAAGCCCCTTAAAATGGGTCTCTCCATCAGCACAAGCGGCTGCAACTGCGAGTATAGGAACTTCATCGATTAGGCCAGGAATTTCTGTTTCTTCTACAACCGTTCCGACAAGTTCACTAGATGCAACATTCAAGTCATTAGTAACAGGGTCTTGCGTTATGTCAGCTCCCATTCTTGATAGGACACCAATAAATCCGTCTCTTGCATGACCTGTGTAAACATTTTTTATAGCTACTTCTGAGCCCTTGAGGATTGTCGCCCCAACTGCCCAAAAAGCTGCTTGAGATGGGTCACCTTTAACTTTATGAATGAAAGGTTTCGGCTGTCCTGGTTTGACAGTTACAGATTCAGAAAAACCATCCGCGGTCGGAGCAGTTATAAAAACATCAAGACCAACTTCTTGAAACAGTTCTTCTGTGTGAGTTCTTGTAGGAGTAGTTTCGATAACAGTTGTGTCGCCTGTCGCAAAAAGACCTGCGAACATCAAGCACCCCTTTACTTGGGCACTGGGCACTTCCATCTGGTATTCGATGCCTTTTAAGCCACCTGCATCGATTCTGAACGGAGCCCTGCCTGCGGTCTCGAGACATGAAATCGTAGCTCCCATTCGTTCCAATGGTTCTATTATTCTTTCCATTGGCCTTTTCCGAATCGACTCATCCCCATCAAGAGTTACCGAAAACGGTAGGCCAGCAAGCATCCCTGACATTAAACGGATACTTGTACCTGAATTGCCTACAAATAATTTCTCACTAGGTTCTTTCAATTCGCCACCCTGGATGCGTAAAACGTCTGAATCCTTTTCTTCCAACTGCACTCCCAGAGAAGTAAGAATTTCCATTGTGTGCTTCACATCTTGACCTCTACTCAAACCATGAATTGTTGACTCACCATCCGCCAAAGAAGCCAACATTAAAACTCGATGAGAAATCGACTTGTCTCCAGGCGCATTAATTTGCCCAACAAGACAGCCACCGGGTTCTATTATTTCTGGTTTCACAATAAAGGTCTCAATGCCGGCCTGTACCCATGTGTCATCAAACCTCCAGAAAGTCTTTCTGCCAAATTCTTCTCCACAAGCAATACCACTACACCACGGTCCCCTTCGGCAGAGTGAGTCATTTCTAAATCGAAAATATTGACATCTAATTCGGTTGCCAAAGACGCTATTGTGGCCAACTCTCCAGGTTTGTCCATTATCGGTACACGCACTTCAATCAATTCAGAAGGTCTAGGAGCACCAGTTGGCAGATTTATTCTTGCTTCCCTTGACGTCTCTAAACGCTGTAATAAGGAATCGTTGTCATGACTATTTACTTCATTACGAACTTCCGTTAAAGCAGAAATAAAATCATCAATCACTTCAGTAATAGCTTCATGGTTTTCCGCACAAATATCTGGCCAAATTGTCGGATTACCAGCCGCTATTCTGGTCATGTCACGAAAGCCACCGGCTGCTAGCCTCAAAACTGCAAAATGCTCTTCTGACCTGTTGGCTGCCAGTCCCATCAGAGTGGCCGCTGCTAAATGAGGAACATGGGAAACCATGGCTACCAGCGAATCATGACGGCTTGGACTCAAGGTAACTATTTCAGCCCCAAGCGAAATAATCACCTCTCTAATGCGTTTAAATGCTTCGTCAGAGGTATCTTCCGTGGGAGTAAGAACCCAGTTTGCATCTGAGAACATCGCTGGATCTGCACCTATTAAGCCTTCTTGTTCTGATCCTGCCATCGGATGACCGCCTACAAATCGAGGATCTTTAATTTCTTTTGATATTGACGCTTTCACACTCCCCACATCGGTAACGAAACCTTTGGGGGCGATTAATAACGCTTCTTTTACCAATTCTGGTATATCTCGCACAGGTGCCGATACAAATGTTATTTCAGCTTCTTGATCCCAACCTGTGGAATCGATTACTCCTAATTGTTTGGCTTCAACTAAACGCTCTTCAACTTCATCTATCCCACTGACATGCCAACCCTGTTCACGTAATGCCATACCAATTGAACCGCCGATTAGACCCACTCCTGCAATCATGGCCCGGTGACTCATTAGTCTCTCCATATCCTTCGTTTTGGCTTAAATCAATTTTACAGCCTAGGTGTTCATCAAAAGGAGTGATTTAAAGGTCCGTTGGAAAAATCTTTCAAAAGAATTTTACGTATGGACTTTAATTCCTGATTCTTCAACTCGCGAAAAGCCCCTGGATGAAGAGAACTGTCCACAATAGGACCGATCCGCGACCGAACCAGTCGTATCACGGGATGACCTACAGATTCACACATTCTTCTTACCTGCCTGTTGCGACCCTCATGTATGACTATCTTTAGTAGTTTCTCATCTACTAAAGAAACCTTTGCGGGTGCCGTCACCCCATCTTCTAATTCCACTCCTTGGCGTAATTCGCGTATTGCATTGCGAGACGGTTTTACTTCTACTTGAACTAAATATTCTTTTTCAACCCCAAAAGATGGATGAGTTAGATAGTGGGTTAGGTCACCATCGTTTGTCAATAAAATCAATCCTTCAGTATCAGCATCAAGACGCCCCACTGGGAAGACTCTCGGATGGGCTGGTACAAGGTCAATTACTGTGGATCTCTCCTGAGGGTCTTTTGATGTAGTAATTGTTCCGATCGGTTTATTAAGCAGGTAATAAACTAGATCCTGCCTGACGCCGATTTTTAATCCATCGATCTCAATCTGTGATACTTCCGGATTAACTTTTTCACCTAATTCAGAGATTTTTCCGTCAACGGTAACCCGCTGTTCAACTATTAGTTTTTCACAGACTCGTCTACTTCCTATACCGGCTCTTGCCAATACTTTTTGAAGTCGTTCGAATTGTTGAGGCTCTTGCTCAAATTCTGAGCTTGGCAAAAATCAGCCCTCTTCATTTGAAGAAATAGTTACTTCATCAGGAACTACTCTTAAGCTTCTCTCCAAAGCTTCAACGACTTCAGGTCCGGGAACAAATTCACCCAATGGGGGTAAGTCCGTCGTGGAATTTATTCCCATTCGCTCAAGAAATTCTTGTGTGGTTCCGTAGAGAACAGCATTTCCAGGTCCAACATCTCTTGAAACTTCATCTATTAAACCTCGTTGTTGTAGATTTCTCATCACTCCTTCTACATCCACTCCTCTTATGGCAGAGATTTGAGCTCTGGAAATAGGCTGTTTGTAGGCAACTATTGCTAAAGTCTCCATCGCTGCTGCTGTTAATTTTCGGCTCTGGCCTTCTAGAACAAAGCGCTCCACCCATTGGGCTTGTTCTGGGTTGCTTTGGAATCTGTATCCGCCACCGATGTGGACGAGCATGAATCCCGACTGCTCTTGTCCATAGTGGTCAACCATTGAATCACAGATCTGTTCTATCTCATCAACTGGTACTTCAAAAAGTTGAGCGAGAACACTAGGAGAAACCGGGTCGATGGCAACCATCAAAATAGCTTCGATTGCTCGCCTAATGTCAGCTTCAGCTTCCACGCCACTTACCTTTTGCAATTTGGCTTTTTTTTCTGACACTCTTATCCCTAGCCTTCGTATATGTCTAATAGATCCATGTCTGAAAGTTCTGCTTCCGGACACCAAGAAACACTTATCTCACCGAAAGAATCAATCTGATCTATTTCTAAAACTCCTTGTTTGTAAAGTTCTAGAATCGCCAAAAACTTTACGACTATTTCAATACGATCAGTCAAACCTTTTGTCAAATGTTTGAAACTGACAACGCCAGTTTTAGGTACTTCTTCTAAGAGTTTCGTCACCGCTTCCACAACTGTCGCTTTTATAGGAGCTATATGTTCAACATTTACGTGGATTGATGGACGCGGAGCCATGGCCCTTAAACACGCTTCCCGTAAATCTTCCTTGCTTACCCCCTCTAACAAGTCGGGTGTCAGAGAAAGAAAAGCATCTTCAAGACCAGCTCGTCGCGGCCATGAAAGTGAAGCTGTCTGAGATAACGCCCTCAGCTGAGACGCTGCTTCTTTGAAAGTCTTGCATTCAACAAGTTTGGCTAAAAGAAGATCTCTCTCTTCCCAAAGCCCGTACTCATCATCAGGGTCTATTTTGTTACTCGATGGCAACAAACGCCGTGTTTTTAATTCAACCAGAATAGATGCAATTAGAAGAAACTCGGTAGCCAGTTCCAAATCGTATTCCTGCATATTTTCAAGTTCTTCCAAATAAGCATCAACAATGGTTAGAAGAGAAACTTCGTATAGCTCAACTTCTTCGCGCAAAATAAGATCTAGAAGAAGATCAAAAGGCCCCTCATATACTGGCGTGGTTACAGTGACTCCCATAGACACGACCATAGATGCTGATCAAGCATACATACGACAATTAGTGCCCGGATTTAGCAAAAAATCTCAATAAAAACTTGTAAAAACACTAATTGCATGAAAAAAATGAGAATGCTTCCTAACTTTTGTTAATTAGATTTTAATTACTGACCAGATTTCACAAAAAATCTAAATAAAAACTCATGAAAACACCAATTGCATGAAAAAAATGAGAAAATCTAATCACCAAAAGTTAGGAAATATTTATATGGCTACGTACACCTGTAATTCATGCGGCATGAGTGTTAATGCCTCTTGCGCTGTTTGCAATACTGCTTTAACAAATGCAACATTGACAAAAGATGACGGCTCTACTGTTCAAATTTCTCAATGTCAGGTTTCTGGGTGTGAAAATGAAACTAAAAAAATTAAATCTCCTCTGTGTTGTGGTGCAGACATGGCTTGTTCAATGGCCTAAGTGTAAAACACAGCGTTAGTTGTCTATTTTTTTAAATAAGCAGCAACATCAGTCCTACACAAGTACCTTTGGAACGTGAACAGAGTTTTTTCAGGGATTAAACCTTCAGGAGAAGTTCAGTTAGGAAACTATCTGGGTGCTTTACAAAATTGGGTTTTGATGCAGGACCAGTCAGATGCGATTTATTGCGTCGTTGACCTTCATGCTTTAACCGTTCCTCATAATCCTGAAGAGCTCAGGTCTTCTACCCTTTCTTTGGCTCAAATGCTTATGGCAGTAGGCCTTGACCCTGAGCGTTGCATACTCTTTGTCCAAAGCCATGTTCAAGAACATGCTGAGTGTGCCTGGCTTATGGAATGCACGGCAGCTTTTGGGGAGCTAAGAAGAATGACTCAATTCAAAGATAAGTCAAATAACAACGAATTTGTTTCTGCTGGCCTTTTCACCTATCCCGCTTTACAGGCAGCTGACATTTTACTCTATGACACCAATCAGGTCCCCGTCGGTGAAGACCAGAGGCAACATATTGAGTTGACAAGAGATATAGCTACACGTTTCAATAGTCGATTCGGTGATACTTTCACTTTGCCTGAAGCGGTAATTCCACCTTCTGGAGCAAGAGTGATGGATCTTCAGCACCCAGAGAGAAAAATGTCGAAATCTGAAGAAAGCCCTCAGGGAACTATTTTGATTTTAGATCCTCCTGAAGTAATCGAAAAGAAACTCAAACGGGCAGTTACTGATAGTGATGGTGAAGTATTTTTTGATGTAGAAAAAAAGCCTGGCATTTCAAATTTACTTTCTATTCTTGGTGCAGCGACAGGAAAAACACCTAAGGAAGCTTGCAGCGGGATAACTCGTTATGGAGATCTAAAAAGTGCAACAGCTGAAGCAGTGGTAGAGCTTCTTAGGCCCGTGCAGGAGAAATATCACACACTCGCTGACGACCCTGGAGAGACCAGCCGTTTAATTGCTAAGGGGGCTGAAAAAGCTAGGGAGATAGCTTCAGTCACATTGTCCAGAGCTCGAGAGAATGTGGGGCTACTGAGTCAGTAGATATCTTTACTCTTTGTCTGAACTAGATAGAATTTCTGCAATTTCTTTTGGGGTCTCCCACTTTTCTCTTTCCGAATGATGCTCCAAAACCCATGCGATTGTCTGTTGTTTACTGTCAATTCCTTTTAGTAATTCCGCTCCGAGTTCTGGATGTTTTGCGTAGTCGATCAATCGTCGTCGTAAACCTTTGGTTCTTTCTTCCCATTTTTCCATTTTCCTAAATGGGAAGAATAAACACCATAGAGTTGCAAAAACTCTTCCGAAAGTAGTAAATCTACTTTCAAGTTTTCCTATGTCATGCAGAAGAGCTGCAGCCATGAATTCTTTTCCTTGCTCACCAATTTCAGATTCTGCTTGTTTAGCTACTCGAAAAGAGTGGTCTTTGTCAGCCGTGGAAAGCTTTTCCCAGTATGCGAATTCGCTTTCAGAAAGATGCGATCTAACCCAATTAAGATCCTTTTCTGATAATTCCTGAGGTTTTAGAGAAAACCAGAACCGCTTGGTGAGATGAAAAAAGTTTTGGAACAATTCCGACTCATTTGCCTATGAAACGCATCGCTGAATAAATACCTATTATCGTTTTTGCGTCAGTGATGTAACCGGAATCAATCATTTCGTGTATATCTTCTAAGGGAACTTTCTCGGTTGTCATGTACTGTTCTTCAACACTTGCTGCGTTCTTCTCTACACGTGTCATTTCTGTAGCTAAATAAATTATTGTCTTCTCATCCGAAAAACCCGCTGAATTGTAAAAACTGCATAACTCTTCGAGCCTTGAGGCATCCAATCCTGCTTCTTCAATCAGTTCCCGATGCGCAGCTTTTTCAGGTCTCTCTCCTTCAATATCTAGTTTGCCTGCCGGAATTTCTAACATTTCCATTTCAAGTGCTGGTCGATACTGGCGAACCAAAACTATCTTTTCATCCTCTATTGGTACCACCCCAACTGCACCAGGGTGGTGGAAGATATATCTCTTCATTCTTTCCCCAACTGGGCCTTCAAACTCTGCTGCGGCGAAAGAAAACCAGTCTTCACTATGAATCAATTCCTCAGAGACTTTTTTAAACTCCTTAAAAGATTCAGTTGACATTCAGCTAGAAAATTCTTCTTCCATTTGAACGAGTTGTGGATTGCGTCCCTCAGCTCGATGCAAAGCGGCTTCTATAAATGCCCTGAATAAGGGCGCAGGTCGGTCTGGTCTGCTTTTGAACTCTGGATGTGCTTGAGTTGCTACCCAGAAAGGATGGCCTTTCAACTCTATGAACTCAACCAAACGGCCATCGGGGGACTCTCCCGAACAAACAAAATCTGTGTCTTCAAACTTTGCTCTGTAGCGCGAATTGAATTCATATCTGTGTCTGTGTCGTTCGGAGACAACTTCTTCACCGTATATCGCCGATACTTGAGACTCGGGTTTTAATTGTGCTACATAAGTTCCCAGACGCATAGTTCCACCCATATCTGATACATCACGTTGGGATTCCATCAAATCTATTACTGGGTGAGGTGAAGATGGATCAAATTCACTTGAATGCGCTCTCTCTAGTCCTAATACATTTCGTGCAAAATCTATCGTCATGCATTGCAGTCCTAGGCACAGCCCCAGACAAGGGATTTCATTCTGTCTAGTAAAGCCTGCTGCGGCAATCTTTCCTTCGATGCCTCTCTCTCCAAAACCTCCGGGAATTACGATTCCGTCTAAATCTTTTAACCGCCCCTCGCTGAGCATCCCTTCAACCTCTTCAGCTTGAATCCAGTCAATTTCTACCTTCACTCCATGATGTGCACCAGCATGGTTTAGCGCTTCAACTACTGAGAGATAGGCATCAACGAGACTTACATATTTACCTATGAGCCCAATTTTGACTGTCGATGTTGCTGAAGCGACTCGGCTGACCAAAGCTCTCCAATCCTCAAGATCAGGCTCTGGGTTATCGAGTCCTAATGAATCGCAAATATAACTGTCCAAACCTTCTTCATTCAAAAGTAAGGGTATTTCATAAAGACTGCTGGCGTCTGGCGCGTTTACAACACCCTCAAAAGGAACATTCGAAAGACGAGAGATTTTTCTCTCAAGGTCATCACTTATAGGTTCGTTACTTCGACAAACTATTGCATGTGGTTGTATTCCTGCTGAACGGAGTTCAGTTACTGAGTGCTGAGTAGGTTTGGTTTTATGTTCTCCTGAGGGTCCGATAAAAGGAACCAGAGTGACATGGACATAGCAAATATTATGCTCCCCTACATCAAGCCGAAACTGTCTAATCGCTTCCAAGAACGGCAGTATCTCAATATCGCCTACTGTTCCTCCCACCTCGGTAATAAGCACGTCGGTGTCTTCAGTCGCCAATAATCTAATTCTTCTTTTTATTTCATCGGTGATATGGGGAATCACCTGAACAGTTTTACCTAGGTACTCACCGTGTCTTTCAGCGGCTATTACTGAGGAGTAAATCGATCCTGTTGTTGCATTTGACTGTGTGGTCAGATTCTCATCAATGAATCTTTCGTAGTGGCCAAGATCAAGATCAGTTTCACCACCGTCGTCTGTAACAAAAACTTCCCCATGTTCAAAAGGGTTCATAGTGCCAGGATCGACGTTGATATAGGGGTCGAGTTTCTGAATTACTACCCTAATCCCACGCTGCTTTAAAAGCCTTCCGAGAGACGCTGCAGTAAGCCCTTTTCCGAGCGAGCTTGCAACTCCTCCCGTAACGAAGATGTGTTTCGTCACGGAAGTTTACCTTACAGGCAAAATGACTTCACTTCACCGCATGCAGAATTAAATTACTCTTAAACCAGGAATTAAAATAAATCATTGCTTTTAATTCAGTTTCTATCTGTCTTCTAAACCGAATTTTGTCTTCAATGGATTTAAAAAATCACGTTTTCCAAATGTAACCAGTTTTGCAATTCGATCTGATTTTGTGCAGACCACACGATCTTTTTCTTCTAATACTCCCATTTCTCGTCCATCAACGGTGCAAGTAGCTGTTCTGCTGCCCGTGACTTGCAATTCAATTTCAGTTGAAGGAGCTAAAACCAAAGTTCTGTCAAACAACATGTGGGGAGATACAGGTGTTATCTGTATGGACTGATGACTTGTATCTACTATTGGTCCTCTGGCAGAAAACGCGTATGCTGTCGAACCTGTGGGGGTGGAGATTATTAATCCGTCAGCTGCGTAAGAAGTAAAAAATGAACCATCCATAGAGACGTTCATCCGAACTGTCTGGCTAACTGCTGTTCTCTCAACTACTACTTCGTTCAAAGCATGATCTTCGATCGAAGACTCAAAACGTTCTTTCTCAACCGCAACCTTGAGCATCATTCTCTCTTCAAGATCATGATTACCTTCAAGAGTTCTGGCTACTGCATCAAAAGCTTCTAAAGGCTCAGCAGCAGTTAGGTACCCTAATTGGCCGAAATTTATACCTAAAACAGGAGTAGGTCGACCATCTAAAAGATTTACCGCTCTGAGTATAGAACCATCTCCTCCCATGCTCACAAGAAGATCAAGGTCATCAACAAACCCAGAAGGGTTGTCTGTAAAATCGTTAGATTGTCTTACCTTGTGTCCTTTTTCTTCAAGGCGTTCACTTAATTCAATTGAATTAGACATAGCTTCGGGTCTGAATTCGTGCACGTAAAGTCCAATTTCTGACATCAGTTTTCTCTCTGTTCAATAGCCAACGAAACTACTTTTGAGATTTCAAGCTCTCCTTGTTGCGTCTCTGGCGTGACATGCAAGAAGAATTCAACGTTACCTTCTGAGCCTTTAATTGGTGATGGCATACATTCAATTATGGCACCATCATAGGTATTAATTGAATCCTGCACATTCTTAAGAACTTCTTCCCATATTTCAGGGTTACGAATTACTCCTCTACCTCTATCTACCTCTTTTTTCCCTGCTTCAAACTGTGGTTTGACTAGAAGCAACATACTGCTGTTTTTTTCGACTAAAGAGAAAAGGTTGATCATGACTGCACGTAGTGAGATGAAAGCTAAATCAGCTGTCAACACCTCAAAAGGCGCGCCCACTTGTTCTGGCGTTAATGATCTGACATCTGTCTGTTCGAGAACTTTGACTCTTTGATTAGCTACTAGACGTTCGTGAATCTGACCTCGACCAACATCTACAGCCAAAACTGACTTAGCTCCATTTTGTATAAGACAATCTGTAAACCCTCCTGTACTAGCACCTACATCTATACATCTGCTTGACTTAACCTCAACTTTAAAGGTTTCCAAAGCTGCTTCTAATTTTCCACCAGCTCGACTTACGTATTTAGGTAAAGGGTCAATAATCTTTAATGGTTGACTTGCATCAACCATGCTCGATGGTTTTAAAGCCGATGATCCTGAAACAAGCACCTTTCCGGATTTGATGAGCAACTGCGCCATTTCCCGTGAGTCCGACAATCCTCGTCTCACCATTTCAAGGTCTAGCCTCCGGCGTGCCATTAAGAAAAAATCTGCTCAACCATATCCGGCAAATTATTTGCTAGGAAATCATGAGGAGGGTCAACAGGAAGATCTGACTCTTTAGTAACACCACTCAAAACTAGTCCAAACTCCCAACCCATATTTTTGGCGAATCTGCCATCGGTATCAGGCCGATCCCCAACCATTATCCCACTTCCGCCGCTTAGTTCGTTAAGTAAATCACACATAGGTTGGTAAGGTTTTCCTGCTATTAATGGAGTAGCTCCTGTAGCTGCCACCAAAGACACAAGAATAGATCCAGCGCCCGGTCTTATCCCATCATGTGAGGGGTAGGTAAGGTCGTCATTAGTAGCAAGCAGGCGAGCACCTGCATCAATTGCCTGCAAGGCTGCTGTTAGTTTCCAATAATCAAAATCTTCGTGAAATCCAACTACAACTGAATCTGCTTTACCTTCTTTTACTGGTCTCGCTCCTACTTTTTCCATCTCTTCTATAGCGCCTCTTCCACAAAGAGTCAGAACCGTCTCGTCTGGGCTTAACAAAGTCGCCATGGCCATTGCTGAGGTAACCACACCGCCAGCTGGTTCAATATTAAATGAATTAAGTTTTTCCTCTACTTCTGCTACGGTTCGGCCAGAGTTATTGGTAGCGAAAAAAACTTCTTCACCTTCTTCTCGTAGGCGTGTTATTGATTCTCCGACCCCTTGAATAACTTTGTCTCCAAGCCAAACAACTCCGTCTAGGTCAAGAGCCCAAGCCATACTTAAGTCCCTCTTTTTTTAGGGACTTAGACCTCCCAAGTGGGAAGTGAATGCAACAGTTCGCCAATATCAGATGAACCTTGACTCTCTATAACTCCATCTATCTGACTTTTAAGAGACGTGCTGTACTCTTCACTCTCAACTGCTCTAAGTACTCCCACCGGAGTGGGGGTATCAGGAGTCTCGCTGAGGCGAGATAAAGCAAAAGCTCTTGAAGGATCCTCTCTTGTCTCGTCGTGAACCAAAATTGAATCTGAACCAACTTCGTCAACATTTGCAATAGAGACTTCACCATCATTTGCTATAACACCAAACTGTTTTTCAGCTCCAAAAAGAATAGGTTCACCGTGATGCAAGTCAATCAACATGTCTGCACGTACGTCTTTTTTGGTGATTGCAGCGAATGCTCCATCATTAAACACATTGCAATTCTGCAGCACTTCAACAAATGAGGCACCCTGATGCTTATGTGCTCGTCTGAACATGTCCTGCATATGATTTCGATCCATGTCGTGTGTTCTCGCCACGAAAGTAGCTTCAGAACCAATCGCCACACTTAGAGGGTTGAGAGGTTTAGAGATCAATCCGACTGGGGACGATTTAGTTATCTTTCCTACTTCGCTGGTCGGAGAAAACTGACCTTTTGTAAGTCCATAAATCTGATTATTGAAAAGTAAAATATTTAAATTGATATTTCTTCTTAACGCATGAATCAGGTGATTACCTCCGATTGAGAGCATGTCTCCATCGCCGCCTACCACCCAAACATCAAGATCAGGTCTTGCTAAAGCCAAACCCGTTGCCACAGCAGGTGCTCTTCCATGAATACTGTGAACTCCGTAAGTATTCATGTAGTAAGGGAAGCGAGCGGCACAACCTATACCAGAAATGAAAACGGTTTTTTCTCGTTCTACCCCTAGTTCAGGCATCAGCATTTGCAAGGCAGTCAAAATTGAGTAATCACCACAGCCTGGACACCACCGAACTTCTTGGTCACTTGTCCAGTCAGCTTTTGTTGTTGCTGTGTTTGAATTGGTTTGTGTATCAGTCATCTAAGGCCTCCCGAAGTACCTGATCAAGTTCTCCAGCGGTAAAGGGCACGCCCTTTACTTTTGTAATAGATTTCGCATCGATCAGGTATTCTGCTCTAATTATTTTACTTAATTGTCCAAGATTCATCTCAGGTACCAAAACTTTGGTGGCTTTGGATAAAAGTTCACCAAGGTTGCTTGGCAATGGGTTCAAATGGCGTAGATGCACATGTCCGATCTTGTAGCCGTCTTTACAAGCTCTAGTCACAGCGCCTTTGATCGCTCCCCATGTTGAACCCCATCCGACTACTAAAAGTTCAAAATCTTGATCTCCATCAACTTCAAGATCTGGTACTTGAACTTTTTGGATCCTTTCCTGTCTGAGGTCAACCATGTATCCATGATTTTCTGGGTCGTAGCTTATGTTTCCGGATCCATCTTCTTTCTCGATTCCACCGATTCTGTGCATAAGTTCTGGCGTTCCCGGCAAAGCCCAATCACGAGCAAGGTCTTCGTTGCGCATATACGGCCAAAAGATTCCGTCTCCGTCTTCATTTGTTTGGTTAAATTCTGTTGTAAATACAACAGGAATCTCGGGTAGTGAAGAAGGATCCGGTAATAGCCATGGTTCTGAACTATTGGCTAAATACCCATCGGTGAGAAGAATGACAGGAGTTCGGTGAGTTAAAGCTATTCGGGCTGCTTCTATAGCTGCATAGAAACAGTCTGAAGGGGTGCTAGCTGAAACAATCGGAAGAGGAGCTTCTCCGTGTCTTCCATACATTGCCAATAATAAATCTGAAGCTTCAGTTTTTGTCGGCAAACCAGTAGATGGACCTCCGCGCTGGACATCTACTAAAATAAGAGGCAATTCAAGTGAAACAGCCAAACCTAGTGTTTCAGACTTAAGTGCAACACCAGGACCGCTAGTGGTTGTTACTCCTAGGTGCCCTCCATAGGCGGCTCCAAGCGCTGACCCTATGGCTGCTATCTCATCTTCTGCCTGGAAGGTCATAACCCCATGTCGTTTATGTTTGACTAACTCGTGGAGAATGTCCGAAGCAGGAGTAATTGGATAAGTGCCTAAGAATAAAGGACGTTCGGATAGATGACTAGCTGCTATTAGACCCCACGACAGAGCGGTATTGCCGGTGATGCTCGTATATGTTCCCGACGGAAGAGGAGCGGCTTTAATAGCTACTCTCTGGTCGCCCAACTCAGCCGTTTCCCCGAAAGCGTGTCCAGCTTTGAAAGCCGCTTTATTTGCTGAAACTACCAAATCTTTTCCAGCGAATTTTTCATCAATCCATTCGAAAGTTGGCTCAACAGGTCGGCTATACATCCATGAGACTAGTCCTAAAGCAAAGAAATTCTTTGAACGATCGGCGTCTCTTGGTTTCACTCCAAGGTCTTTGCAAGCCTCTTTTGTTAAATTAGTCATTGGCACTTTGATAACTCGATAGCCATCAAGTTCACCGCCTTCTTCAAGCGGGTTATGTTTATATCCTGCTTTTTCAAGATTTCTCTCTTCAAATGTGTCTTCGTTAACAATCACTGTTCCACCATTTACCAACAAGTGAAGATCAGATTTTAGGGCTGCGGGATTCATGGCTACAAGAACAGCTGGTGCATCTCCTGGCGTGGTGATGTCATGGTCAGAAATCTGAACTTGGAAAGCTGAAACTCCAGCTAATGTTCCGGCAGGGGCTCTAATCTCGGCCGGAAACTCTGGAAGAGTAGCAAGGTCGTTTCCTGCTAAAGCACTTGCGTTCGTAAACCGGTCTCCAGTCAATTGCATTCCGTCACCTGAATCGCCGGCAAATCTTATGATGACTTTTTCAACTAGTTCTACATCATCTGGGATCACTTGGTTAACATTACCACGTGCAGGTGTTCCTTTATAAGCAGCTGGATCATCTAGTGAAGGTATTTCTGGACGAGACCAACTTGTCATATCAGCCAAACTCCCGGCTAAATCTCTCCACTCATTTGGATCCCAACCTTCAGCTGAACCAAGCACTGACCCGTCTTGGCGAACAACTGCAAACGAAGGCAGTGCTTTGATCGAAAGCTCTTTTACTAATTTTTTGTCTTTATCAACAAAAGTAAGAATTCTGTCTGACAAAGGCCCTAAAAAACTTGCTGCCCCTTCGGGGTCAGAACCGGCAACTACAAAAGCCACTCTCACATCGGCTCCTTGAAAATGACTTAGCACCCGATCAGCTGTGTCTAGTATCCATGAACTCTCGAGTGTGTATGGATCAAGAATTACCATTGCCATTGGAAACGTGGTTAGAGAGTCTCCAAAGAGAGTTTTACCACCTTCTATTTCCTGAATTTCGACATCCAAAATTGAAAACGTGGTCACTTATTTTCCTTAATGATTCTTAGACGAAATGACTCATTGTCACTACATGCACACTAACCAATCATAAAGAATTTAGCTATGACCATTTAGAAAGATCTTCTCAAACACGACAATTGATTTATACATAATAAATGGAGATGAGAGGGGCTCAATTTTTAAAATCAAGCTATAGAGACAGAGTCATCAAGATAAACATCTTGAATAGAATTAAGGAGTTCCACACCTTCTTCCATCGGGCGTTGAAACGCCTTTCTCCCACTTATCAAACCCATCCCACCAGCACGCTTGTTTATCACAGCAGTTTTTACTGCTTCCTGTAAGTCACTTGCACCTGAAGAGGCTCCACCACTATTGATGAGTCCAACTCTTCCCATATAACAATTAGCTACCTGCCATCTGCATAAATCTATTGGATGATCTGTTGTTAGCTCTTCATAGACGAGCGGATGAGTTTTCCCGTAGCCTTCTATAGCGTTAAACCCTCCATTTACTTCAGGAAGTTTCTGTTTAATAACATCGGCTTCAATCGTCACACCGACATGATTAGCCTGTCCAGTTAAATCGGCCGCTGAGTGATAATCAGTTCCATCTTTGTTGAAACCAGAATTTCTTAAATAGCACCAAAGAACAGTGAACATGCCTAGCTGGTGAGCTAATGAAAAAGCTTCGCTGACTTCAGCAATTTGTCTGGTCGCCTCGTCAGAACCGAAATATATTGTCGCACCCACCCCTGCAGCTCCGAGCTCATAGGCTTGCTCCACCGTTCCGTACATGACCTGATCAAACTTGTTCGGAAATGTCAAAAGCTCATTGTGATTCAATTTCACAATAAAAGGAATCCGATGTGCGTACCTTCTTGAAACAGAACCCAGAACCCCAAAGGTAGTTGCAACAGCATTACAACCTCCTTCAATGGCCAATTCAACAATCTTTTTAGGGTCAAAATAGTCTGGATTAGGCGCAAAAGAAGCTGCAGCTGAATGCTCTATCCCTTGATCAACAGGAAGTATAGAAACATATCCAGTGCCAGCGAGGCGGCCGTGATCAAGAAGCGACTGATAATTTCTCATCACTTGAGGGTTTCTGTCGGTTTCACTTAAGATTTCGGTTACGAAATCAGGTCCTGGCGTAGTTAGAAGTTTTGCAGGTATCGCTTCCGCTGTATGTTCCAATAGGTAACTAGCTTCGTCTCCAAGAATTTTTTGAACATCCATTCTGTAACTCCTCTCAAGAATTAGAAATCTGATACCACGGTTCACCTTAGGCGCTTTGGAGCTGACAGACGAACCTTTTTAACTTTAAGTAAGTTAGCTTAAGTCTCTAACTCGTTCGTTAACATCTGCAAATTTGGGAGAATGTTTTCTGATCCAAGTAAATAATTCTCTTGCCCTTGGCAGGGCCCCCGATCTTTCATATAAGTCGCCAAGGGCATAAGCACGTCGTAAATGGTGTTCCTTAGGTTGTCTAGGTATCTTCCAACCTTTTTCAAGAAGTCGAACAGCGTCTGAAGTTCGACCTTGATCATCTAAAGACCCCGCCATCACTAATCGGCCTTCGGTGACAAGTGCTGCATTGGGGGAAGCCTGTCTTAGCTCATCCCAAAGGATTTCTACTTCCGTCCAGTTACTTTGAGCTCTATAGCAATCCGCTAAGACAGGATGTTGTTCGGTGCTTCCCGTTATTACCCTGAAAGACTCTAGAAGTTCCGATGCCTTAGACCATTTACCCAGACGGTAATTAATCAATCCAGATAGTTCAACTACTTCTGGAACTTGTAGAGATTTTTCATCTAGCGATTTCAAGATTTTCTGAGCTTCAACAAATTTTTCATTTTCGAATTCTGCAGCAGCGTAACCTAACAGTGAGGATGCACGAGCCCCCCTTTTCTCTCCAAGTATTTTCGACAACAATTTTCCAGCATCTGGCAATTGGTGGGGAATATTTGGAGTAGGAACACGCTTTTTAGCACCTTCCCTATGGACGTTTTTCTTTCTTCCCTTAGCTCGAGAAATTGCTTCAGTAGCCTCGTTTCTAATTCGATCTGAAGACTCTGTTGCTACTATCTCGTCCTCGGGAGTTCTAGTTGCAGTTCTTTTATTCCGCTCTTCTCTATCTTCTGATTCTTCTCGCGTAAGTTTTCCAGCCCCATGTCTTGTTACGCTCCCCCAGTCTTTTCGAACGTTGTCAGGTTTAGAATCACTTTTCCGATTTTGACCTGATCTGGAATTAGACTTTTCATTCCCACGTCTGTCACCAGAAGTTCTACGTCTATCACCAGAAGGTCTTTTCCCAGAGGGCTTGTCAGTTCGACGATTACCTTTTGGCTTTTCCATGGGAGAACCATACCCCTATAGATGCTAAAGAAGCGCACAGGGCGGGACTTTTCAGCCCCGCCCTTAGCGTTAGTAATCCGGCAGCGTCCTACTCTCCCAGGGACCCACGTCCCAAGTACCATCGGCGCTGGTGGGCTTAACTTCCGTGTTCGGAATGGAAACGGGTGTGACCCCACCGCTATAACCACCGGAAACCTTGATGCTCAACTAATTTTTTAGTTAAGCAAAATCTAAATTGTCAAATATGAATCAGAGGATCCTAAAGACCTCCATAGCGAACACGAACAAAAACAAAACCAAATGTGATAAGTAAGTACCAAGCCCTCGGCCGATTAGTACCGGTCGGCTGAACACGTTGCCGTGCTTACACCTCCGGCCTATCAACGTGGTGGTCTGCCACGGGCCTTACCCGGTTATCCCGGTGAGAGATCTTATCTCGAAAAGGGCTTCCCACTTAGATGCTTTCAGCGGTTATCCCTTCCGTAGGTCGCCAACCAGCCATGCTCCTGGCGGAACAACTGGCACACGAGAGCTACGTCCATCCCGGTCCTCTCGTACTAGGGATAGCTTTTCTCAAATCTCTTACGGATGCAGAGGATAGGGACCGAACTGTCTCACGACGTTCTAAACCCAGCTCGCGTACCGCTTTAATGGGCGAACAGCCCAACCCTTGGGACCTGCTTCAGCC
>JUEM01000018.1 GCA_000817085.1 marine actinobacterium MedAcidi-G1 | reverse complement strand
GCTCCTGGTGTTCCAGACCATCGCTATTCCATTCAATATCTACTGCTAACCCATCGAACTTGTGACCTAGCACTTCAAAATCCGCCAAAGCCAGTAATCTCTCCAAATCCTCTCCATTCTCATTCCACTTGGGTAAATACCATGCAACGACATCTAAACCATTTGCATGAGCATTTAAAAGAAAATTCGCAAGATACCAAGGGTCAGATACCAATTCATTCGAGCGATCTTCACTTCTAGAGCCTTGAAGAAACAACGTCCTAACTTTGCTTCCTGACATTTCAAACGCATCTCTTGGAAGCACCGTAGCGGCACCACGAAGATAGTTAGGGTCTGCATCAAAAGAGTCGACCCATGCACCCAGACCTCTATATGAGCTAACGGAGTCTTTTACAACAGTATTCGTCTTCAGGGCAGGTTCTATGACTTCAATCTGCTTAGAAGAGACACTCAGGTTAATTATTTCTTCATCCGACGTGAATAAGAAAACAGCTACAGCTGCAACGCTCAATAAAACTAATGAAAAAATAATCGGTAATTGAAAGTTTTTCATTCAAAACCTCCCAACACCTTGTGCATAGTTAATAAATTAGCCACTTTGAATCGTTATATCAGGTCACACATAGATTTTCGTTACTTGTCATATCTGAAACGCCATGCTCAAGTAACGTCAACTACATGAACGACGAAAACCCATACGAACAATCTGATGAGAAAACCTCTTCTAGAAAGTTCGGTAGAAGAGGTTTTCTCATCACTATGGGTTTTGGTGCAGCCGCTTCTGCGTTACTCCGAAAACTTCCTGGCAAACCAAGTACAGAAATTTCTCAAACTGCTGGTGACTTAGTTTCATTTCCCCCAACATCTACCTCTACAACTCTTCCCAGTTCCTCTGTTTCTTTAAATGATTCAGAACTTGCGAATGAAATCGAAACCGTGTTTGAAAAAGTTATTTCTGGAGGCCGGGTAATCGATCCAGACAGCGGTTATGACGCAGTTGCAAATATAGGCATAGATGGAGAAACAATAAAGTTTATAAGCAGCGCTCCTTTAAATGGGGAAACAAAAATTGACGCAACTGGCCTAGTTGTCTCTCCGGGATTCATAGATGTACTTTCATACCCAACAAATGGATACGGAGAGTGGTACAAAATCGCGGATGGAGTTACTTCAAACCTATGCATGCATGGAATAGATAACCCTATGCAAAAATTTCTTCAAAATACCGAAACCCACAATCCTCCTGTTAACTATGGAGGAGCCGTGGATCATTATCAACACCGAAAAATTCTTGGAGTCGGCATACAAAAAACCTCTCTAGAAGAAAGGTCACTTCTTCTCGAGAGAGCTGAAAAAGATATACAGTCAGGGGCAATAGGAATTCACCAGCAGCCTGAGTACACAGTAGATCTAAAAAAATCAGAAATTGTCGATCATGGGCGTCTAGCAGCAAAATACCACATTCCCTTGTGTCTTCATCTGAGGCATTCTTATGACAAAGATTTCGGCTCCCAGGAAAGCGCTATAAATGAAGCCGTTGAAGTCGCTCGCGAGACAGGTTGCTCCGTTCACATAGAACATTTGAACTCAACGGGTGGTACCGGAAGAATGCGTGAAGCTATTGATCAGATACAGAACGCCAGAGATGAAGGACTTGCGCTTACTGCTTGTATTTATCCCTACACTTTTTGGGCTACCTACGCTGGGAGTGCGAGGTTTGATAATTTTCAAAAAAAATTCGGCATTTCTTTTGAGGACCTACAAGAAGTCGGAAAACCTGGTCGACTGACAGAAGAAACTTTTTCTGTCGCTCGGAAAAATAACAAGTTGGTCGCAGCATTTGCTATGTCTGAAGAAGATGTAACTGAAGCACTATCTGCACCCTGGGTTTTAATCGGTTCTGACTCAATTCTTGAAAGGCCACACAACAACCACCCACGTTCCGCAGGTTGTTTTAGTCGCTTCTTAGGTACGTATGTTCGTGACCGAAAAGTTCTTACACTGCCGGATGCTTTGAGTAGAATTACGGTTCTTCCTGCACGTCTGCTTGAAAAATCTAGCTCATCTATGAAAAATCGTGGGCGAATAAAACCAGGCGCTATTGCAGATATAACTATGTTTGATCCGCAGAAAATTTCAGACCGTGCAGATGTATCTAATCCCGCACAGGAGTCTCTTGGAGTTGTTCATGTAATGGTTAATGGAAAACTCGCTAGAAGTAACACCAAAAACAACAATGTTCAATCCGGTGTTCCCATATTGAGAGATGCCATATGAACGAAAACTTGTCAGATCGTGAAAGTCGGATTGCGTGGCGCCTAACGCAGTTAGTAATTCTGGCCTTTCTCGCAATTTTCGTTTTTTCAATAACTGATAACGATTCGGATGAGATTTTAATCCAACTACCAAATGCCGCTTTGGAGGACGAAACCGAATTAACAAACAACTTGCCAATTGCGACCGATGAAATGAAATTAACTACTTCTTCAACGATTCAAAATAAACAAACTTCTAGAAGTTTTACCTTTATCGCTACTGGGGAGTTGCTGATACATGAATTTGTTGCAGATGCAGCTGACTCATACGGGTCGATCGGTTTTAATTTCTCACCCATGTTCAAAAGAGTCGCACCTATTATCAGCGGAGCTGATCTTGCTATCTGCCATCTGGAAACCCCATTATCAACAGATAACAGTGTTCTCGAATATTACCCGACCTTTTTCAGGTTCCGTATGAACTTGCAGACGCAATCAAATTTGCGGGCTATGAAGGATGTTCAATCGCTTCTAATCATCTACTAGATAATGGAATAAAAGGATTAGAGGCAACAATAGGCCACCTAGAGTCTTCTGGAATTAAAGCCACTGGGGGTTCTACGAAATCTGGTAACACTATGCCTTCTTTGTTTAATCCGGGAGGAATTTCAGTCGCCCATTTTTCCTACACAGACCTGATGAACTGTGATGTTGATGGAAGTTGCGGTGGTGCAATCCTCCCGATAGACCCTCCATGGCTAGTGAATCATCTTGAAGTCAAAAAAATTATTAATGATGCCGAAACTGCAGTTAGAGATGGTGCCGAGTTTGTGATCGTAAGTCTTCACTGGGGAAAAGCATATTCATCAGAAATTTCTGCATCGCAAGAAGAAGTTATCAACAAACTTCTTTCTTCGGATTCAGTCGATTTGATAGTCGGACATGGAGCTCATGTGATCCAACCTGTTTTAAGAATCTCTAATAAATACGCTGTAGCAGGTATAGGTAATTTTTTGTCTAACCAACCTGGTGATGAGCGAAGGCTTTGTTCACAGTGCCCGGAGTCCACTCAGGACGGAATGATTACATGGTTCAACATTTCTGAATTTCCAGACGGGAATATTAGTGTGACTGATGCCGGCTACGTTCCAACCTGGGTTGATCGGTCTACCTACGAAATTGTCCCCATAGGAGTTAGCGAGCCTGATAATGTTGAACCGGCAGATATTAGGAGATCAGAAAATCGGACTAGTGGAGTGATTGGCGAAGATCTAAGAAGGTTGGTCTTCAGAAATTAACCATTAGTTGACATTTGGACAGGTAACTTGGAAGAAGCTGAAAAGAAACTCGCCCTTTCTAATAGGAGTAAACAAATGAAAAGAGTCCACAACTTTAGCGCTGGACCATGCACTCTTCCTTTGGAAGTTTTAGAGGAGACACAAAGTGAGTTTCTCAATTTCGCTGGCAATGGAATGTCGATTATAGAAGACAGCCATCGTGGTTACTCTTATGAAAAAATCCAGCAGGACGCTTTAGCATCTTTCCGGAGACTGGCTGATGTGCCTGATGATTTCGCATTACTTTTCTTACAAGGTGGAGCAACCCTTCAGTTTGCCCAAACAGCTATGAACCTTCTAGCTGAAAGTGAAACCGCTGGGTACGTGAATACAGGCGTATGGGGGCAAAAAGCTCTAGAGGACGCCTCAAAGGTCGCAAATATTTATGAAGCTTGGAGCGGCGAAGATACTAGTTTCACCACAACGCCAAATAGAAATGAAATTGGACTTAAAGAAGATACTAAATGGCTTCATATCACAAGTAACGAGACGATTGGGGGTGTCCGCTTCAGACATTTACCCGACGTAGACATTCCTCTGGTAGCAGATATGAGCTCAGATTTTCTTAGCAGAAGTATTGATTGGGACAAATTTGATCTTGTATATGGGGGCGCCCAAAAGAACCTCGGGCCCGCTGGTCTCGTAATCGTAATTGTCCGACGTGAAAGTCTTGGAAAACACGGTCGGAACCTTCCCACTTATTTGGATTATCAATTTCACGATGAAAACGACTCATTGGGAAACACCCCACCTATGTTCCCAATTTATGTAATGGGAAAAGTTTTAGGCTGGATGGAAAAAAATGGTGGTTTAGAGGAATTTGAAAGACGTGCTGAAATACGATCCAGTCTTCTTTATGAAGTGATCGATAATAGCGACGGCTGGTATTCGTCACCTGTTGCAACTGACAGCAGGTCTCTAATGAACATAATTTTTCATCTTCCTGATGAAACACTTGAAAGCCGCTTTCTGGAAGAAGCTACGGCTCTCGACTTAATAAACCTCAAAGGCCACCGGAGCGTGGGGGGTGTTAGAACAAGTCTCTACAACGCTATGCCTGTTGAGAGTGTTGAAATATTGACAAATTTCATGAAAGACTTCTTGAAAACTAATGGGTGATTCTTACTTCTGCAAGAACCTTAAAAGGTCATTTCGTCGTTTTATACTATGGAACTAAAGCAACACTTCGGCCACAGACAACAAATCTATACGCACGATGAGATCTGAGAATGGGCCAAAGGTAGGTTTGATTCATAAATTTAGATCCCATGGGATTTTAGTTTCAATACCTGCATCCTCGCAAGGGTCGTGTCTCTCTGGATGTGTGTCTGCAAGCATCTGATTAAATTCCTGCGATGTCACGTGACAGAGGAGATACAGGCCTGATTCTTCTAAAAACTTCATGACGTCATGATGGATGTCTCTGCCATTTGAATTTTTTGCCAGCTCAAAAATTCCATCTCTTCCGTAATAATTATCTCTGGGGGTTGCACCGTCTGTAAAGGTCGTTTCCTTGATTTCTCTTTCCTTAAGAGGCTCTACGTACATGTCCCAATTCTCTTTATTTAAATTTTCAACTTTGTACATAAGCTGATTTCTTATTCCAAACATCGTCGCCATTACCCGGTGGAATGCTTTCTCGTCTTCACTTAATACTGCCTGAGCTTTCTGAGACATTTGATCCCCATCAAATGCAGGTGTACCTCTTGCTATGAGCATCTCCCCTTGTGAATTAACAGCAACTGCTTCCTCAATCGAAAACAGTTCCAAACCTTCAATATTAACAACAGTCCTACTTCGAGGTTTTAAGTAATTCTGATGAGGCTGTCCTGTGAAAATACAAAACCCTTGATCATTGATATTACAGGAATACCTATCAGCCGGCTTTTTGTTGGGTTTTGTGGTTTTTAAGGAATCAGACTGAACGGTTGTAGTTGGAACCACAGTCGTAGTGCTCGGAGACACAGTAGTTGTCGTAGTCAAAACAGCAGTGGTTGTTGTTGTCGTGTTACTGGTTGTTGATGTTATGAGTGTTTCTTTTGTGGTTGGATTAGATATCTCAGATGCCCCTCCGCAAGCCGAAGCGCAGAATGTAAGAAAAAGTAAAAACAAAATTCTTTTCACAGTTAAACTCCTGATTTTGTTTTGTGGGCCGTGAGGGATTTGAACCCCCGACCCCCTGCGCGTCATGCAGGTGCTCTAGCCAACTGAGCTAACGGCCCCAACAGCGAGCATCGTAGCAGTGACTTCTACTCAGGACACGGGAAGCTAAATTTTATGTCTAAACTTCCAATTTTGCTTATCTAACACGCTCGGCAAAATCATTAAAATCCCTCCAGCAAGCACAGTTGGAAGACCAACTCCCACTGATTTTTCGACTTCTGCAACTGGTTGATAGCTACTCACTTCAGACATCTCAATTGAAGCCACAATCAATAACACTGTTCCAAAAAAGATGAATAAAACATTTACCAACAGGCTTCTACTGCCATTCCAAACTGGACCTGTTACACCCGCAGCCAACGTCCCAATGATCAAAACTATCCAAGCGGAACCTCCTTGATCCCAGCCAATCAGGTTGCTTCGATATTGATTTTCACTTATTTCGATCCAAGGTAGAAATGTTCCTATAATCGACACCACTACACCAGCTGAAAGAACTAGCGCAGCCATCCAATTACCGGCGGGTCTTTCGCGTCCAGTCGTAACGTCAACATCATCTACGCCTATTGGGTTTGGATCTTCGCCAGATCTAACTGCTTTGATACCCAATGGCGGCGTGTGCGGCAAAGAGGAACCAACTTCTTCCCCTACGTCTTCAAGACTTTCTTCCTCTTCAGACATGCCAAACCTCTAGACGGCTAATAAACCCATTAACCGTAAAATTATAACGCGAGCACCAGGCGGGATTTGAACCCGCGACTTTACGGCTTTGCAGACCGTTCCCTTAGGCCGCTCGGGCACTGGTGCCTAACCTTAATATAAAGGCAGTGAGGTAATGGTACAGCGATGTTAGTGATCAAAACCCAATATCTTTGAGCTTTATCTTCAAGATTTAAAAGAATGGAAAGAATCTTAACAACTATTGCTTTGACCGTCTGGAGTCAATAACACCCGTATTAAAACCGGCTAAATGTAAACCCCCGTGAAATCTAGCATGTTCAATTTTTATACATTTATCCATTACTAATTCAAGCCCTGCTGCTAAAGCTATTTCAGCTGCCTCGACGCTCCACAGTCCCAATTGGATCCAAAGAGAAGACGCCTCAATCGCTACGGCTTCTTTAGCGACTTCAGGCAAATCTTCAGGTTTACGAAAAACATCTACCATGTCGGGAACTACTGGAAGATCAGAAAGACTCTTATAACAAGGCTTGCCAAGTATCTCATCCTCGACTGGATTGACGAAAAAAATCTCAAAATTAGCACTCGAACTGAGAAGATAGGTGGCTACAAAATTACTTGGTCTGGATTTTTTTGCAGATACACCTACCATCGCTATAGTTTCAGTTCTGTTCAGGAGTGCGAGCCTCTCTTTAGCACTTGGTTCATCCCAGCCTTCAACTGTTTTCTTTTGAACTGACATCAGGAAGACGCCTTCTCTAAGGCCTGATCAAGATCCCATAAAATATCGTCGGAATCTTCTAACCCCACTGAAAGTCGAACCATGTCAGCGCTAACCCCTCCGGAAGCGAGATCTTCATCTGAAAGTTGTTGATGTGTTGTAGATGCAGGATGGATTACAAGACTTCGCACATCTCCCACGTTCGCTAGGTGACTTATCAATTGCAAAGAATCAATAAATTTTGCGCCAGCTTCTCGACCGCCCTTAACTCCGAAAGTGAAAATCGCTCCAGGGCCTTTGGGCATATATTTATTAGCAAGTTCATAATGTGGAGAGGATTCAAGCCCTGCATAGTTAACCCAACTTACTTCTGAGTGACTTTGAAGAAATGAAGCAACAGCCTTAGCATTTGCCACATGCCCATCCATACGGAATGGGAGAGTTTCTAGCCCTTGTATTAATAAAAAAGCGTTCATCGGAGCCAAAGAAGCTCCTAAGTCGCGCAATTGTTCTGATCGTAACTTTGTACAAAATGCATACTCTCCAAAATTCTCCCAATATCTGAGTCCGTTATAGGTTGCAACTGGCTCTGTCATTTCTGGAAATCTGCCGTTTCCCCAGTTAAAACGACCAGACTCGGTCACAACGCCTCCTATAGAGTTTCCATGACCTCCAATAAATTTGGTTGCAGAGTGTAAAACTATGTCTGCTCCAAAGTCAATGGGTCTACAAAGATAGGGAGTAGCAAAAGTAGCGTCTATAACAAGTGGTATGTCATGTGAATGGGCCACTGATGCTAAAACAGAGACATCTGCTATCGAGCCAGATGGATTTCCAACAATTTCGGTATATAAAAACTTTGTGGTCTCATCTATCACTGCATCAAAAGACTCCGGTTCATCACCTTCTACAAAACGTGCTTCAATTCCGAATTTTCCTAATGAAACATCAAACATGGTGTGAGTGCCTCCGTAAATAGCTGAAGAGGTCACAAAACTATCGCCCGAACTCGCAAGTGCTGCGGCTGTCAGAAATTCTGCTGACATGCCAGAGGAGGTTGCTACTGACCCGATACCACCTTCAAGACTCGCCATTCTTTCTTCAAAAGCATTGACCGTAGGATTTGAGATACGCGTGTAAATCGAGCCAAATTTTTGTAGTGCAAACATGTCAGCCGCATCTCTAGTGTCTTCGAATACGAAACTAGTTGTTTGATAGACAGGAACGTTACGAGCCCCGGTTGCGGCATCCGGGCCACCACCCGCATGTATAGCTCTTGTTTTAAATCCCCATTCTCGATCATTCATATTTCAAGTTTAAGTGATGTTTTTCGCGTTGAAATCTTTTTGCTGCTTTAGAAGTAAATGTTAGGAAATTCGCCCTATACCCGGCGCATCTGGTCTGGGTGGCGTCGCCGCCATTGTTAGAAATTTACGATACGAGATACGCCAACCTTCATCTGTCTTTAACCACCGGTCGTGATATTGACCTCGAACTTCATAATCATCCTCAGGCCCAGAAGGCTTTCTGTGCCATGCCTGCACGTACGAAACTGAGTTAGCCGTTTCTGGACTGTCAAAATTTATCTCTATATTTGAAAGCGTATGGCAAGTCGCTGTATATCTAGTCAAAGCTTTTTTAAGCATTTCCAAAATTACATCTCTGCCTACGAGTTCGGTTCCCCCGTAGTAATCAGCCACTGCATCGATTGTGAAACACTCAACTTGCTTTTCTGGAAGATTCAAATCAACAAATCTGCAGTAGGAATGCATTACGTCAATAATTTCTTGGTGATCGAAAAGTTTTTGTACTTCACTCATTTTTAACTCCTGCAACTGAAAATCAGTAATAATTAACCCTAACTGAGTAAACAGAACCTAGTACTTAGGCCTAGAGTATTCTTAACTTTATTGTTTTTATAATTAACAGGAGGGGGGCTTAATGACTAATCTTGAGACAAACGAACAACCTGTAGGCATCTCTCGAGAAAAGGCCTCTGAACCTACGCTAGGCCAAGACCCTATAGACGGATTTCGCTACAACTCAGCTGATTTTGCAGCACTTGAATGGGAACAAATGTGGACTAAAGTTTGGCTTGTAGCAGGTCGTATTGATCAACTCACTAATTCTGGAGACTACATCACTGTCCCCATAGGTTCTGAATCCATTCTCTGTTCTATGGGTTCAGATAATAAAATTCGTGCTTTTTATAACGTTTGTCAGCACAGAGGAAATCAATTAGTTCCAGCGGAAACCGGCTCTTTAAACGGTGGGGATTTTACTTGCGCATACCATGGGTGGCGTTTCGATGCTGACGGGACTTTAGTGTGGGTTCATTGCGAAGAAGACTTCCCTCAAGGAAGCCCATGTGGAAAAAGAAACCTAATAGAAGTTTCTTGTGACACTTGGGGTGGATTTATTTGGATAAACATGGACCCAGAATGTAAAAGCTTGCTTGATTATTTAAGTCCAATTGCGGAACATCTTGATTGTTATCGCATGGAGCAAATGAAACGTACCCACTGGGTAACTTTGGAAGGCGACTTTAATTGGAAAGTAGTTCAAGACAATTTTAACGAAAGTTATCACCTGCCTTTCGTCCATCCTCAGACTTTAACCACAATGAATGAGCACTATTCGGCATGTCAATTTGATATGTATCCTATGGGACACTGCAGGATGATGATGCCGGGCGGAGGGCCAGGACCCCAATACAAAGGTTCATACGAAAAAACTTTTCAGGGGCTTAAGGAAGACTTTGCATTCTGGGATTTTGATCCTTCACCGTTTAAAGATGACTTAAGTGCCCTTCGTATAGCCATGCAAAAACACAAACGCCTACTAGGCGCTGAGAAAGGTTATGACTTCTCATTGTATTCTGATGAACAACTGACCGATCACTATCATTACACAGCATTTCCAAATGTTTCATTCAGCATGAAACCTGATGGATGTATTTTCTTAATGGCGTACCCGCATCCTGAAAATCCAAGAAAATGTTTTTTTAATATGTGGTACCTAACCAAATTTCCGGAAGGGGCGACAGAGTACTACTCAAATTCGATGCGCGACTGGGTTTCTATAGATCAGCAAGTGGAACATGAAACCGGGTTAGCCGGAGAGATATCTTGTGGCCATGGAATTGATCAGGACGTTGCAATATGGTCATCTCAACAAAAGGGATTGAGCTCAAGAGGCTACAGGGGTGAATATATGCCTTATCAGGAAAGACGGATACGGTTTTTCCATGAGAATATTGACCGTTACTTATCATCAAGTCTTGATCATTAACAATCAGGTAAGGAATTAGATGTGAATGAATCAAATGAACACAACCTTGGTGATTTCTCTAATTTAGAAAACGGGGAGTTGCTTTCTTGTGAAGTGGGAAACCTGGAAATACTTCTTTGCCGAGTGGAAGGAAAAATCTATGCCATTGAAGATAACTGCAGTCACGCTGACACTCCTCTAAGCGAAGGAAGGCTCTCAGGCTTTCAGATAAACTGCCCCTTGCATGGAGCCAGTTTCGATGTTCGAAACGGCGCTCACAGCGGACCTCCGGCCTATACAGGTGTTCGTTGTTTCGAAACATCTGAGACAGATTCAGGCGTAACCGTGAAAATTGAAAACGAAAATTCTGAACCAGAAGATGGCCCACAAACTGGTTTTTTTCAAACTCGTTAATAACTTTTTATTAGCGAGGCTTAGCCCCTCCGCCTACGCGAAGTATTTCTCCTGTTACCCAACTTGAAGCATCGGAAGCGAGGTAGACACAAGCAGCTCCTATGTCCTGGGGAGTTCCAAGCCTCTCCATTGGTATTTTCCACTCTTCTAGAACTTTGTCTAATTCATCTTCACTGCGCCCTATTGCTTTAAGCATTATCTCTGTTGGTATTGCTCCCGGTGCGACTGTGTTAACTCTTATTTTTGGAGCGAACTCTGCAGAAAATGTCCAAGTTAGCGAATGAACCGCAGCCTTTGCTGCCCCATAGTGGGCGCTCCCCGGCACAGGACCGAAACCTGCTCCTGATGAAATATTTATTATCGAACCCGTATCAATATGACGAGCGGCAATTACTGAGCCCGAGTACACAGCAGTTAAGTTCAAAGCCAATGTTTTATCCCACTCTTCACGTGGTAAGTCGATGATGGGCATACGCATAGGTGAACCTCCAGCGTTATTAACCCAGTCACTCAAAGAACCGAAATGCTCAACCGCAGTGTTAGCAAGGTTCTCGAGTGCTGAATCATCTGTAACGTCAGTGGTTACGGCGAGAGCTTGCCCTCCATTGTCATTAATTTCGTTTGCTACTCTTTCTATTTCTTCTGTTCTTCTGGCAGCTACGACTACAGAAGCACCTGCTTCGGACATGGCAACAGCTATTCCTTCACCAATGCCTCTTCCAGCTCCTGTAACTACCGCTACATGACCCGTTAAATCAAATAGTTCGTCAACTTTTCTTTTCTCTGACACATCAACCCCTCACTACTTGCAATCACCCTATTGCAGTAAAAATAAAACACTTACTCGACATCTGATTTCCATACAAAAAGTGATCCAGCTGCATACATGAAAGCGACTATCCACCACAACACTTTTACATTTTCAAGAATTTTCAAAACATTCGAACCACTGCTAAGTCCTACAGCAAGCGCGACACCCATTGTGGTACCAAGGCGACGGGTTACTTGATGCATAGCATTAGCAATTCCTAGTTTTTGAGGATCTACTACCGTCAAAGCAACACCGGTAGTGGTAATCCCTACCATCGCTGATCCGAGTGACACAACAAGCAAACCTGGTAAAAAGGCACTTAAGTAACTTTGTTCAAAATCGACAAAAATTAACCACCAGGCAATTCCTAAAGAGGGAACAAACCCTCCGTATAGAATTAATTTCCTGTATCCAAATCGGTCGGCCAAAATGCCAAATGGTGTCTGAACTAAAATGGCTAGAAGCATTGCAGGTGCTACCGCGAATCCGGTCTTCATAGGTGACCATCCCCAGACTTCAGACAAAAGAATAGGTGATGAGAAAAAGAAGGCAAAAAAAGCAAGCTGATGAAATCCGGCTGCAATAGTGGCTTGGCGGTATTTGTGATTATTGAAAAGTTCTATGTCTAAAAGTGGATTTCTGGAACGTTTGCAACTAATCCAGAAAATATAAGTTGCTAGCAATCCAAGCAATAAAAAAAGAATAATTTTTTTAGATAACCAACCCCAATCATTTCCTTGTAGCAAAATCAGTGTGACTGAGCCTATTGAGATGATCCCACTGAAAACACTCATCACATCCAAGTTTTCAGGAACTTCCGGCAGGTAGCTTTCGTTCAGGACTCTTATTCCAGCCACCAAAGCGATAACTCCAAGAATTCCTAGAAGAGCAAAAGTAGCTCTCCACCCAAAAACTTCAATTAATAAACCAGACGATATAGGCCCTAGAACTCCAGCAGTGGCGCCAATCGAACCCCATAAACCGACAGCTGCGCCTTGATGTTTTTGGGGTATATCGCCAAGAACCATTGCCAAGGCTGTTGGAACGAGAATAGCTATACCTGCCCCCTGAAAGGTTCGAGCTATTAGAAAAACTTCAGGGTTAGGAGTTACTGCGGCTAAAGAAACAGCCATAGTGGTTATCGAAAGACCAATTAAAAATAGTTTTCGCCGGCCATAGCGATCTGCCAGGCGACCAAAAAGCAATAACAAAGATGTCATAGCCACTAGATATGAGGTCGCTCCCCAATTGATTATTTGTGTCTTAGATTCTTCAAAATCTGCCCGAATTTCTGGTAGCGAAACCGCAGTTAGTCCTAGATCAAGAGTCATCAAAAATATGCTTGAAGAAGCTACTAGAAGAGATATCCAAGGTCTGATTTCCAATTTTTCTTTTCTTGAAGGAGTTTCTTGCAAATCACGATCTGTTTCTTGAGACTCGAAAGATTCCATCTGTATTCATAACATGAAATAGCTAGAAGCACTGGCTTCACAGACTTTTTGATTTAAAATTGCTTGAAAAAACCCCTTACGGTAAGATTAAGACTTCTTAATTACCCATAGGATTTACAATATGAGACGTAAACTTTTAGCACCCTCCTTGGAGACAAGCCTTGATGTGCATGGTGAACAGTTTCAAAAAAATAAATCCGACATACTAGAACAACTAGAAGAGATCGAAGAGTTTCTGGATGAGGCAGAAGCTGGAGGCGGGTCTGAGACAACTCAGCGGCATCGTTCAAAAGGAAAAATGCCAATACGAGAACGTATTGCCAACGTTCTCGACCCTGACAGCCCTTTTCTAGAAATAAGTCCGTTGGCAGCAGCCAACTCGGACTACACGGTGGGTGGAGGTTTTGTAGTCGGAATTGGTGTCATCGCAAACACCGAATGTGTCATCCTTGGTAACGATCCGACAGTTCAAGCTGGTGCTATGACCCCTTATGTAGTCAAAAAATGGATGCGTGCACTTGAAATCGCTCGAGATAATCATATGCCGTACGTGAGCTTTGTGGAATCAGCTGGTGCGGATCTAAATATTGCAGCTGGCAGTGGAAAGTCAAATAAAAGCAGAGCCCAAGTAAGCCATTTTGCCGAGTCAGGCCGTTTTTTCTATGAAATGATCGAATTGTCAAAAATGGGAATTCCGACGATATGCGTTGTTTTCGGTACAGCGACTGCCGGAGGCGCCTATCAACCTGGAGTTTCTGATTACAACATTTTCATCCGTGAACAATCAAAGGTTGCTTTAGGAGGTCCACCTCTTGTCAAAATGGCTACTGGGGAGGAGTCCGATGACGAATCAATTGGCGGAGCTCAACTCCACGCCGAAGAGTCTGGTCTTGCCGACTATCTAGCAGAAGATGAAATGGATGCTCTACGTATCTGTAGAGAGGTTGTTTCTCATCTGGATTGGGAAAAAGCTGACCCTTCCCCTAGTTACATTTCAGAAGAACCCATTCATAACCCTGAAGAACTCTTAGGAATTGTTGACAGAGATTTAAGGCAACCGGTAGACATTCGAGAAGTCATTTCGAGAATTGTAGATGGTTCTCGCTTTGAGGAATTCAAACCACTTTATGGGCCGGCAATGGTGTGTGGCTGGTCAACAATAGATGGTTACCCGCTTGGCATACTTGGAAATAACGGTGTTATTTTCCCAGAGGAAGCTGAAAAAGCCGCTCATTTTATCCAATTATGCAATAGGCAAAATACCCCCCTGCTTTTCCTACACAATGTTCCAGGGTTCATAGTGGGAAGTGATTTTGAGAAAGCAGGAATAATTAAAAAGGGATCTCAGCTTATTAACGCGATATCCAATTCGACGGTTCCTCATATCGCAGTGATAGTAGGAAAATCAATGGGTGCTGGCAATTACGGAATGTCTGGACGTGCTTATGGAAACAGGTTTACCTTTCTCTGGCCTACAGCAAAAATTGCCGTTATGGGACCTAAACAAATAGCAGGAGTTATGTCAATAGTCCGCAGGAGTCGAGCAGAACGCAAGGGCGAGGAATTTGATGAAGAAGCAGATGCTGCGATCGTTCAAAAAGTGGAAGAAATGCAAGAGCAAGGATCTCTGGCATTGGTCGCAACAGGATCTGTAAGCGATGACGGAATAATTGACCCCAGAGACACACGCACCGTAATCAGTATCTGCCTGTCTACTTTCCGTAACAAAGCAATAGAGGGATCTCAAAAATACGGGGTGTTCCGACTATGACCATCAAAACACTTTTAGTAGCCAACCGTGGAGAGATCGCAAGAAGGATATTTCGAACAGCTAAGTCAATGGGCATTACCTGTATAGCCGTTTATACAGATACCGACAGCAACGAACCTTTCGTCAGAGAAGCTGATAAGGCAATTCGACTTTCAACAAATTATTTAGATCAGAAAGAAATCATCGATGCTGCTAGCAGAACCGGCTCGGATGCAATACATCCGGGATATGGATTTTTATCTGAAAATGCATCATTTGCAAAGGCGGTAACAGAAGAAGGCATTATTTGGATAGGGCCTTCATCAGAAGCCATTGAGTCAATGGGAGATAAAATCACAGCAAAGAAAATTGCACAAGAAGCAGATGTGCCGACACTCCCTTCATCTAACGATCTTGATGATTCATCTTCGATAGGTTTCCCTCTACTAGTCAAAGCAGCAGCGGGAGGCGGTGGGAAAGGAATGCGAGTCGTTGCAAGCGAAAACGATTTATCGGAAGCCATTACGACAGCTCAAAGAGAAGCAAAAAATGCCTTTGGTGACGAAAGGGTTTTTCTAGAAAGATACATACCTAAATCACGTCATATAGAAGTACAAATTCTGGGAGACTCGCAGGGAAACCTTTTGCATCTGGGTGAAAGAGAATGCTCAATTCAAAGACGCCATCAAAAAATCATCGAAGAAGCACCTTCTTCTGCGATAAATGAAGATCAGAGGAAACTTATTACCGATGCAGCTCTAAGAATAGGGAAAAGCCTGGCCTACCAATCGGCAGGAACAGTTGAATTTCTGCTAGATGATAAGACGGGAGATTTCTTTTTTCTCGAAGTCAATACTCGACTGCAGGTAGAGCACCCGGTAACTGAAGCCATAACTGGCGTAGACCTTGTCCGTGAACAGTTAAAAATTTCTTCCGGTCAAGCCATCTCTTTTACTCAGGAGAGCCTGTCATCAAAGGGGCATGCTGTAGAAGCCCGCTTATATGCAGAAGACCCTTCGAAAGATTTCTTGCCCGCTACAGGCGAGATTCTGGCCTTCTCCCCTTCCGAGGAACCAGACGTACGCTGGGATTCTGGTGTAGAAAAAAATTCTTTTGTAAGCGTTGAATTCGATCCGATGTTGGCAAAAGTTATTTCCCATGGAGAAGACCGAACCGAAGCAACATTGAATCTGGCAAGAGCCTTAGAGAAACTTCACTTGGCTGGAGTAACTACAAATCGTCATTTTCTAGTTTCAACTCTCAGACACGAAAACTTTCTAAAGGGTGAAACAACTACCGATTTTATTGAAGATAACTCTCCCGAACCAACTCTCCAGTTAACCAAAGTTGAGATTGAAAGGGCCGCTATATCAGTCGCTCTTTGGATGCAAAGTAAAAATCGAAAAAATGCTACCGTTCTTACGTCTATACCTAGTGGGTGGCGCAATGGTCGCCTTCCCGCTCAAGAAGTTTCTCTTTTGCATTCCGGCGAAAAAATTACTGTCTCCTACAAAACTAAGCGGGATGGATCTTTTATCTTCAATAATGGCAGTACAGCAAAAATTTATCACTGCTCGACAGAACACATTGAAGCTGAAATTGATGGTGAAAGGATGGCCTCTCTAATCACCGAAGGACAAGAAAATATTCATCTTCAGATCGATCAGGGAACGTTTTCTTTTGGGACTCTTCCTCGTTTCGAGCCGCCAATACTCCAAATAGCTGAAGGTAGCCTTATAGCACCAATGCCAGGAGTTGTTCTCGAAATCAAAGTTTCCAGCGGCGACACCGTATCCGCTGGTGACACACTCCTGACTCTCGAAGCAATGAAAATGGAGCATCATGTGAAAGCTCCTTACGAAGGAACCGTAGTCGAAATTTTGGTTAGCGAAAATCAGCAATTGGATAACGGTGTTCCCCTTCTAGTCATAAACCCCATTGACGAAAATAAGAAAGGTAACAATGGCTGATCCGATTCGTATAGCTAACTGCTCAGGCTTTTATGGTGATCGCCTTTCCGCTGCCTCTGAGATGGTCAATGATGGACCAATAGATGTTTTGACCGGCGACTGGCTGGCCGAACTCACAATGCTAATTTTGGCCAGAACCCAGGCTAAAAGACCAAATGGAGGTTACGCGCGTTCTTTCGTAACTCAAATGGAACAAGTAATGGCTACATGCATGGAGAAAAATATAAAAGTTATAAGCAATGCTGGTGGACTAGATCCAGCAAGTTGCGCTGAAGCTGTAGCTGAAGTAGCAGCAAAAGTAGGACTCAATCCTTCTATTGCCTACATAGAAGGTGACAACATCTTGTCACGTATTCCTGAACTAACTGAGTCAGGAATCGACTTTAAACACATGGATACTGGGGATGCAATAACTGAATTGGACGGCTACATAAGCGCCAATGCCTATTTAGGCTGTTGGGGTATCGTCGAATCACTTAACAATGGCGCCGACATTGTTATAACAGGTCGTGTAACCGATGCCGCTGTCGTTTGTGGGCCTGCAGCATGGCACCATCAATGGGCAAAAGACGACTGGGATAGTCTTGCTGGCGCAGTAGTAGCAGGTCATGTAATCGAATGCGGAACGCAAGCAACAGGTGGAAATTATTCTTTTTTTACCGAAGTAAAAGGAATGAGTCGGACGGGCTTCCCTTGGGCGGATATTGCCGATGATGGTTCTTCCATAATTGGAAAACACGAAGGAACTGGTGGAGAGGTTTCCATGGGAACAGTTACCTCACAACTACTTTATGAAATCGGCTCTCCTTCTTACCTAGGTCCAGATGTGACTGCAAGATTCGATACTTTGGAATTGAAAGAAATATCACCTGACCGGGTTCTAATTGAAAACGTAAAAGGTGAACCACCACCAGAAACACTAAAAGTCTCAATGAATAAACTCGGGGGCTACAGAACCGACATGTCTATTGCCTTAACTGGTTTAGACATCAAAGAAAAAGCAGAACTGGTGGAAGAGGCTTTTTGGAAAGCATGCCCCCATGAGCCTGAAGACTTTGAATCTGTTAAAACAAAAGTTGTTAGGACAGATAAAGAAGACCCTCAAACTAATGAAGAGGCTGTTGCTTTATGGAGAATAACTGTAAAAGATACAGATGAAAAAAAGGTCGGTAGAGCGATATTCAATTCTGTAAATGAGCTTGGTTTAGCAACTATTCCTGGCTTGTTCGGTATAGGAGGTGGTGGAAATGCTAAACCATTCGGGGTTCATTGGCCAGCTCTAATTCCAAGCGACTTGGTTCCCCAACACGTGATAATACTCGATGGTAAACGAACCATTGTCGAATCTCACATTGTGGGAGACCCTGTTAGTATCGACCTCCCTGACGATGAAGCTCCGCTAAGTGACTTCGGAAAAACTGTAAGAGCTCCTCTTGGAGTATTAGTCGGAGCAAGGTCTGGAGATAAAACTGGCAATGCAAACCTTGGAGTTTTTGCAAGAAACAAAGACGCGTGGCTTTGGCTAGACAGTTTCTTAACAACGAAAAAATTTCAAGAACTTTTACCCGAAACAGCCCAATTGCAAATAGATAGATATCGACTACCCAAAATATTTTCACTCAATTTTTTAGTCCATGGTCTTTTGGAAGAAGGAGTTGCTTCTTCCACACGACAAGATAGTCAGGCTAAAAGTTTTGGAGAATGGCTTCGTGCCCGAGTGGTAGACATACCCGAAAGACTCATTGACTGATTATGGACTTTGACTTCCCTTCTGAAGATGATCCTAGACGAATAGAAATAAGAAACTGGATTTCCAAAAATCCAAATCCGAGCAATCAAGAATTAGTCGATGCTGGATATGTGGTGCCTCACTGGCCTGAACCATGGGGAATTTCTGCTAAACCAATGCATCAGTTAATAATCGATGAAGAATTAAAAAAAGCCCGAATTAGCCGACCTGCTAATCCAATAGGAATAGGTTGGGCTGGTCCAACGATTCTAGCTGCCGGTACGGATGAGCAAAAAAATCGTTTTCTCCCACGCCTTTTAAATGGTGAAGATTTTTGGTGTCAATTATTTAGTGAGCCAGACGCTGGTTCTGACCTAGCCAACCTTTCCACTCGTGCTGTACGTGATGGCGACGAATACGTAGTAAATGGTTCAAAAATTTGGTCTAGTCACGCTCATCGAGCCGCTTTTGGAATATTGATAGCAAGAACCAACCCTGACGCCTCCAAACACCATGGCATCTCTTATTTCGTATGCCCTATGAACCTTCCAGGAATTTCCATGGAACCAATAGTTGACATGACGACAGCTCACTCATTCAATCAAGTCTTTTTCGATGACGTAAGGCTTCCAGCCGAACTTCTAGTAGGAGAAGAAGGTGACGGCTGGAGATTAGCGAGAATGACACTAGCCAATGAACGTGTCTCACTATCTTCCGAAGGGTCTCTATGGGGCGACGGCCCTTCGGCTAATACCCTGCTCGACTTAGTAAGAGATTCAGGCGGAGAAGCTGATCCAATTGTCCGTCAAAAATTAATGGATCTTTATTGTGAATCTGAGGTGCTAAGACTCAATAGATTGAGAACCCTGAGTGCAAGGCTTGCCGGTAAAGTTCCAGGACCTGAAGCTTCAATACAAAAGTTGATGGCTGATCATCATGGACAAAATGTAATGGAAATAGCTAAAAATCTTTGTAGTACCTCAGGAATGATTAAAGGGTCTGGCCCCTCTGGAAAAATTGACCCGGCATTAAGCTCTGGCCCTACGAAAGTAAACGTTGACAAAAGAAACTTTCCTGCCAGTGATCCAATATGGCATTTCGGCTTTCTTTTCTCCCCTGCTCTTACTCTCGGAGGAGGGACATTCGCAGTTCAACGAAATATCGTAGCTGAAAGGGTGCTCGATCTTCCGCGTGATATAGATGTTGAAGAGGGAAAAACTTGGTCGGAAGCTAGAAAACGATGAAAGGAGCGATTCTTAAACCTCGTACGGAAAGTATCGACTTCTATTTGAAAGATATTCGCCCTCCAAAATTAGTTCTTTCAAAACAAAAAGAAACTGAACTAACTGAACGTCAACGTAATCTTCTGTCAGGTTTGGGAAAACTTTTTAATAAGGGCTTCGCCCATCTCACCATGGCAGAAATTGCAAAAAAACTCAACTGTTCTTTAAGAACTCTTTACAGCCTGGCTCCAAGTAAAGAACAACTTGTTCTTATAGTTATCGAGAGAAACCTATGGTCAAGAGGTAGAACAGCAATGTCTGCCATATCACCCAATATGCAACCTTTAAAAGCCATTCGCACTTATCTGCAGGCCGCTAATGTGGCTGCCGCAAAGACAACAGAAGCTTTCGCTCGAGACCTACAAAAAGTGCCAGCGGCCCAAAAATTAATTGAAGATCACAACTCTTACCTGATCGCCATTACTCACCGATTACTAGATATAGCTGTTGAAAAAGGCGAGATTGGA
Organism: marine actinobacterium MedAcidi-G1; assembly: GCA_000817085.1. Classification (GTDB taxonomy): domain Bacteria; phylum Actinomycetota; class Acidimicrobiia; order Acidimicrobiales; family MedAcidi-G1; genus MedAcidi-G1. The sequence goes on along the minus strand of JUEM01000018.1, from coordinate 13,540 downwards.
AACGTTGATACAGCAGCAATTGCAAGACTTATGGCAGGAATAGGAAGAGATTTTTCCAGACCAGAGGTGATTGGGTCTCTCAGATCTTCGCCCAAACAAGCAGCTGATGAAGCTCTCGACCTAGTACTTGCGGGATTAACCTCGAGGAATCAACACAGAAACAACCAGTTTAGTTCTGAGGAATCAAATGGATATAAATGAAACAATCATAGATCTTATTGCAGAGCAACAAGCTCTTGACGAGGTCGTTGAGAAACTAGATACTCATATGTGGACAGTGCCAACTTCTAGCGATAGGTGGAATGTTGCTGACCAAATCGGACATCTTACTTATTTCGACAATGCAGCATCCTTAGCGATAACTAACCCTGAAAAATTCAGATCTTCTGTAGATGATCTTATTGCTTCAGCTGTGAATGGTTCCGAAGCATCTGATGACTTCACACTAGGCCACTATCGTTCACTCACCCCAGAATCTCTACTGGCCACATGGAGAAAAGGGCGCGAAAATTTAGCAAATTCAGCCTCAACTCTTAGTAATGAAAGTCGTGTGATTTGGTACGGGCCTTCAATGGGATCAAACTCATTTCTGACTGCGAGACTCATGGAAGTTTGGGCACATGGGCAAGACATAATTGATGCTGTAGGAGGTGACCGTCCAGACACACAAAGACTCCGTCACATTGCTCATCTGGGTGCCATTACCCGTCAATGGTCATACATGAACCGGCATCTAGAAGTCCCGGAAGGTGAAGTTTACATTTCATTAGTGGGACCTGATGAAGAAATTTGGACTTGGGGACCTTCAGATGCACCGGACTCCGTTGAAGGACTTGCTAAAGATTTCTGTCTGGTGGTTACCCAGCGTCGACATCTTCGAGATACAGAGCTCAAAGTAAACGGAGATACTGCAAAAGAATGGATGGAACTTGCGCAAGCTTTTGCTGGACCCCCCACAGACGGACCCACGAAAAGGAGTGACTGATGAACCTTATAGGTACAGAATTTGACGACGGAGTTTTAACCGTAACTCTCCAAGACGAAGAAAATAGAAATGCTCTCAGCGTAGGACTTACTTCAGAGTTAGCACAAACTCTTGATGAAGCTGAAGGGAACCCCGACGTACGAGTAATTATTTTGACCAACAGCGGTCGGGTTTTCTGCGCAGGAGCAGATCTATCAGAAAGATCATCACGTAAAGAGGACAAATCTTCGACTAAACCAATTGATCCATTAGAAATTTTTGGAAGATTTAGAGAATCATCCAAACCTTATATAGGAAAAATCTCTGGACACTGTGTGGCGGGCGGAATGGGAATCGCTGCCGCAATGGATATCTCAATATCGATAGAAGAAGCAAAATTTGGCTTCACCGAAGTTCGTATAGGTGTCGCTCCTGCGATGATTTCAGTGCTGTGTCTTCCCAAAATGCGGCCTGCTGAAGCAAGTGAAGCTTTTCTTCGCGGCAATCGTTTCTCAGCTTCAGAAGCTGCGCGAATGGGTCTAATTAATGCTGCAGTTCCTGCAAATGAAATCGACTCTGTAATTCAAGAAATAGTTTCTGATATTAAAGCCGGAGGACCTGAAGCAATCGCTGCTGCCAAACAACTAACATTACGAGTTCCTCAAATGCAAGTAGATGAAGCTTTTACCTGGACATCCGAGTTGTCCGCAAGTCTCTTTAAAGGTGAAGAAGCTCAGGAGGGAATGCGAGCATATTTAGACAAGAGACCTCCATCTTGGATGAACGATTAATCTTCACAAATTTTTAATATGGCATTGTCCCGCCATCAACAGGGAACAAGCATCCTGTGATATTTCGAGCTTCATCACGGGCAAGCATCAAAGCTACAGCGGCAACTTCTTCTACTGTGTTAGGCCGCTTTATGGCAGCTGGCTGAGTGAACATATCTGCTGCTTCCTCTAATGTAACTCCCATAGTTTCTGCGGTAGCTGGCATTGACTCATAGAACATATCTGTGAGTACCAGACCTGGCAAAATAGCATTAACTGTGATCCCTAAGGTTCCTACTTCGTGTGCGGCAACTTTCACGAGTCCGTTTATCGCATGTTTGTTTGACGTGTAGTTAGACAGGGTAGCTTTAGCGAGTTTTCCTTCCATTGAAGACATCGCAATTATCCGTCCTGACTCCTGGGGAATCATATGACCTAAAGCTTTTCGCATGCCCCAGAAAGTGTGATTTAAATTTATATCCAACGCATGATTCCAAACCTCATCGGTCATCTCTGCCACAGGAGCGGCTCCCATAATGCCCCCTGCATTTAAAACAACAATGTCAAGTTTCCCGAAATGTTTAACTGTCTCATCGATAAGTGATTCAACTTCAGATTGATTAACCGCATCGCAGGCTATGAAATGAGCATTTTCTCCCGCATCCATTTCCACGAGAGCTTGCTCACCTTTTTCAGCACTTCTTCCACTTACTACGACTTTGGCACCCTCAGATAAATAAATTTCTGCTATTGCCCTACCGATACTTCTCGTACTCGCAGTTATTACCGCAACTTTTCCTTCTAACTTTCCCATCTTTGAATCTCCTCGTTTAGTAAGGCACCTGGCCGCCGTCGACATTAATAAGTGAACCGGAAATACCCGCTCCAGCATCTGACGCCAGCAAAACAGCTACAAGAGAAACGTCTTCAACTTCATTTAATCTTTTTATCGCTGAGGGGGCAGCCATCATGTCTAAGAATTCTTGAAATTCCATACCTAGCGCTTCGGCTGCAACGCGTCCATCACTATTCATAACATCTGTGAGAATTCCGCCAGGACATAATGCATTCACTGTTATTCCCATTGCTCCTACCTCATGAGCTACTACCTTAGTGAGACCATTAAGACCATGCTTAGTAGTCACATAATGAGAATTAGTAGGAATGACAGTTTTTCCATACATGGAAGAAATATTGATTATTCGACCCCATTCTTGTGGAATCATGTATTTTAAAGCTCGCCGCATACACCACATGGGGTGATTTAGATTCCAATTCAAAACAAAATTCCAAATCTCATCACTCATGTCTACTAATGGGGCTGCGTCACCACCTCCACCAGCATTATTTACCATGATGTCGATTTTTCCAAAATGCTCAACTGTTTGGTCCACAAGGCTTTCACAAACAGCCTGCTCTGTTACATCACCAGAAATAAAATGTAAATTTTCTCCAGCCCCTATTTCTGAAAGTGCTTGCTCCCCTTTTTCAGGACTTCTTCCATTTATTACGACTTGGGCGCCTTCTTCCAAAAATGCTTCTGCAATGGCTCTTCCAATTCCACGAGTTCCGCCAGTCACACAGGCAACCCGTCCGTCTAATTCTCCCATGGATACCCCTCTATATTTCTTTCTTCTTAAATGATAATAACGACTCAGTTGCCATGTGGTGCAAGCGGGTAATGACAAAACTAGTTGAATTTAAGACCCTTAAAATCTCCGTCGTTACGCCAGCCTTCCATCAGTTTAAAAAATTCAACTGACCCTCCACCATAAGGAGCCCCTTGACGGGCTTTTTCATTTAAATGACCCTCATTATTGTAATAACCAGGTGTGCATTCTGTACTTCCTGGTCCTGATCCGATTGGACCGCGCGCTTTTTCAACTATGGTTTTTACCCACTCATCTTCAGCTTCTTGCACAACATCTACCGTTAAGTAACCTTCATCAACTGTGTGTTTAATTATGCAAACAGTATTTGTTGCTGCCTCGTCTAAAAGGTGAGGAAAATTAACTGTGAAAGCACCCTGATTGGCGCCCAGCATGAAATAGTTTGGATACCCGCTGGTTTGCAATCCATGCAGAGTTGAAACTCCATGTTCATCCCATTTCTCTGTAAGAGTTCTACCATCAGCTCCCACCACTTGGCACCCAGCACGTCGTTCGTACCCAGTGCCTACTTCAAATCCAGTTGCGAAAATTATGCAATCAACTTCATATTCTTCCCCTGCTACGACCACGCCTCCAGAGGTAATTTTTTCGACTCCTAAACCACCTGTGTCAATAAGATCAACATTTTCTCTATTAAATGTAGGTAGATACTCATCGTCAAAGCATGGCCTCTTACAAAAAAGCGCGTACCAAGGTTTTAAAGCTTCTGCTATTTCAGGATCATCAACACTTTCCTCCACACGCTTTCTAATCGACTCCATTTTTTCAAAATTTGCCATCTCAAGAACTTCCAATAAGTCCATCTCGGGTTGCACCGCACCTCTTCTGTACATATCGGCGATATTGCCTATCAGGTCAGTCCAACAGTCATCAACTAAATCAACTTCTTGAGGTATCCCTGAAACTAAATTGTTGAAGTTCTCCATTCTCTCCTTATGCCAACCTGGTTCGAGAGATCCAGCCCACTCGGAGTCTGTAGGTCTGTTACCTCTAAAATCAACTGATGAAGGAGTTCGTTGAAAGACATACAAATGCTTAGAGGCTTTACCAAGGTGTGAAACACACTGAATAGCGGTGGCCCCTGTGCCGATGAGAGCCACACGTTTATCCGCTAAACCTGTTAAATCATCATTCGGGGAACCGCCCGTATAGTCATAGTCCCAACGACTGGTATGGAACACATGGCCCGCGAAGGTGTCTATACCTTCGATTCCGGGAAGCTTCAACTTGTGCAAAGGTCCTGAAGCCATGACTACAAATCGAGCTTTTATAGCATCACCTCTGTCAGTAACTACTATCCATCGACTCGTATTCGCATTCCATTGAATGCTTTTCACTTCTGTCTGAAAGCAAACGTCTTTATCTAGGTCAAAGCGATTAGCAATAGCACGAGCATGTTCTTGTATCTCAGTTGCAGACGCATATTTTTCAGAAGGAATTTTATCGACTTCTTCAAGAAGAGGTAGATAGATGTAGGATTCAACGTCACAACGGGCACCCGGGTATTGGTTCCAATACCAAGTTCCACCAAAATCAGCACCTTTCTCAATTAAAAGAACATCATCAATCCCAGCGTTCTTTAAACGCGCCCCTGCTATCAGGCCTCCAAAACCACCACCAATAACAACTACATCAACTTCGTTACTAAGTGGATCTCTTTCAATAATCTTTCCCCCACGGTTATCTATAGAAAAGTGAGAAAAGGTTCCAGTAGCTTCAAGATACTGTTCATTACCATCTGAACGAATACGTTTATCACGCTCCGCCTTATACCTTGTCCTTAAAGCATCTGGGTCAAAATCAATAGTTGTCTTAATTTCCGTCATCTGTTCCTAGCCATCGGCGACAAGTAAGCCTTAATTTGATTCTATTTGAGCGGACGACGAGATTTGAACTCGCGACCCTCACCTTGGCAAGGTGATGCTCTACCAGCTGAGCTACGTCCGCGTGGAAATCACCCTACCAATCAACAAAGCATTATGCGTTTTAGAGCCCTCGAAGATCTATAATCAGTTATTTTCTTCGACGTCTTCATATATGTCACTGGTTGTAGAAGTGACCCCTGCATCTTCGATTTTGCTGTGACCAGCTTCAACTACATTGGTTTCTTCCATAGCTAACTTTTTGGGTTTTGTATGCCACCAGTAACCTACAGTTCCTGCCACCACCAGTCCGGCAAGAATTCTTAGCGTGACTACGATCTGGTCTATTCTCTCCTCGGTTGTGTTCCCACTTTCATCTACCTCTGGAGGAATAGTCTCAATTGTCATATTCTGAGCTAAAGAAAAATCGATGTTTGGAACATACGAAAAAATAGAACAAAAAATAGCAGCTAGAAATATAATTCTTTTAAGCATCGTTATTCATGTCCTCAGAACAATCGTAGTACCTGTTTCGTAATGTAAGTTTCAATTGCAAAATGACATTTCTGCTACCCAGTACTTATTTTTGAAAGAAAACTTTCTAAATGAACTCCAATTTCTTTTACTGCTAAAAGAAAGCCGTCGTGGCCATCGGGGCTGTCAACTATGTGATAGTCGCATTCACCTCCGGCTCCTATCACCGCTTCTTTCATCTCTTTCTGCTGATAGGGAGGGTATAGAGCATCTGAAGAAATACTTAAAGTTATTACGGGCACTCGTGCGATCCTTTCCAGTGCACTTTTTAAACTTCCTCTATCTCTTGAAATGTCATGCAAGTCCATCGTCCTATTTAGAAGCAAGTAGCTATTAGCATCAAACCTTCTAGCTAACTTCTCGCCGTGATAATCGAGATAGGACTCGACTTGAAACCGGTCCCATAGACCATAGATAGATCGCGGATCAACTAAATCTCTTCCAAACCTGTCGGAGTAAACACTTTCACTTCTGTAGGTTGTCTGAGCCAGAGAACGAGCTATTGCAAGTCCCGCAGTGGGACCATCCCCTTGTTCAGCCTTATAATAATTGCCACCTCTGAACCTAGGGTCAAGCGAAAGAGCCGTTCTACCTATTGCACTCCAAGCGATCTGCTGTGCGCTTGCCTTTAACGTAGTAGCCAAAGGTGCTAAAGACGCAACTCGATCAGGAAACATGACCCCCCATTCGAGTACTTGCATGCCACCCATTGAACCGCCAACTACGCAATTCCATTTTTCAATACCTAAATGATCTGCAACATGCTTTTGACATCTAACGATGTCACGAATTGTTATTACGGGAAAATCAGTTCCAAATGGTTCTCCAGTCTTCGGATTTATACTTGCGGGACCAGTGGAGCCTTGGCAACCTCCCAAAACATTTATACAAACTATAAAGTTTTTTTCAGTATCCAATGCGCAACCTGGACCAATAAGACCATTCCACCAACCGGGTGTGGAATGACTAGGCTCAATGTCGCCGTAGGCATGCGAATCCCCTGTCAGTGCGTGACAAACCAATATTGCATTATCTGCCCGTGGAGATAGTTCCCCCCAAGTCTCGTAAGCCATGCTTATGTAATCTAGAGTTTCTCCGCTCTCTAAAACGAATGGTTGCCCACTAACCACTTCCACAAAATTACGATTACCTACACCTTGATCTATAGACCATGCTCCAGAAGCGGGGATATCGTCGCTATAAGAACGAGGATGAAAAGGTAAACGAACAGACTTACGTCTGTCATTAATAAATCTTTTTATCCTCATTTTTCCTCCGCAAACAGACTCTCAATCGGAGCCGGCAGGGAAAAATAACCACCCGCCGGACACTTCATTGTCTCTTTAAGACCGCATCCTTACCTACTAGATAAGTGAGCACCTTGGGTGTCCATCCCAGGTTGCCGGACCCAAAATTGAGCCTCTCTTGATGTATTTACATTCTAAGAGGTGCATGAAAGCATCATGCACGGTCCCAGAGATTTTGCTGTATTCTTTGACTAATCTGCCTCTAAATCAGGGTTCCATACAATTAAATTTTTTAACCTTTCATCATTAGAGAACATCTCAACTATTGGCTGTTTAAGGCCAAGACGTCTCATAAGTTTTCGAATTTCAAGTTCCTGATCCCAGCAAATCAAACTCACCACTACCCCGCTCCCACCTGCTCTTGCTGTCCTGCCAGAACGGTGCAGATACGTTTTAGCGTCTGAAGCTGGATCGTAGTGGATTACTACTTCAACATCATCGACATGGATCCCCCTTGCTGCCACGTCAGTTGCAACTAATGTTCTTATTTTCCCTTTAGTGAAATCTTTTAAAGCTCTTTCACGCTGCGTTTGCCTCAGATCCCCATGTATGGCCGCCGCAGTTACATTTTCTTGTAAAAGTTTGGATGCTAACTTGTCTGCCCCCCAACGAGTTTTCGTAAAAACTATTGTTTTTTTAGAAGAATTTATTATCGCAGCAGCTACTTTTACCTGATCCATTTCATGGACGGCGATAAAACGGTGCTGCATTTCTGCAACCGTTACTTCACGTGAATCTACTTCATGCATTGCAGGGTCTTGCTGGTAACGACTTATCAAACCACTTACCATGCCATCTAGAGTTGCTGAAAATAACAAAGTTTGATGATCCACTTCCACCTGTCGCAGTATCCATTCAACTTGTGGCATAAATCCCATGTCTGCCATTCGATCAGCTTCATCAATAACAATTTTCTCAACACCTTTTACTGAGATATCGCCTCTTTCTAATAAATCGATTAAACGTCCTGGTGTTGCAACAACAAAATCAACCCCTCTCTTCAGGAAATCAATCTGTTTTTCTATAGGAGCGCCCCCATAAATAGCTTTTGTTCTTAGGCCTTTCTTCAAAGCTAAAGGTTCAAGCTCCTTACACACCTGAACAGCGAGCTCACGTGTTGGAACAAGAGCTAAGCCTGTCGGTTTTCCCGGTTTAGAAGCTGGTAATAGTTGCAGCAATGGCAAACCAAAAGCAATTGTTTTTCCTGACCCTGTTTTTGCCTTTCCGCAAACATCTCTTCCTTTCAAAATATCTGGAATAGTTATTTTCTGTATTTCAAAAGGCTCAGTTATACCTTGATGGCTTAACTCATCAACCAAGTCTTTTTCTATTCCTAATTCAGAAAATCCGACACTCATTGTTTCCTTACCTTTACAGTCCAATCTGGGAAAAAATTTTAATCTTGCTTAAAGTTTTTATTATCTAAAGCGATCATTCAGCTTTTTTTATTATCTAAAGCGATCATTCAGCTTGTTGTAGTTGAACCAACTGAAAAGGCTTAGTGAATCCCTCAACCATTACCTCTCCCAAATCAGTTTGAGTCAGATTCATTAGTGGCGAAACTAGTTCCTTCGGTGCTAAAACTTGACCAGGTCCAGCACTATCACATAGTCGCGAGGCCAGAATAACTTCTCTCCCCACGTGATCATCTCCTTCGATTAGCAGAACCCAGCCACCTGCTATTCCAGCTCTTACTGGTAGTTCAAAATCTGAGTCATTAATAAATGAGTTAATTTCAAGTACTGAATCAACAGTTTCTTCTGGTTCTACACCAACTAGCATCACGCCATCACCGAGCCACTTAGCTATTCTCACACCTCTTTTACTTGCAATGTTACGAACAGCATTACGGAACTGAACCAAAACGTCTACTGCCTGCTCATCTCCAGCTTTTTCATTAAAAGCGGTAAACCCTGAAAGATCTATAAAAGCAAAAGTTCTATCTATTCTTCGTAATACGAAATCAGTATCCACATAAAGACCGTACTTGCTAAAACCCCTCTGAGGGCTTCATTGAATCAATAGATCGTTTTCTACCGAAAAATACAACTAATAAACCTGAAAGGATTGCTATCAAACTCATCCAAATATTTACTCTGACTCCAAATATTAAGGAGGCATTATCGATTCTTAGCGCCTCTATCCAAAGCCTTCCTAACCCATATCCCAACATCCAAATTCCTATTAACCGACCTGGTTTCAAAAACCCAGCTCGATCGCATCTGACCAAAAGAAACGCTAATAATAAGTTCCAAACTGCCTCATAAAGAAAAGTCGGGTGAAAAGTCGAATCTGCTGTAAAATCGTTCGGCCTATGTTGATAATCTATTTCTAACGCCCAAGGCAATTCCGTAGGTTTCCCGAATAGTTCTTGATTAAACCAATTACCCCATCTACCTATCGCTTGTGCAACGGGTATTGAAGGAATTACAGCATCAAGAACTTCAGCAGTATTTATACCCCGCTTCTTAGCAATGGTTACTCCTACAATCACCCCGAGTATTAATCCGCCTGGTATCCCTAAACCTCCCTGCCAGATGGCAGGCGCATCTTCCCACCGACCCCTAAAGGAACGCCAATCAGTGATTACATGATAAAGACGTGCTCCGACAAGACCGAAGGGCACTGCCCAGATCATTATTTCAGAGATTTCTTCAGCTTCTCCACCTTTATTTTCCCAGCGTTTCTGACACCACCAGATTGCTACTAAAACTCCAAGAGCAATCATCAGTCCATAGGCACGCAGTTCAATTGGACCAATATGAAATGAGCTTGAAGAAGGGCTAGGTAGAGAAGCCAAATTAAAAATTAGAATAACTCCAATTAAATAGAGAAAAGTTCTTCAGAAACCGCAAATAAATCAGATGAACCTGCGGTAACAGCTCCGAGTTGAGCTCTGGTCAGAGGCAAAAGCTGCTCAGCATAAAAATTTGCTACAGTCATTTTGCTATTACGGAAATCCGAGTCCCCCACGTGCTCATTGCTTCTAGCCCCAATTGCCAAACGTGCCAAAAACCATCCACCAACCAACTGTCCTAACATCCGCAGATAAGGTGTAGCTCCAGAAATGGCTCCCACGGGGTCTTCAGTTCCTTTTTCAATAAGCCAATCGGTAGCCTCTTCAACAGCCTGCAAGCTGTCAGTGAGATTTAATTTAATAGTTTCAAATTCTTCCCCCTGCTGATTAAGGCTTCCAATAAATTCATTTATCTCGTCAAGAAGATCCCTGATGACTTTGCCTTCATTCATTCTTAATTTTCTTCCAACTAGATCAATCGCTTGAATACCATTCGTTCCTTCATAGATAGGTGAAATACGAGAATCTCTAAGATGTTGAGCTGCGCCTGTTTCCTCGATATACCCATAACCTCCATGAACTTGGATCCCTAGAGAAGTCATTTCAACACCTAAATCAGTGCACCAAGCCTTGGAAATAGGTGTCAACAACTCAGCCCTATCTGAAGCTAGTTGTCGTTCTTCACTTTCAGGGTGACTCTTGGCCAGATCCAGAGCTGCAGCATTTGCATACAAAATACATCTCATCGCATCCGTATAAGCTCTCATGGTCAATAGCATTCGTCTTACATCTGGATGTTCAATTATTAAAGATTGCTCGCCTGCTTCGGCCCCCATAGCTTTACCTTGGCGCCTGTCCAAAGCAAAAGAAGAAGCTTGCTGCAGTGCTCTCTCTGCTACTGCCAAACCTTCAACTCCAACACCCAAACGGGCATTATTCATCATTTTGAACATGTAGCGCATTCCTTGATGCTCTTCGCCTATCAAGTAGCCAATAGCTCCATCGCCCGCTTCACCGTAGGAGATCACACAAGTTGGACTGGCATGAAGACCTAACTTGTGTTCAAGAGATAAACAACGGTAGTCGTTACGTTCGCCTAGCGATCCATCATCCTGAACTAAATACTTTGGGACAATAAAGCAAGATATTCCCTTCGTCCCTGGTGGACTATCTGGGGTGCGAGCCAATACCAACTGGATGATATTTTCAACTAACTCATGCTCTCCAAAGGTTATAAAAATTTTAGTTCCAAAAATTCTGTAAGTTCCGTCTTCTTGAGGAACAGCCTTAGTGGTTAAAGCTCCAACATCAGAACCCGCTTGTGGCTCAGTCAAATTCATAGTTCCTGACCACTCACCAGCAACTAACTTTGGTAAAAAAACTTCTTTTTGAGCTTCATCTGAAAAAGTATGTAAACAATCAATTGCACCTGCTGTAAGCATGGGACCCATCGACCATGCCCTACTCGCTGTTGCCAACAATTCTGTCAAAACAGTGTGCATGGCTAATGGAAAACCGCCCCCTCCATAGTCAGGATCTTGTGCAATAGCCCCCCAACCGGAATCTATAAAGTGGTTCCAAGCGTCCCCAAATTCGTCTGGCATAGTAACTACACCATCCGACACAGAACATCCTTCTTGATCACCAATTTTATTAACAGGCGAGATAACTTCAGCTGCAAAACGTCCAAGCTCTTCAAGAACTCCGTCTATCGTTTCGACGTCCACATGTTCATAACCAGGCAGGTCGCATAATCCACTTATATCACTAATCTCTTCTAGAACTAGCCTGATGTCGTTTAAAGGAGGTTTATATTCAGTCATATTTTCAGGTTAGCGAACTTGACGTAAGACCCGCTGTTCGCGCTAGCCGTTTACTGATTTAACTTCTTTATGTGAAGCATGTATAGGAACAACCTGACGATCTGGGCCCGAATCTCCGTCTAACCAGTGCTGACGACACCGAAGCTCATAAGTGACATCTTGGTCTTCCGGATCGTCAACTACGACAAGATCTCCATCGTAAACTTGTTCACCTTCAACTAGCCGCGCATTATGAGTAGCTCGTCGTCCACACCAACAACGCGCTTCAACTTGCACTTCAATCCTCTCGTCGGAAAGTTCCAGCAACCTTCTAGTCCCTTCAAACAATTCTCCTTGAAACGAAGTAAGAAGTCCAAAGGTGTAAACTTCCGCTCCAATCTCGTCAACTACACGAGCTAACTGTTCTATCTGATCAACCGAATAAAACTGCGCCTCATCGCAGATCATGTAATCAAGAGATCCATTGTTTTCTTTTTCTTTCAGAGCGAAGTCGTAAAGATTGAACTCTGGGGAGACTTGAACAGCATCCGCAGAGACCCCCAAAGCACTGGAAACTTTACCACCCGCTCTATCTAGCTGACTGCAGAGGATTCCAAACAACCCTCTGGAGGATAAATTATGATGGATTTGCAGAGCCAAGGTGCTTTTACCGGACCCCATGGTGCCGAAAGAAAATCTTAGAGATGCCATCAGACTAGCTCTCTGAAAGAACTTGAATCAATTAGACATATTTTCATTGCCATATTTATACCTAGTTTGTAGACCTAATTCGACGATAGTGCTTAAATAATTAACTAATCAATAAAATCTGCAACTTGTTTATTTTCGTTAAATAATTATTATTTCAGAATCAGAAAATCTAGACAATTCCGATACTGTCATTTGTATGAAGCAGATCTTTCCAGAAGAAATTGAAGTGGACCCAATAACTGTTTACAACAGTGATGTCAGAACACCTTTCAAAACGAGACCCTGGGTATTGCTAAATATGGTTAATTCTGTGGATGGCTTCGTTTCCTTTGAAGGTAGAGCAGGAGGATTAAGCGGGTTAGCGGATAAAAATATCTATCAAATAATCAGGGGACTTGCGGACATTATTCTGGTCGGGGCGGGTACCGTTCGATCCGAAAATTACAAGGCACCAAAAACACCCCAGGGCAGATTAGCTGAGTTTAGAGAATCTAGAGGACAAGAAAAACGTCCTAGAATAGCTGTTCTTTCTGGTGAGCTTAATCTAAATCCTGATATGGGCTTGTTCGCTGAACGTCATCCCGAAGACAAACCACCTCTCATTTATACAAAAAGTGAGTCACTCGAAGAAAATGCTTCCAAATTAGTGTCATCATCGGAGATTATCGATTTTCCAGAAAAAGAACTAACTGTTTCAAGGGTTGTCAGCGACCTCTTCAAACAAGATGGAAAAATTGTTGTTTGCGAAGGTGGTCCAAATCTGAATGCAAACCTAAGCGTTTCACCTAGGGCCGTCGGCGGAGAGGACCCTGCAGCATTTCTTAACAATCCAGTTAACTCTCCTGTCGAACTGACCGTGGATCGAATACTAATGGAAGAAGAATTTTTGTTTTGTCGTTACCTGACAATTAGAAATTAGATAAGGATTTATAACCCACTGTTAAGAACAATACGTTGCCCCGGTTGTAGTTGAGCCCCGCCCGTAACTTTTGAAAGTTCATCAACTGTATATCTTATGTCTGTACCTTCGGGATTAAATTTGTCAGCAATTTCCCAAAGAGTGTCGCCGGGTTGTACAACATATATAACTGGATTTCCAGCAGCTTCGACTACTGAACCCCCA
>JUEM01000003.1 GCA_000817085.1 marine actinobacterium MedAcidi-G1 | reverse complement strand
GATCGCAATCTCAAAATCAAGCATTCCGCCTTCAACTTCCGAGGCTAGATCATCCGCACCAACGTGATCAGCACCTGCTTCACGTGCTGCATTGGCTGCCTCACCTTGTGCGAAGACTGCAATACGGACCGTTTTACCCGTACCCGATGGTAAAGCGACTGTACTGCGAATCATCTCTTCAGTTTTTCTAGGATCAACTCCTAATCGAACGACAAGATCTATAGATTCATCAAACTTTGTTTTTTCAAACGACTTAACCACTTCTAAAGCTTCACGACCAGATAAATACCCATCTGGATCAAACTTCTCAAGAGAATTCTTATACCGCTTGCTATTACTCATTTAGCCTTTCCTCCCGGCTCCCTCAAGTTAATAAATTCTGTTGAGGCGAGGTCCTCCTCTTTACAGAATCACATTAGATATTAAAATATTTTTATCTCTAATTAACTGCTATACCCATGCTTCTAGCAGTTCCTGCTACTTGTTGTTTTGCACCCTCAATATCAATCGCATTCAAATCAGGCATTTTTGTTTCAGCAATTTCCGAGACCTGATTCCATGTGATCGAACCAGCTTCCTCTCGCCCCGGTAGGCCTGAAGCTTTTTCTAAGCCAGCTGCTTGACGAATAAGAAAAGAAGTAGGTGGTGTTTTAGTGACGAATGTAAAAGACCGATCCTCGTAAATCGTTATCTCTACAGGGATTATCTGTCCTCTTTTGTCTTCAGTCTTAGCATTATATTCTTTGCAAAAATCCATGATCGCAACACCATGAGGCCCAAGAGCTGTACCCACAGGTGGCGCAGGAGAAGCTTGCCCTGCTGGAATCTGAATTTTCACTAAAGCTAATACTTGCTTTTGCGCCATAACTTTTCTCTCTTAATTTTCTATTACTTTGTCGAACTTTAAATAAACAGCGTCACAAGTCTGCTGCGGCTCCCACATATTGCCAACCTCTAAATCTTAGAGTTGAGCAATTTGTGAGAATTCTAATTCTACAGGAGTCTCTCGGCCAAAGATATCTACAAGAACCTTTACTTTTAATTGATCTTCATTTATCTCAACGATGGCACCAGAAAAATCTGCAAATGGACCTTCTTTGACTCGAACTGTTTCATTCAATTCAAACCCAAGTCTTGCTCGTGTCTTTTTAGGAGTATCAGGTTTTGTCTCATCTGGAACATAAAGAAAGTTTTCTACTTCTTTCCTTCTTAAAGGTGATGGTTTACCTCCAGCTCCTACAAAGTTTACAATCCCAGGTGTATCTCTGATCGCCGCCCATGAAGCATCGTCAAGAAAACATCTGACCAATAAATAACCAGGAAACATCTTTTTTGAAACGCTTACTTTTTTACCATTTCGAAACTCAACTACATCTTCCATCGGGATAACAATTTCAAGAATTCTGTCTTCCAAATTCATTGAAGATGTTCGAGTTTCTAAATTCTGCTTGACTTTATTCTCGTAACCGGACTGAGTGTGCACAACAAACCATTTTCCAGGCCGGTCATAAGGGCTCTCTTTTTTTGGAGTTGAATCCTCTTCTTCAAAAAGTTCATCCTCATCAATGACAGCATCTGAATCCACCACAGCTTCATCAGCACCAAAACTATCTGACTCTTCCGGCGAGGATGTTTCCTCTACATCTACATTCTCAAATGAACCTGTAGGCAATAAGGCATCCATTCCAGTATTTTCATCGGGGGATTCGTGGTCTTCAACCGCAGCATCATCTACCTTGAGCACGTCAGACTCAACAGAGTTATTTTCGGATTCATTATTAGAATTCATTAGACATCAAACAATTCGAGTACTGATTGGGAAAATACCCAATCTAAACCTGCAACAATTGCGGTAATAGCCACAATTGTAATTACTACAACTATTGTATAATTCGTAGTTTCAGAACGTGTAGGCCACACAACTTTTCGAAGTTCTGAACGAACTTCTCGTGCGAATTGGGTAAATCCAGCTCTTTCTTCATTATGTGATGCTTGTTGAGGCTGACGGCGTTCGCGTACAGGCTCACCCTCAGCATCTACCTCTCCTTGTCGTTGGAGCATACGTTTTTGTTCACGGTTCATCGACATAAAAATCTCGTATCTTTATATTTGTCTTAAATCAGGCTATTGGCCTGATAGCCATTATGTGCTTTTATGCAACGATCTAAAACCAAATGGCAGGGCAGGAGGGACTTGAACCCCCAACCGCCGGTTTTGGAGACCGGTGCTCTACCAATTGAGCCACTGCCCTTTGAACCAAAAAGAAAACAAAAGAATCCTAAAAATCGGTTCATTGGCAGGATACCAGTGGGGTTGGATAGGCTGCACGAGTTTTAGATGAACATTCCATTAGAAGTAATAATATTTAACGTTCTTCTTTAAAAAGAACATGCTTTCTAACTACTGGGTCATACTTTTTCAGTTCAATTCTTTCACGTGTATTGGTTTTATTTTTTGTAGTTACATAGGTATAACCAGTACCAGCTGTTGAACGCAGTTTAATTATTGGACGTTTATCACTACCCATAACTTTTAGACCTTCTGTCCTTGTCGGCGCATGTTGGCAACAACACTTTCAATGCCCCTCTTATCGATTGTCTTTATTCCTTTAGTACTTACATTTAGCTTTATCCACCGCTTTTCACTCGGCAACCAATAACGCTTACGTTGTACATTTGGGTTCCAACGTCGATTAGTTCTACGATGCGAATGCGATAGTTGTTTGCCAAACCCCGGTTTCTTACCGGTTACCTGGCATACCTTAGACATCTTTAACTCCTGAAACATTTAAATTTAACCACTAACCTGATTTGGTTTAGTGGACTATAAAACGGTAGCAGCAACATAGCGAGTCGCCACCAAGAACCTTATCAATTTTAATAGTAGCGACGGACAGACTTGAACTGTCGACCTCCCGATTATGAGTCGGGCGCTCTTACCTACTGAGCTACGTCGCCCCGAGCCCCCTGACAGAATCGAACTGTCGACCTTCTCCTTACCATGGAGACGCTCTGCCGACTGAGCTAAGGGGGCCAGCCAAAGGCTTATTGACAGGATGCCACGTCAGTGTAGTTACCCCAACGTCCACTTGCCTGCTGTTAAGCCTTACTACAGTCAGAGTATGGAAAAAGGTATACAAATACGCCTAGCTAAACAAAAAGATGCAGAAACAATTCGAGAAATATATAACCACGAAGTAAGAAATTCAACGGCAACTTTTGATCTAGTTGAGAGAACCACCGAAGAACAAGAAGAGTGGCTTACTGAAAGATCAGGCGCGTTTAGCGTATTAGTCGCTGAAATGAGTAACAAAATACTGGGTTTCGCTTCTCTTTCTCCTTACAAATCAAGAGCTGCCTACAGGACAACTGTAGAAGACTCAATCTATATAAATGAAGAATTCAGAAATCAGGGTATAGCTGGCGAGTTACTTTTTCACTTATTGGAAGTAGCAAAGTCAAGCGGATTTCACGCTGTAATCGCACGGATCGGAGGAGCCAATGAAGCGAGTATCGCTCTCCATCAAAGATTTGATTTTGAAATTGTAGGCACCGAAAAAGAAATAGGCAGGAAATTCGGAAAGTGGCAGGATGTTGTCGTAATGCAAAGAATAATAAATGCAGGTGGCCCAGAACCAAAATAGTTCTGGGCCACCTAATTGTGGGCCGGGGAGGATTTGAACCTCCGAAGGCATACGCCGACGGGTTTACAGCCCGTTCCCTTTGGCCACTCGGGCACCGACCCCTTATCGGATGCTAATGGGAGCATAAGCACAAGACACCTGTAAGTTACATCCATCACAAACAAGTAAGGTGATTGCATGCCATCTTTTGACATTGTTTCACAATACGATCACCAGGAAGTTAGAAATGCAGTCGACCAAGCGGAGCGTGAAATAAATAATCGCTTCGATTTCAAAGGAACAAATTCAGAAGTTGAACTAAATGAGGATTCAATAAAGATTGAATCCTCGACAGAGGACCGACTTAGCGCTTTACAGATAGTACTTGAAGAAAAATTAGTAAAAAGAAAAGTTTCCTTGAAAACACTTTTATGGCAAAATTTAGAACCTGCAGCTGGGGGAAGAAGTCAGAAATTAGCAAAATTACAGTCAGGTATTGGGAATGAAGATTCTAAATCTATTAATCGTCAAATAAAAGACTTAGGAATTAAAGGCATCCAATCACAAAATCAAGGTGACCAAATAAGAGTTAGTGGCAAAAAACGCGACACTCTTCAGGAGGTAATTACCTCACTGAAAGCGAGCAAAATTGAGTTGCCACTTCAATTTATAAACTTTCGAGACTAAGAAATAGGACCGCCACCAACTGTTCCTTGATTCCAAGAACCATTTCGTAATCTTTCCACCCTCTCAGCTGTAGGGGGATGAGTTGAAAAAACACGGCTCCCTCCACGACCACGGGCCTCTGCTTTTAATGGATTGACAATATAAGACGACGCTTGGCTTGGATCAATTCCCGAAGGAATACGGCCAGATGCAATTTCTAATTTCTCCAATGCTCTGGCAAGTGGTTCTCCGTCTCCAATAAGTCGCGCTGCTGTAGCATCGGCCTTATATTCTCGAGTTCGACTTATAGCCGCCTGAATCAGCATGGCTGCTATAGGTGCCATTATTGCAAATGCAATTTCACCTAACGGATTTCTGTCTCTGCCACGACCTCCACTGAACATAGCAGCCCAGAAAGCCATCCGAGCTATAAGTGTTATTGCCATTCCAATTGTGGCTGCAACAGAACCAATTAAAATATCACGGTTTTCAATATGACTTAATTCATGGGCTAATACCCCTCTTATCTCATACCAATCTAGATTGTCTAAAAGACCTTGTGTTACAGCAACAGCGGCATGCTCGGGATTCCTGCCTGTTGCAAAAGCATTCGGTTGTTTATTGGGTGAAATGTACAACTTTGGCATTGGTAGTCCGGCTGCCATCGATAACTCTGTCATTACCTTGTGATATTCGGGGTAATCAGATGGCTCTGCTGGAACAGCTCGAGCTGAAGCAATTGCAAGTCTGTCACTAAACCAGTAACTTCCACCAACGAATAATAAACCAATCACAAGACCAAAAATAAGGCCTCCTGAACCACCGATTGCGCCCCCTATAACAATAAAAAGACCGCCTAAAAGTGCTAACAAACTGAAAGTTTTCGCTGTATTTATCATATTTACCTCGGTTTTCTGGAATGTAACAATATCAAAATTTGTTTACTTCGTAATACCCTGAATGAACATAAATAGAGGGAACTTTCTGTTCCCAGAACATTAAAAGATTTCGCGGATCATCATCGAGAGCAAGTTTTGGTTTGTATCCACTTTCAATTAAATCTCTTAATAAATCTAACTTAACTTCTGGGGAACTACGATTGTCTTCCCCTTCTCTCATTAAAAGAGCATCCCAGAAAATTTCATTTTGATTCAACCAAAAAACAGTTTTTTCTAAAAGATAAGAAGGTCGCGCTGTCATTAAAAAAATAGGTATCAGTTGAGAAAGACCTTTCACAAGTTCTTTGCCTTCTCTGAGGACTCGGCTATTTAAAGAAGCCTCAAAGAATTCTTCCCATTTCTGGCTCTCACTATTTAAAAAATGTTGGTGGGCTGATGCATCAGCTATCACGCCGTCTATATCAACTACCAGAACAGAGCCAGATGCAGGTTCTATGTTCCTATAAATTAACATCAAACGTTCTTAATCTTCCTCAGGAGATTCAACTGCTCGAATTCTAATCTCTTCTACAACACCCGAATCAGCCAGAGTAGTTGTATCACCTAAATCTCTACCTTCAGCAACATCGCGCAATAGTCGTCTCATTATTTTTCCACTTCTCGTTTTAGGTAGATCAGGAACTAAAACAACTGTTTTTGGTCTGGCAATTGGCCCTAACTTTGTCGCAACATGAGAGCGTATCTCCTCTCCAAGAATGTCTGAAGATTCAAAAGTTTCTCTCAAAATCACATATCCAACGATTGCCTGCCCTGTAGTCGAATCAGCAACTCCAACCACTGCCGCCTCAGCTACTGAAGGATGATCGACTAAGGCTGATTCAACTTCTGCCGTTGAAATTCGGTGGCCTGAAACGTTCATAACATCGTCGACTCTTCCCAGTAACCACAAGTAACCATCTTTGTCTAGTTTCGCTCCATCACCCGCAAAATACTTACCTTGAAAACGTGACCAATAGGTCTCTTTATATCTTTCAGGATCACCCCAAATACCTCTAAGCATTCCGGGCCAAGGGTGTGTAATCGTCAAATATCCTCCCCCTTCTTTAATTTTAACTCCATCATCATCAACTACTTCCGCAAATACTCCGGGTATTGGTTGACAAGCAGATCCAGGTTTAGTCGTAGTCAAACCTGGTAGTGGTGTGATCATATGACCCCCGGTTTCCGTTTGCCACCAAGTGTCAACAATCGGACATTTTTCTCCTCCAATATTCTCGTGATACCACATCCATGCTTCTGGGTTTATTGGCTCACCTACTGTTCCTAAAACTCTTAAAGAAGACAAGTCGTGTGAAGCAGGTTCTTGTTCGCCCCACTTCATAAAAGTCCTTATAGCTGTCGGGGCGGTATATAGCTGAGTAACGCCGTAACGTTCAATGATGTCCCATAGGCGATCTTTAGACCACTTTGATGGATCATCGGAACGAAGATCCAAACGGGGGGTATCCGGTGTGCCTTCATATATCACTGAAGTGCAGCCATTAGCTAAAGGACCATAAACGATATAACTATGTCCTGTTACCCATCCGATGTCTGCTGCACACCAATAAATATCTTTGTCTCGATTTAAATCAAAGGTGTAACGATGTGTATACATGACTTGAGTTAAATATCCCGCAGTCGTGTGCATAATGCCTTTAGGCTTGGCCGTTGTACCTGACGTATAGAGCAAATAAAGGAGATCTTCGCTATCTAATGATTCAGCGGGGCAATCAGAGGCTGCTTTTTCAGCTAGTTCATGCCACCAATGGTCACGACCTTCAACCATTTGAACTTCTGTATCACATCGGTTGACAACTACTACATGCTCAACAGTTGGGGCACCATTTTCTAATGCCGCATCAACATTTGTTTTTAAAGCCGATGGAACCCCACGTCTGTAACCCGCATCAGCAGTAATTATTAGCCTTGCCTGAGCATCTTCACACCGATCGATAATTGAGTCAGGTGAAAAACCTCCAAATATAACACTGTGCACCAACCCGATTCTGGCGCAGGCAAGCATGGCTACAGGGAGTTCAGGGATCATCGGCATATATATGGCCACTCGGTCTCCCTTATTTAAACCAAGCTCTTTCAAAACATTTGCGAATTTAGAAACTTCCACAAGAAGGTCTTGATAAGTAATTTTTCGAGTGTCGCCGGGTTCCCCTTCCCAATAATAAGCAACTCTCCCCCCATGACCTGCCTCTACATGTCTGTCCAAACAGTTGTAAGAAATATTAAGTTGACCACCTACGAACCATTTAGCAAAAGGCAGATCCCATTCAAGCGTCGTATCGAAATCCTTATCCCAACTAATCAATTCTCTTGCTTGTCTAGCCCAAAACGCTTCGTAGTCGGAAACTGCCTCTTCATAATGGGAAGAATCATTAAGCAATGCTTTTTCCACAAATTCTGGATCAGGTGGAAATGTTCGATCCTCAACGTAGAACTCTTCGATTGTTGATTCGCTCATTATTGCTCCCTTGGTTGATTAGGTAATTTTAGACAAAGTCTGGGGTTTACTTACCTAGCGGGGTTAAAGGGTTTTACAGTTTCTGGTTATCTAATCAACTGAAGGCAGATCCCACTCTAGAACAAAAAACCCTCCTAGACCATCGGGGTCAAGAAGCGCTTCTGCTTCAGTTATCCTGCTGCGTGCTTTGACAGCTTTTAAATCACCAACAGAAGAAAATTCTTTCCATATATGACGTCCTTCCTCTACCAACCTATCTATCCCTTGGTTTTTAAGAAAGTCTCTTTGTGTAGACACAGATGCCCCATTGGGTAGTTGATCAATTGCCACTTCGACTGTGATGTCTTGATTCCCAATATTATCTAGAGGGTTGTCGCCTCTTGAATGCTTTTTGAAAGTTCGTAGCCATGAATCTTGAGGTCTTTGGCTCATTTCTTGGGTTGTAGATGCATAATCAATTACCAGTAAAGAACCCGAAACAATAGTCTCTAGTGCATTCTCCACCCAGTTGTGGGCTTTGTTTTGAACTGGTATTCGTGCTCCTTTTACGGGTGGCACTCCAACTGATTCTTTACTTTCACCCATTAGAGTCTCGACAAATTGATCATTCATAAGACCTATGCATACCTCTTTCCAATATTCCCCATCTCCTTCTAATAGATCGAACGGCAAATTATCTAAAAGTTCATTTGCAATAACTGCACCCACTAAGGGAGAATCAGGAATCTCAGTGGCCGAAACTAGTTTTTCCGAGGTTGGCTGCTCCTCTCTTAATTTCTGAGAGCGTTCGACCATCGTGTAAACACCATTTTTAAGGCAATGAGGTTGAGCATCAATGATTGCTCTAGCAAGGGTTCCGCTACCTGCTCCAACCTCAACTACTTGAAAGTTTTCAGGTTTATTTAACTTCAGCCACGTCTCGTCTAACCAGTTTGCGATAAGAAAACCGAAAAACGGGCCGACTTCAGGACTTGTCAAAAAGTCCCCTCGTCGTCCGGCGCTTCCTCTTTTAGTATAAAAACCTTCATCCAAATCGTAGAGACAGGATTCAACAAAATCTGAAAAAGAGAGGGGCCCTGATCTTTTGATTCGATTTTTTAAATCAACAGTTAACATGCCAATCGTTTGTGAGTTTAAGTAGCAAAAGCCAACAGGCTAACTTCTGTAAAACGAGCAACTAATTGAGGGAATATTCCGAATAGTAAAGTAACTAATACACAAATTGCCAAAGCAGATACGAGTGAGGGTGTTATTTCGACATTTTTTAAATCGTTTTCTGAAGGCTCTTCAGCCCACATTTTACGAGCAATATTCGCATAGTAAAAAAGAGCTATGACAGAATTAATGGCAGCAACAACAGCTAATAGATAACCCCAAGCTTCCCCAGAAGTTGCTAAAACTCTAAATACCTCAAATTTAGCGAACCATCCTCCCAAGGGCGGTATACCCGCAAGAGAAAATAGGAAAATTGTCATAGCAACTGTTAACCCAGGGGCGAAATGAAAAGCTCCCGCAAATGAATCAATTTCTGCGCTCCCGGTGCGTCTCGCTAAAGTAATAATTACTGCAAATGCACCAAGATTCATAGCCGCATAAATTGCTAAGTATGTAATGATCGCAGAAAGGGCCTGGTCACCGGTGGTTAAACTGTGACCTGCTACAGCTAAAGGAGCGATCATGAATCCTGTCTGAGCAACACCAGAGTACGCCATCAGACGGACTACATTTGTTTGCCTCAATGCAACTAAATTACCCACAGTCATTGAGAGTGCTGCAAGTATCCAAATAAGCGGTTCCCAAATATTTGAAAGCTCATAGAAACCAACAAAAATTAAAGCTAGTAACGCCACAAAACCTGCCGCTTTGGAGGCCACCGAAAGAAAAGCTGTTACGGGTGTTGGAGCTCCCTCATACACATCAGGTGCCCAAGTATGAAATGGAACAGCGGAAACTTTGAATGCAAATCCAGCTATTACAAAAACAATTCCTAGTGTCATTACAGAACTGGAACCGTTACCTGCCTCAATAGAATCAGCAATCTCACTTAGCACCGTGGTTCCACTAACTCCAAACAAAAGTGACATTCCGTACAACATCACTGCTGATGCAAAAACACCCATGAGGTAATACTTAAGGCCTGCTTCATTAGATTTGGGATCACGTTTTCTCCAAGCAACCATTAGATAAGCAGGAATTGAAAGTAGCTCTAAAGCTACAAAAATAGATATCAAATCTCTCGATGAAGCCATCATGATCATTCCCATCAGAGAAGCCAAAAGAAGGCCGTAGTATTCACTCTCCCAATAATCACCATCAACTATGTAATTGGTTGAGAGGAGAATAACTACATACCCTGCTAAAAGAAAAATGGCTTTTAGTACTAATGAAAAATTGTCAACCACATAAGCACCATCGAAAAGGACTCTCTCGGTTCCGTCAATACCAAGAGTCAGTAGAGGTATTGCTGTAGCAAGAATTCCTAAACCGGATAAAGCTGCCATATATGGTCGCGCTTTTTCCAAAAATAAGATGTCTAAAAGTGTTATAAGAACTCCTACAGAAAGCAGGACTATCTCAGGAGCGACAGCATGCCAGTCAATTGCAGGCCGTTCAAACGCTAAGATCATGAGGTTAGTGGTCACTATTAACCCTTCGATGCCGTGTGATCATCAGGTCCATGGTCGCTCAAACCATAAACTTCTGAACAATGCGCCGACTCAATTTCTTCATGAGTTGATTTATCTGCATCAATAGTCAGACATGGAGTCAAAGATGCATCTACTGCTGCATCTGTAGCTCTGAAAACAAGATTTGGGTAAATACCTATCGCTAGTATCAAAGCGAGAAGGGGTGCCCATGCGATCCATTCTGTTTTTGTAGTGTCATAAATATTGGGGTCTTCAGCAAATTCTTCTTTTGGAGTACCAAATGCTGATCTTTGAAGCAACCACAATAAGTAACCGGCAGCGAGAACTGTTCCTAATGCTGCTATCACCATGAATGTTCTAAACGTTTCTACCGGCAAACCATTTGCAGGATTGTATGCAGAAAGTATCGCGGGGAATTCTCCCCAGAATCCTGCGAGTCCTGGCAGCCCAAGAGATGCCATTGCGCAAAATCCTAAAATCCAACCCATTTTTGGTGCTTGTACAAGTAGTCCACCTAACCTCTTGATTTCTAGTGTGTGATATCGCTCTTTCATTGACCCTGCTAAGAAGAAGAGCATTCCTGTTATGAGGCCATGGGCAACCATGCCCATAATGGCAGCATTAATTCCAAAATCAGTAAGAGTAGAAATTCCAAGCATTACGAATCCCATGTGAGCAACTGAAGAGAACGCAATTAATCGTTTCATATCTGTTTGCGCCAAACAACAGAATGCTCCGTAAATGATTCCAATTACAGCCAGTAGTCCTATCCATGGTGCCCATTCAACTGCTGCGTCAGGGAGTAGGGGAATTGCTATTCTGACGAATCCATAAGTTCCGAGCTTGAGCAAGACAGCTGCAAGTATTACAGACCCTACAGTCGGTGCTTCAGTGTGAGCGTCAGGCAACCATGTATGGAAGGGGAACATGGGAACTTTGATTCCGAAACCAAGGAACATCCCACCAAATATCCAAAGCTGTGCAGTTCGGGAAACAGTGTGGGCGACAACGTTGTCGGCGATTTCACTAAAGACAAATGACTCCGCTCCCGTCAAGAAAAAGAGGGAAAGGAAACTCACGAGCATTAGTGCTGATCCGAAAAGGGTGTACAGAAAGAATTTTAGGGAAGCGTATTTTCTGTTTGGTCCCCCCCAAACGGCAATCATAAAAAACATTGGTAATAAAACAACCTCGAAGAAAACAAAGAAAAGAACCATGTCTTGTGCAACGAAAGTGCCAATCATGCCTGTCTCTAAGACAAGGATCAATATTAAAAATGTTTTTGGATTTTTTGGATCAGGAAAATGATTCCAACTGTAAACAATGCAAAGTGGAACTATGAGCACTGTAAGCAACAACAAAGGAAGAGAAATTCCGTCAAGTCCTACAACATAACGGCTATGAATTGCATCTATCCAACTTTTGTCTACGACATATTGAAGCTTTTCAGTAGCGTCAAGATCAAACCATATGAGGAGCATGAACCCCACAAAAGCGACCCAAAGAGAAGTTACAAGAGCAATTATTTTATGCTCATATTCTTTTTCTTTTGGAATGAGAAACATAACTAACGCACCTACAAGAGGTGAGAAAGTGGCCACAGTAAGGCCCCAACTGTCAAGCAAGTTATCCATGTTTAATATCTCCTACACAATGACTATGAGTAAACCGGCTAAAATCGTCGCAGCAGCAAACAAAATAGCTGCGTAGCTCTGAACTTTTCCGGATTGAATTTTACGAAGTTCTTCACCGCTGTCCGATGAAATGCGACCAGAAGCGTTGACAAAACCATCAACAATTTTTTGGTCTATCTTGTGGTAATTAAGTTGACCAACTCGTACTGCGGTTCGGCCAACGGTATCTACGGTGCGATCCAAGATTTCTTGGTTCGATCGATAGGTTAATTCTGCTATCGGTTCTTTAACGGCTCGGGTAATAATTCCGGTATAGAGATGATCTAAGTAGTACTTGTTGACAAGAAGTGTGTGTCCCATTCTAGCTATAGTCAAACGTGTAGTAAGCCCATCTGGTAATTCTGTTAGGCTTTGACCGCTCTCTTTTGAAGCTTTTTCTACTTTCACAAAGTAATAATTCCATGCGAGTGAAATACCTGCTACTACAATAATTGTTGAAATTATTGCTAGTGACCAACTTGGGGTAGCATGTGAAATTTTGGGGAAATACCCGGCTACAGGTTCGACATAGTGACCAAATCTTTCTTGGAGTGATTCAGGGACTAGTTGAAAGCCTTTAGGTAAATTTAGGAACCCAGCAAAAACTGCTAGTACTGCCAAAATCCAGAGAGGAATGGTGATTCGTGGGCCAGATTCGTGGGGATTACCGTGGCCTCTAAATTCACCAAAAAAGGTTAAATAAACACACCTAGTCATATACGCTGCCGTCAGAGCTGCTGTGATCATTCCCATTACCAACATGAACGTATAGGAGCCGTTACCATTTGTGCCCCCCATGATTCCCCATCCCCCCGTTCCAACGAGTATTTCATCTTTAGACCAAAATCCCGCGAAAGGTGGTAGGCCTGCTAGAGCAATGGACCCGATTATGAAGGTTCGATATGTTTGTGGCATTACTTTTCTTAGTCCACCCATGTCTGATTTCATATCAAAACTATGAACTGAGTGCGCAACAGATCCCGAACCTAAAAATAGGCATGCTTTAAAGAAAGCGTGTGTGAAAAGATGGAACATTGCCGCAGTCCAAGCTCCTACTCCTAATGCCATGACCATGTAACCAAGTTGTGAAATTGTTGAATATGCAAGAACTTTTTTGATGTCCCGTTGGACAAAAGCTAAACATGCTCCTACAAGGGTTGTAAAGCCTCCCACAAGAGCCATTAAATTTATAGAACTTCCTCCTATGGAAAACCCTTCAAAGAAAACTCCGTATAGCCGGGCGATCATAAAGACTCCAGCTACAACCATGGTTGCAGCATGAATAAGAGCTGATACAGGCGTAGGTCCTGCCATTGCATCAGGTAACCAGGTATGTAAAAAGAACTGGCCAGATTTAGACATAACTGCAGCCATAAGACAGCAAGCGGCTATCAGTAAAGTGCTGTGCGAAAGCAAACCTGATGAAGCTAATGTGTTAGTCGTAGCTATAGAGAAAGAACCGAAAGAGTCTGGAATCATTTCTCCCGAAGCAAAGAATAGGATTGTCACCCCAATTAGTAATCCCATGTCTCCGACGCGGTTAGTTAGAAATGCCTTTAAGGCAGCGTTCGAATTGTCTTTTTCTTCCCACCAGTGACCTATCAGTGCAAAAGAGCATAGGCCTACTAGTTCCCAGGAGACCAGTAACTGCAGTGTGTTTTCAGAAATTACGAGTAGGAGCATTGAAGCACTGAAAAGGGAAAGAAAGGCGAAAAAGTGTGTGAACCTTCGGTCACCAGCCACATAATCTGTCGAATAAATATGAACTAATAAAGAAACCAAAGTAACTACAAATAACATCATCACTGCTGGGCCGTCGACAAGTGTTCCAACAGAGAATTCAACACCTCCTGTTACAAACCAAGTTGCTGTATTGACCACAGCTAAAGACGGTTCACCGTGCTCACCATGCTCACCATGCTCACCATGCTCACCATGCTCACCATGCTCACCATGCTCACCATGCTCACCATGCTCACCATTTATAATGGTTTGACTTATTTCTTCTCCATGAAAATTATCTCGATGATCCATCCAAGCGAATCCGGTACATATTGATAGAAGAAAAACAGCTAACAACGCAGCTATTCCAAGCTCTGAACCTCCGCGAGGTAAACGTTTACCAAAAAAAAGTATCCCAACAAATGACAAGGCAGGTATGAGTGGTATCAGCCATGCGTTCTGTAAAAACCAATTTCCCTCTTGAGTTATTCCCAACGGGATTGAGGTTAAGGACGAAGTCGTAGCTGCTAATAATTCGATCATCACATTAGCCCTTCATCGAATCAATTCTGGCAAGGTCGATATTACGACGATTACGATAAAGCAATAAAACCATGGCTAACCCTACGCCTACTTCAGCTGCTGCAACTGCAATTACAAAAAGCGCAAATACCTCTCCTGGGATTGCTTCCCTGAAAGCAGCGAAGGCAACAAGGTTGATATTTACTGAATTAAGAATTAGCTCTATTGACATCAGGACCATAACGCCATTACGTCTTGTCACTACTCCATAAACTCCAATGGAAAAAAGTACTGCAGAAAGAATCAGAAACTGGTTTAATAGCATTACTGATCCCTCCTCGCAACAACAACTGATCCGATTAAGGCTGCAAGTAACAAAACCGAAATAGCTTCAAATGGAATGATGAACTGACCAAAAATCGTGTCCCCGATATCAGCTGTAGTGCTTGGAGCCTGACGATTTAATTCCGCATCTCGAAAGCTGTCAATAAACGACCCTGAAGTAACCGCGACTATCAACACTCCTAACAAAATAGCCATTCGATTTCGTTCTCTCTGTTCTCCCTCTTCGGTTCCAAATGAACCTTTTGTAAGCATTATTCCAAAAAGAAAAAGAACAATTATTGCACCTATGTAAACAAGAATTTGTGTAACTGCAACAAATTCAGCCCCCAAAAGTATGAACATTCCTGCCGCCCCAGCCAAAACAATAACTAGATAAAGAGCAGCATGGACAATATTTTCCGTTGTAACCATTTTCAATGCTGCAAGAATCATTACTAAAGCAATAAGCCCAAAAAAAACATTTTGAGCGACTAAAACCTCATCACTTGTTAATGGGTCCAAACCCTGAACCTGAGAAAAAAAGAAACCAACCATTAACGTGGAACCTTTAGCTGTTTAGCTTCGCTGCCATCTTCATATTCTTCAAATTCAGGCACAGTTTCCATCCACTTTGATAATTGACCTTTGTCATGAAGTAAATCAGCCAATTTAGGTTCAGAGAATTCAAATTCTGGTGACCAAAAAAGAGCTTCAAAAGGGCAAACTTCAACGCAAATACCGCAATACATACAAAGTGCAAAATCAATATCAAAACGATCCAAAGCGTTTTTCTGTCGCGGTTTACCGCCAGGTCTTCTGGGTGGAGCTTTATACTTATGCCCTTCAATGTAGATACACCAATCAGGACATTCACGTGCACAAAGCATGCAAGAAGTGCAATTCTCTTCGTGCAGTGCAATCACTCCTCTAGCTCGAAGAGTGGGTGCCTCTTTCACTCGAGGATATTGAACTGTGTGCGAACCTTTAGTTAGGGTTCTAATTAAAGTCCTGAAAGTAACACCTAAACCTTTTATCAAACCCGGAACTCTTACAGAAAAAGCCATTAGAAAACCACTTTCAATACGCCAGTAGCAACAATATTTACCAATGAGAGCGGTACCAATACTTTCCAAGCAAGTTGTTGTAATTGATCCTCACGAAATCTGGGGTATGTAAAACGGAACCAGAAAATAAGGAATGAAACAAGCAACATTTTCCCTACCAAAACCAAAGGTCCAATAAGGTTGAAAAGATTACTCGTCGGATCTAACCCAGGTATATACCAGCCGCCAAGGAAAAATGTTGCAGCTAACGCTGAGAAAATTCCAGCGGTGGCGAACTCTCCTATAAAGAAAAGCAAAAATCTCATTCCTGTGTATTCAGTTAAGTAACCAGTAACAATCTCTGACTCAGCAACCGGCATATCAAAAGGTGGTTGAGTTAGTTCCGCTTGAATGGCTACAAGAAAAATCATAAAACCTAAGAACTGAGTAATTATAAAAGGATTACCAATCCCACCCCAACCGAAAATTTCTCCATTTGCTTGAGCTAGAACAATTTCTTGAACGTTCAAAGTGCCTGCTTGAATTACAACACCCATTACAGCTAAAACAAGAGGCAGCTCATATGCAACAAGTTGTCCTGCTGCTCGCAACCCACCGATCAGCGAGTATTTACTGGCGGAGCCCCAACCTGCCATGAGAATTCCTATTACCGAGATTGAAGAAACAGCTAAGGCTAAAAATACTCCGGTATCAATATTTATGAACCAGGCGTCTGGACCCGCTGGTAGAACTAAAACTAGTAAAAAAGTTGAAGCTAAAACCACAAATGGAGCTGCTTTGAAAACTACCCTGTCTGCAGCTCTTGGAAACAAATCTTCTTTCTGAAGAAATTTTCCAACTTCTGCTAAAAGCTGTAATGAACCGTAAGGACCCGCTTCCATAGGACCCAATCGACTTTGCATAAAACTCATCATCTTGAATAAATAAAGATAAACAAGAGTTCCCGCAGGAAGAAGCACTGCTACCAACCCCAGGATTGATCTAATTACAGTTTGCTGCCAGTAAGCCAGTTCTATAGCTAAATTAAAAACTGTCATCGGTCAATATCTCCTAATATGAAATACAAACTCGCCAAAATAGAAATGACATCGGGGACGTAAACACCTTTCAAAACCCATGGTGTAATTGAGACATTATTAAACGAAGCTGAGCGTATTTTCACTCTGTAAGGAACCAAATCACCCTTGGAAATAACGTAATAACCCATTATTCCAAGAGGATTCTCTGTTTCTACATATGCTTCGCCAGGAGGCACTTTTATGATTCTTGGGACTTTAGCCATTATTGGTCCTGAGGGTATTCCGTCAAGAATTTGACCCACCATTTTACAAGACTCTCTGACTTCCTGCAGACGTACCCAATATCGCGCAAATGAATCTCCATCTGGATGCGTCCAAACTTTCCAATCGAGCTGATCGTGAATAAGACCTACTCCACCATCTCTCCTCAAATCCCAATCAACTCCACTCGATCGAATGTTAGCTCCAGAAAGTCCGTAAGCAAGACCTGTATCAGCCGGGATTATTCCAATTCCTCTAGTTCTGGTTTGAAAAATTTCATTCCCAACTACAAGATCTTCCATCTCTTCGCAAAAAGAATTAATACGGACAAGCACATCTTTAGTTTCCTGTATCCAACCCTTTGGTAGATCGTCTTTTATTCCACCTATACGATCAAAATTTGGATGAAATCGCCCACCAGTAACTGATTCAATTTGATTTAAAACAAACTCCCTATCCCGAAATGCATAAAAAACGGGGGTTGTTGCACCTAACTGAACTGCCATATCGCCTAGGAACAAAACAACATTTGCTATTCGAGACAGTTCGAATAAAGCAGTTCTTATCCATTGCGCCCTTGCGGGAGCTTCTACCTCCATAAGCCTTTCGGCTGCAAGGATGAACGGAACCTCATTGGCAAAACTCCCCAACCAATCAATTCTGTTTACCAGAGTTGTTACCTGCGGATAGGTTCTAACCTCTGTAAGTTTCTCATACCCACGATGCATGTAACCCATCACAGGTTCGGCGGACACAACTTGTTCACCGTCTAAACGAACAATGATTCTTAAAGTCCCATGCGTAGCTGGATGCTGGGGCCCTAAATTTAGGGTCATACCTTCTGTTTCAAGTTCAATATTGACTCTTGCATCACTTGCTTGATTTTCTATATAAGAAAGCTGCTGGGCTGAAGCTTCATTACTCATCAGGTTTCTTCTCCTAATTCTTCAGCCTCGTCATCACCCTCTCCAGGCATGAGCTCTACGTCAACAATTCCAGGCCAGGGTTTAGCTCTTCTGGAAAGTAAAGGAAAGTCCTTCCGAAGTGGATGGCCTTCAAATTCAGTCGGTAAGTAAAGATTCACCATATTCGGATGGTTTTTAAACGAAATTCCAAACATTTCCTTTACTTCTCGTTCGTGCCAGTTAGCGCCTGGATACACGGGAGTCCACGTATCAACTTCTGGGAAATCACCTTCTAAGTCAGCCTTTAGATTGACACCCATATGTGTGGAAGGGTTATGAACGCGAGCAAGTAGTTGAAAACGCTTTTCCCCACCTGCTATACCCCATTCCATTTCAGTTTCAACAATCACTTCATCGTCAAGATCATCTATAGCCGAATCCATCTCTCGACCAAATGGTGAGGGCTTCCAATCAATTGCAGAGAGGAAACTAAAGAAATTCATCCCATGTTTCTCAAAAAGAATCTTTGCAGTTTCTAACCAAGCTTCTTGAGTTACTCTTACCCATACATCGGTCTCGGGGTCTATGTGAGAATCAACAAAACCACTGCCCAAATCTTGCGTGATGCTACCGATAAAGGCTTCACGCTTCTCATCAGTAACGAGTTCTTCTTGAGGCTCTATTGACTCTTCAACAATTTCTTCTGCATTAGTATCAGGTGACGACAATTGGATCTCGATTCCATCGATCAGTCATATCTTCTGAAGCTATTCGTTCTTGCAGTAAAACAATTCCTTCTAATAATGCTTCCGGTCGAGGCGGACAGCCGGGAACATAGACATCCACAGGTATTATCTGATCAACACCTTTAGTGACCGAATAACTATCCCAATAAGGCCCCCCACAATTTGCGCAAGACCCCATAGAAATCACATATTTTGGCTCAGGCATTTGTTCATAAAGTCGCCTTACAGCTGGAGCCATCTTGTCTGTAACTGTCCCAGATATAACAACTAAATCAGCTTGACGCGGACTTGCAGGAAAAGGAATAACACCTAATCTCATAACGTCATATCGCGGAGAAGCAAAGGCAGCACCCATTTCTATTGCACAACATGCAAGTCCCCATTGATATACCCAAAGGGAATATTTTCGACTTATATTCAATAGTTTGGTCAAAGGACCTGGCAATTTGCCATTTTCTACTAAACCCATCGTAGTAATCGCTTTCTCCAGGCATAGAGAAGCCCCAAAGCCAAGATAAAGATAAAGATAAACATTTCGACTAAACCAAAAAGACCGTATACCTCAAGACGCGCAGCCCATGGAAAAATAAATACGGCCTCAACATCAAATAGAACAAACATCAAAGCGAAAACGTAATATCTAATATTAGCTTGGCTCCACATGTCACCTTGCGGATCAACACCTGACTCATAATTAATTCTTTTTTGAGGTGTATCTCGACTGGGCCTAAGCAAACTTCCTAACCCTAAAAAAACGGATACAAGAAGAATCCCTACACCTCCAAAGATTAAAACTGTAAGCCAGTTGCGAAGAAATTCAGACATCGTTTTAAGACCGGTTTCCCTTTGATAAATAAGCAAAGCCAAAGCTGCGTACCTGTCGAAGGTTACCGTAATTTATGGCTTTCGCAGGCGTTTGGAAGGCCTGAATGAAGTATTTCACTATCACCTAACCGCCTACCAAAATTGGAACTGCGTCTCTGGTTATTTCTACGAACGGCCCAGGAATAAAACCCGTGGCTATAACCACAATAGAAGACAGAGCGGCGACGACCCAGACTCCTTTTGAAACATGTATATCTTCAATTTTTCCTTCATTATTTTCGGAATACATTGCCATAAGTATTCGAAGATATACGTAAGCAGCAATAGCCGCTGACACCATCGCTACTCCTGCAAGAAAATAATATTTAGTGTCGACTGCCGATGAAATAACACCCAGTTTTGCTATGAAACCTCCTGTAAAAGGAATTCCTGCTTGGCCTAATAATAGGATTGTGAATAGGGCAGCCAAAGCCGGCTTACGTTTTGCTAATCCTTTGTATGCGTCTAGGTCGTGATTTGAATCACCTTCGCCACCTACGACTGTTGCTATAGCAAAACTTCCTGAAGCTAGGAATGTATAGACTCCCAAATAAAACAGCACGGCAGCTGTTCCATCCATATTTGATGATTGAACTCCAATAAGAATAAACCCTGCGTGAGCTATCGAAGAGTAAGCGAGCATTCTTTTTACATTCGTTTGGACTACTGCAACTACAGAACCAAACACGACGCTTAAACCCGAAAGCACAGCTAAAGGGATTTGCCAATCATCAACATAAGATGCGAATGTCAAAGGGAAAACCCTCAATATTGCTGCAAATCCGGCTACTTTAACACCGGCAGCCATCCAAATAACAACAGGTGTGGGGGCGCCTTGATAAGCATCTGGAGTCCATGCGTGAAAGGGAAACACAGCTACTTTGAAACCCAAACCAACCAGCATTAAAGCAAACCCGATCATCAACATTCCATCTTCGATCAGAAGTGAAGTGGTTAGAAAGTTTCTGATTCCAATCAGATTCGTAGTCCCAACTGCCCCATAAACCAAGGCAATTCCATAAAGTAAAAAAGCGGAAGAAAACGCTCCCAATAAAAAATATTTAATCGCAGCTTCTTGGGATTCAATTTTTCTTAAATGGAGAGCGACAAGAACGTAGACGGCTATGGAAAGAATTTCTATTCCTAGGAATAAAACAATTAGATCATTTGCACCCGCCATAACAACGCCACCTGCAGCTGATAGTAAAAGAAGAACATAAAATTCTAAATCAGGAATGCCTTCTCTACTCAGGTATGGACGAGCAAGAATAGAGGTTGAAATTAATGCGATAGCTATTAATGAAGTTAGAAAAATAGTAGAGCCATCTGTTCCCACAGAATTATTTAAAAATGAAATCGGTCCATCATTTTGAATTCTGTTCCACATAGGGATTGATGAAAGTAAGACAAAAATTCCAGCTGTTAAGCTAACGCCAGGTGCCAACCAACTGACTTCTTTCTTTAATAAAGAAGAAACTGTTAGTAGCAATACTCCAGATACTGAAAAAACAATTACCGGTATCAAAGCCCACCATACAATTTCCGGAGTAGGAATAGAATTAGAAGCAAAAAACATTATTAATGTCCCTCTTCTAATTGTTGTGTATCTATTTTAATTTCTCCCAAGGAGTGCCGGTTTACGGGCTCTTCAAAACCTGAAACATGTTTTTCAATATGTACTACCAAAGTTTTTACAGAGTTTTCCATTCTGTTTATTACTGGTTTCGGATAAACACCTAAAAAAACTATGAGAGCCAACAACGGAAGCAAAACAAGAGTTTCTCGTGTTTTAAGGTCAGTTATTTCTGCATTTTCTTTTTCTGCCGGACCATGGAAAACACGTTGATAAGCCCAAAGCAAATATAGAGCTGCCAAAACAACGCCTAATGTAGCTACAACGGCCCACCACCTATGAGCCGTAAACGTTCCTAACAAAATTAGGAACTCTCCTACGAAACCATTAAGACCGGGAAGTCCTATTGAAGAAAGCATTACCACAGTAAAGAAACCTGCCATAAGGGGTGCGGAGTGCTGCAACCCCCCAAGCTCATCTATTTGCCTTGTGTGCCGGCGTTCATAAATCATTCCGACTAATAGAAACAATGCACCGGTTGAAATGCCGTGATTGACCATCTGGAGGACGCTGCCCACAATAGCTTCAGTGTTTAAAGCGAACGTGCCCAAAACAATGAAACCAAGATGAGCGATTGATGAATAGGCAACCAGCCTCTTAAGATCTTTCTGCATAGCCGCCACTACTGCGCCATAGATAATTCCGACTACTCCTAAGGTCAGAAAAACCGGTGCAAAGAAGTGAGAAGCTTCTGGGAACAAATACAAACCGAACCTTATTAAACCGTAAGTTCCAAGCTTTAGGAGGACACCAGCGAGAATTACTGAACCTGCTGTTGGAGCTTCGGTGTGGGCGTCTGGTAACCATGTATGTAAGGGGAAAATAGGAATCTTGACAGCGAAGGCAAGCGCAAAAGTTAAGAATAGCCAACGTGCTGTTCCCTGAGCGATGCTTTGTGATTCAGCAATCTCAACTAGATCGAAGGTGACGGAGCCCCCAACATTGTCCGCATGTAAAAACGCAACTGTAATAATTCCAACCAACATTAGTGCAGAACCAGCCATAGTAAACAGGAAAAATTTTGTTGCTGCATAAGAGCGATTGCCGTGACCCCAGCGACTAATCAAGAAATACATGGGAACAAGAACAACTTCGAAACAAAGGAAAAACAGGATTAAATCTAGTGAACAGAAAACTCCCATGACCCCAGCTTCTAATAAAAGCATCCAAGCAAAATATGAGCGGTCATTGTGTTCAGGGTCTACTGCAAGGAAAGCAATTGGGAATAAAATACCGGTTAAAACTATTAAGAATAGTGAAATTCCATCTACTCCAAATGACCAAGAAATCCCAAAATCGCTAATCCAAGATTGTCGAGAAACGAATTGGAACATATCTGAATGGTTTTCGTATTCAAAATCACTAAGTAACCAAAGTGATAAAGCACATGTAGTTGTTGAAAATATTACTGCAACTAATTTTGTTAAATCTTTTCTGGCGCGTGGTAAGAAAGCTACAACTAAGGCACCGGCGGTAGGCACAATCAGCAAAGAAGGAAGAACTGGAAAAGTTGCTGAAGAGGAGGCCGCTATTATGAGATTCATATTGTTGTCCTCGTTAAGAACCAAATTAGTAACCCAATAGCTCCAATTCCTATACCTAGTGCATAGGTTCTAACCAAACCATTCTGTGAACGTCGAAGTATTGAAGCAGTCTTTTTAACAATTTGACCTGTCCCATCAACAGCACCATCTATTACTTGTTTGTCGAATTTCGCTACTGCTGCGAATGCTTTAGATCCCGGTCCACCCATGAATCTTGAAACTGTGGCATCGAAATTCCAGGCATTATTCAAGATGGTTTTTTCAAAGATTTGTTTATCAATTTTTTCTTTAAGATAAGTCGAAAGTCCTATACCAATTCCTGCGACTACAGAAACTAAAGCTAAAAGTGCCAGTACCCATAAAGTAGAGCTCGAAAGATGTAAATGCGTCTCATTATGGAACGTTGCTGGTTCCAACCAATGCTCTAAGCGTTTAGTTGAAGATGAAAATGGTAATTGAATTAAACCCCCAACTACTGAAAGAACCGCCAAAGCCACAAGAGGTAAAGTCATAGTCCAAGGTGACTCATGTGGTTTAATCTCACCAGCATCACCAGCATCACCAGCATCACCAGCATCACCAGCATCACCAGCATCACCAGCATCACCAGCATCACCAGCATCACCAGCATCTAAATATCGGGGTTTACCGAAAAATGTAAGAATTACTTGACGGGTCATATAAAAAGCTGTCAATAGCGCAGTTATTACCCCGACAATCCAAAGCAGTGGACTCTTATTCCACGCAAAAGCAAGGATTTCATCCTTTGACCAAAACCCTGAAAATGGAGGAACACCGGCGATTGCTAACCAGCCAATGATAAAAGTTCCAGCTGTGATTGGCATCAAAGAACGAAGGCCGCCATAGCGACGAAGGTCCTGTTCGCCATTCATTCCGTGGATTACTGATCCTGCACCAAGAAAAAGTAGTGCTTTAAAAAAAGCATGCGTGATCATATGAAAAATTGCCGCTGTGTAAGCGCCACATCCAACTGCTAAAACCATGTACCCCAGTTGGCTAACAGTCGAATATGCAAGAACTTTTTTTATGTCTGTTTGAGCTACAGCTATTGAGGCCGCAAATAAAGCTGTTCCGACTCCGACCCAAGCAATTAATCCAGTCGACCATGTGGAAGCTTCTACCATGATCGGATTGACTCTAATCAATAGGTAAACACCTGAAGTAACCATGGTCGCTGCGTGGATTAATGCTGAAACCGGGGTTGGACCAGCCATTGCGTCCGGCAGCCATAGATATAGAGGAAATTGTGCCGATTTCCCCATAGCGCCGACAAAAAGCATTAAAACTATAAACGTAGTAGTGGTTTTAGCTATTTGATTGGACTCTAATATGTCGAATATTTCTAGATATTGGAGGGAACCAAAATTAAAGAAAATGAGAAACATTGCGACCATAAAACCCCAGTCGCCAACCCTATTGGTTATAAATGCTTTCTTTCCGGCAGTTGCGTTTGATGGATCTCTGAACCAAAACGAAATCAGAAGATAGGAACAAGCCCCAACCCCTTCCCAGCCAAGAAAAGTCAGCAGAAGATTATCACCTAATACGAGCATCAGCATTGAGAATGCGAACAAGTTTAGATATGTGAAAAAACGATTAAAATCTGGATCACCATGCATGTATCCAATTGAATAAAGATGGATTAAAGTGCCCACTCCTGTAATAAACAGGCACATCGTTATTGATAGAGGGTCAGCTAAAAAACCTATATCGACTTTGAAATCTCCAGCTGGAATCCAATCAAAAAGAGTAAAAACTGTTTGCCTATTTTCATTTTTTTCTAAAAGCATCCCAATGAAAACGATCAAAACTGATAGAAAAGAACCTGCCATAGCAGTCGTTGCTAACCATCCTGCGACCGGTTCTCTCACTGATTTCCCTAAACAAATGAGGGTCAAAAAACCCAAGAGAGGGAAAGCAGGTATAAGCCAAACTAGATCTATCATTTTATCCGCCCAGAATCTTCAAATCGTCAGCATTGGTCCTTGAGCGTCTTCGCATAATTGCAACTACTAGTGCCAAACCGATAACTACTTCCGCTGCTGCTACGACTAAAACGAAAAATACAGCCAGTTGACCCCCTAGGTCGTTTAGATGTGAACCAATACTGACAAATGTGATGTTGACCGCATTTAGCATCAATTCAATGCACATAAACATGATCAACGGGTTTCGTCGGACTAAAAGACCCGTGGTGCCAATTGAAAAAAGAATTGCTGCCAACAACAAATACCAGGTGGTTGTGATAATCATTCTCCACCTTCTTCTTCTACGGTCTCATTTTGCTTTTCATCTAGGCTTGATATAAGAGGTTTTGTCGGACGGGTTGAGAGAACAACTGCCCCTACAACGGCTACTGTTAAAAGAAGAGCAGTTAGTTCCACAGAAAAAACTTGTGTAGAAAACAGTGCTTCTCCTAGGATTCTTGTGTTGTCGGTTGCATTACCAAGAGGGTTATTAGCTGCTTGTTCTCCTGTTGGACCTCCGACAGCAAGTATCAAGACCGTCAAAATAATTCCAAAAATCGAAGCTCCAATTACAACCGCTAGAGGTCTTTGGCCGGAAATAGGTTCGACTTTTAGATCTTCTGCTCGGTCAACTCCTAACAAAGTGATTACAAAAACAAAAAGTATCACTATTGCCCCAGCGTAAACAATTACTTGTATTGCTGCGAGAAACGTAGCTTCTAGTAGGACAAACAAGACGGCCACTCCAAATAACGTTTGAACCATGAATAAAGCTGAATGAACAGGATTCTTCGAAAATATGACTCCTAATGCGCCGCTTAAAATAACAGCTGCACTAATTAAAAAGACAACCGTTTCCATTATTGATCCTCTTCAGGAGTTTTCGTATCGCTTTGACCTATCTCAGCTTCACGAATTCCATAACCCAAGTCGCCTGACCAAGCAATTTGACCTTCATAAGAAGCATCTCCATTTGGAGAGGTCGCCCTTAACCACCCAGAAGTATTAAGATCTTCTCCTTCACGCCAATCTTCCCATGGCAACTGTTTAGGTTTCCCAGATTCTGAATCAACTAAAAGTTCTTCTCGCGTGTAAATAGCATCATTCCGATTAGTAAATGAAAATTCAAACATCTTACTTTCGGTAATAGCTCCCGTTGGACAAGCTTCAACGCAAAGGTCGCAATGAATGCAACGTAAGTAATTAATCTCATAAACAAAGCCGTAACGTTCTCCTGGTGATATTGGATTATCAGTTGGATTGTCTGCCCCTCTTACGTAAATACAATTTGCTGGACAAACACCGGCACATAATTCACAGCCTATGCACTTCTCCATACCGTCTTCATACCTGCCGAGCACATGCCGTCCATGAAGCCTTTCTGGTTTTGCCCGCTTCTCTGCTGGGTAAGGGGTTGTAACACGTTTTTGAAATATTTGGCGAAACGTAACTAAGAAACCTTTTAGATAACTCATTGGTCCGTACCTTCAGATATTTCAGAGAGGTCAGCAGCGTGAAGACTAGAATCTTTAGCTTTTTTTATAGCTCCATTTAATAGAAGAGCGGCCAACGAGAGGATGACCAAACCTATCGGCACTACAAGGAAAGTTGACCAACCTCTATCTTTACCTATGTTTAATGACGCAATTAAAAGAAACCAACCTAGAGAAGCTGGGATTAGCACTTTCCAACCTAAATCCATAAGTTGGTCGTAACGCAACCTTGGAAGAGTGGCTCGAAGCCAGACAAAAGTAAATAAGAATGCCATAACTTTTAAGAAGAACCAAAGTATTGGCCACACCCATGCGATTTGCTTTACCAAAATTGGACCGTTCGGGCCACCTAAGAAAAGAGTTACCGCAATTGCAGACATAGTGATCATGTTCATGAATTCCGCCAGGAAAAATAGAGCAAAACGTATAGAGCTGTACTCTGTGTGGAAGCCTCCAACAAGCTCTTGTTCAGCTTCAACTAGATCAAAAGGTGGTCTATTAAGTTCTGCAGTTCCTGCGATCACAAAAATCACAAAAGGAATCACCCCTGTTGCTAACAGATTCCAGTTCCAAGTTGCTTGACCTGAAACTATGCCACTTGTTGAAAGAGTTCCAGAAGATAAAAAAACTGTTGCCATGGAGAGGCCCAAAGCCGCTTCATAACTGATCATCTGAGCTGAAGCTCT
The DNA here is from genome assembly GCA_000817085.1 of marine actinobacterium MedAcidi-G1. GTDB lineage: Bacteria > Actinomycetota > Acidimicrobiia > Acidimicrobiales > MedAcidi-G1 > MedAcidi-G1. The sequence goes on along the minus strand of JUEM01000003.1, from coordinate 86,083 downwards.
TACTGAACCTAACAAAGGATATTTTGATCCTGACGACCACCCAGCAAGCATCACTCCGTAAACAGCAATCGAAGAAAGAGCTAGAAAAAGAAGAATCCCCACTGGTGGGTCAGCTACTTGCAGAAGAGTTCTGTGTCCGAAAATAGAAACTGTTCCATCTCCACCATTTGTGAAATCCCCACCGATTGGAACAATCGCGAAAGATAAAAAAGCCGGCACCAATGAAAGATAAGGGGCTAAACGGAACACGACACGATCTGCTCGTTCGGGTAATAAATCCTCTTTAAAAAAAAGTTTTATTCCGTCTGCCAAAGTCTGCAATATCCCCCAAGGCCCTGCTAAAGAAGGCCCTACGCGATTGTGCATATCCGCCACGATTTTTCTTTCAAACCAAATCACAAGCATTACCGAAACCATTAACAATGCGAAAGCAAGTACAACTTTTAATAACATTACGGCAACTACTGAGAAACCAATATCAGAGCTGAGAAGAGGGTCCAAAGCAACTATCATCATGTTTTCTCAATTTTCAAATCATTTAGAGGTAGCGATGAATCGATCAGTTTTCGAATATCTGGGCCTTCTTGATTCCAAAGTGCATGAATGGTTCCACGAGCTGTTCCTGGATCGGGAGTAAGTCTGGTTCTAATTTCGCCTTTTGAACCAATTAAGCGGACTGTTGACTCGGATGTTATTCCAAGTTTTTCCATATCTTCTGGATTGGCTTTTATCTGACTTCCAGGTGCAAGCCCTTTGAGAGCTGCGCTGTGAGCTGCAAGGACTCCCCTGTCATACATACTTCTTGTCACGATCAGTCTAAAAGAATTAGCTTTTTGTTTCGGAATTTTTACTGGGGTGGTTTGAGCTTTGCGTAAAGCTCTATTCAGAAGAACTCCCTCTTGATCTATTTGTTCTACTTTTGAAAGGTCAAGATCTTTATGTATTTCCGAAACCTTAGAAATCTCTTCACACAATTCTTTGAATGTAGTTGGACCCGCGCTAGGAGCAAGGTACTGAACTAGATCTAGAGCAATCATCCAGTCTGGTCGAGCTGTTCCTGGGGGAGTAACACTCTTTCGTATCGGGCTAATTCGGCCTTCAAGATTAGTAAATGAGCCGTCTATTTCTGTAGTAGTAGCAGCTGGCAAAACGATATCAGCTTGGAGGACACTATCTGTTGTGAAAATATCAACTGCAATCACTGTTTCGATTCTCTCAAAAGCTTCTTTAACGAGTTGAGAGTCAGGAAAGTCCCTCAGCGGGTCGGACGCCAAAAGAACCAGAACATCTATCTGTCCGTTAACAGCGGCTTCAAGGGTTTCTTTGGTGTTAAAACCTTTATGAGTAGGGCGCTTTGGCCAGTTATTTTGTAATTCTTCTGACCCTTCTTCTAAGTTGCATCTTCCTGGCAACAGGCCTGGAGAAAGTCCCATATCTATTGCACCATTAATGTTTCCTCTTCTTAACAAAGGCAAGAAAGCGGCTTTTGGTAGATATTCCTGAAGTATGATAGCTCCTTCTTCAACGATCGAAGAAGTCTCTGCTAATGAAGTGCGACCCAATAGAACTGAAACCGAATCACTTTTTTTAATGATTTTTCCAACTTCGAGCAACTCCTTGAGGATGTCATCTTCAAACTCAGAAGGTTCGCCAGATAATGCTTTTACTGCCTCAGAAGTTTTTCCGGGTGGAACTCTTATTGAGTGTGTAGCTAATTTCGAAAGTCCTGTTTTTGTTGGAGTTAGTTCAATAAGTTTGCACTGATCTTGAACTATCGCATGCCTTAACCTTAAATAAAGAGCACCTAATTCCTCTTTCGGATCTCCTCCCAAAAGAATTATTACTCCCCCTTGTTTGCAAGTTTCGTCTATGGTCGTTGGATTTAAGCTGAGAAGTACTTCGGGTGAAAACCCATCACCTAGTTGAGCGTCAATATTGTCGGTGCCGATTATTCCTTTTGTGATTTTACTCCAAACGTACTGAGCTTCATTTGTTAGACGCGATCCGCCAATGACGGCTATTCGTTCTGGCGTAGTTTCAGCTACTGCATTTTTAATTCTTTCATACGCTTCAGACCATGAAGTCGCTAGAAACTGACCTTTATTACCTTCTACAAGCTTATTTGTTATCAGTGGTTCTACGAGTCTGTTTTCATTTGAGTATGCCTCAAAAATAAATCTTTCTTTATCAGTTAACCATCCCCAATTAACACTGTCAGAATCAATCCCCATGAAACGTAAAACTCTGTCTCTTGATTCTTGAACGGAAACTCTGCTCCCAACACTGTCAAAAGTACTAGTAGATTCAACTTCAGTTAAATCCCACGGTCTCGCTTTAAATCTGAAAGGAGCAGCTGTTAAAGCCCCTACCGGACATATTTGTACCGTATTCCCGCTGAAATAAGAGCTAAAAGGCTGATCCGGATATGTATTAACTTGAGTCTTGTTACCTCGATCAATGAAATGTATTAAAGAATCACCTGCAACTTGATCTGCGAAACGTGTACACCTATCGCAAAGAACACACCGTTCACGATCTAAAAAGACATTTTCATTAACTGGAATGGGTTTTCTATAAGTTCTTTTTTCTTCGATGAATCGACTCTCTCCCGCACCAAAGGTCATCGTCTGATCTTGTAAAGGGCATTCCCCTCCTTTATCGCAAATAGGACAGTCAAGAGGATGATTTACTAGTAGGAACTCGAGTACTCCTTCCTGTGCCTTTATAGTTTTTTCAGATTTAGTGTCTACAACCATCTCATTACTACACTCAATCATGCAAGAAGGCTGCAGAGCCGGCCCTCGACCTGTATCGATTTCAACTAAACACATTCGGCACATACCAACAGGTTGCATACGTGAATGATGACAAAATCTAGGAATGTAAGTTCCATTTCTCTCGCAGGCATCTATTAGCAATTCACCAGGTTTTGCTATTACTTTTTTTCCATCAACCGTTATGGAAACTGCAGTTTCAGTAGATGTTATATCTGTCATGTAACTACCTCTTCAACATTCAACGACAAAGGAATAGGATCACGTCTCGTAATAAGAGAATCGAATTCATCCCGGAACCTTCGTATAGCAGAAACAATCGGAGCTACAGATGAAGGTCCTAATGGACAAATAGTTGTCTGACTCGGAGGGAACGGAACCGCATCAAGACCTTCGTCCGGAAATGCAGCAGCCGGATAAGGCCCAGGGCTTATGTTGTCACCTATGTCTAAAAGCAAATCTATATCTGAAGGTCTTCCATCGCCATCTAAAATTCTTTGAAGAATTTTCTCTTCCCATGTGGTTCCTTCTCTACAAGGAGAACATTTTCCACATGACTCACGGGCAAAAAATCTAACAACGCTTAAACAAGCCTTAACTGCATCAGTCGTTTCGTCCATCACAACCATTGCCCCGGAACCAAGCATCGAACCTGCAGCTCCCACTGCACTAGCCTCAAGCGGTAAATCTAGCTGTTCTTGAAAAAACCATGGGGCTGATCCTCCACCAGGTATAAACATTTTTAACTCATTGTCATCTCTTATGCCTCTGCAGAAATTGTCATCATAAAAAAGTTCTCTAAAGGTAGTAACTCCATGCTCAACCTCATAGACCCCCGGTCGTTTTACATGACCAGATATTGCAAACATTCGTGTCCCAGGTGATGATTCTGAACCAAATCCTTTATAAGCAGAGGCTCCGTTATTGAGAATCCAAGGAAGATTAGAAAGTGTTTCAACATTATTTACAATCGTTGGCTTACCGTACAAACCAATTGCAGCTGGAAAATAAGGAGGTTTTAAACGGGGCATTCCCCTTTTACCTTCAAGACTTTCTATTAACGCTGTTTCTTCTCCAACTATGTATGCTCCTGCACCCCAATGCATTACTACATCAACAGAAAACTTAGTATCTAAAATATTTTTCCCGATATAACCAGCTTTATATGCTTCATCGAGTGCAAGAGCTATCCGTTCTTGCGCCAAAGCCATTTCACCCCGAACATATAAAAAAGCCTGAGATAAGCCAAGCGCGTAGCAAGCAATCAAAACTCCTTCTATTAACTGATGCGGATCTCTTTCCATTAACAGCCGGTCTTTGTACGTCCCTATTTCACTTTCGTCCCCATTAACTACTAAATACCGCGGCCAAACCCCTTCGGGGGGGAATCCCCATTTAATTCCTGCGGGAAAACCAGCACCTCCGCGTCCAAGAAGACTGGCTTCTCTAACCTCATTATGAACTTGATCGGGTGATCGATTAAGTGATGACTTTAAACCTTCATAACCACCTGTTGACAAATACTTATCGAGTGTAAAAGAATCTGTATGTTTGAAACGGCTTGTAATAAGCTTTGGACCCGCATTTTCAACAAAACCAGGCGCATGTTTTACATAGCCAGTCTGCAAGGATGACTCAACCATCAAACAACCTCTTCGATCCAGCTTGGAGGGCCTTTTATTTCCTCTGGGTGTTTAATCCCAGCAGAACGTGACTTAGGTATTTGTTGACGGAACCGACTTAAAGTCCCATGTTCAGGCATAACTCCTTGATCATCAGCACACCCTTTGGACAAAGGACTTACACCTGCTTTTAGATCCACGACTACCTCATCAAAAAGTTCAGGCGTCGCTCGATGAAAATATCGATAATTTACGGTGAAACAGGGGGCTTCCGTGCATGCAGCGACGCATTCAGCTTCTTCGAAAGTAAAAAGACCATCTTTTGTCGTGCTGCCTTCTTCTATGTCCAAGACTGTTTTCACATGTTCAAATAGTTCATCTGCTCCCAATAATTGACAAGAAATATTTGTGCAAACTTTTATTAGATACTTTCCAACTGGATGGAACTTAAACATTTCATAAAAAGTCCCCGTACCTAACACTTCTACCGATGTCGTATCAGTAAGTTCTGCAATCTGTTCCATTGCAGGTTTTGTAATCCAGCCTTCTTGTTCTTGAGCTAAATGAAGTAACGGTATGAGTGCAGATCTGGCTACTGGATAGCGACTAACAATTTCTTTTGCGATTTCTTCATTCTCTTGGTTGAAAAAAGCCATCATCGATCAACTTCTCCCATAATTGGGTCAATAGAAGAAATAACAGCTACTGCATCCGCAATTAGGCCACCTCTCATCAGATGGGGCAAAGTTTGTAAATTTACGAAACTTGGTCCTCTGATATGCATCCGGTAAGGATTAGAACTTCCGTCAGAAACTAGATAACAACCCAATTCTCCTCTTGGTGATTCAACCGCCGCATAAACTTCACCAGGAGGAACATGGAAACCTTCAGTAAATATTTTGAAATGATGAATTAACGCTTCCATTGACTCATCGATACGGGCACGTGGAGGTGGTGTAATTTTTTTGTCTTGGATTCGATAATTACCTGGCGGCATTAGATCCAGTATTTGTTCAACTATTCGCAAGGACTCGCGAACCTCATTTAATCGAATTGCAAAACGATCAAAAGAATCGCCGTGTGTTCCTACAATTACATCGAAATCAACTTGGTCATAAGCCAGATACGGTTCATCTTTTCTTAAATCCCAGTCGTAACCAGTTGATCGAAGTATCGGGCCTGTAGCCGATAAAGCGAGTGCTTCAGAGGTGTTCAATGAACCTACACCTTGGAGTCTTTTCTGAAATAATGGCTGACCTGTTAGTAAATCATCATATTCATCAAGCCTTGGTGGAATTATTTCTAAAAGATTTCTCAAATCAGCTTGCCAACCATCATGTAAATCCACTGCAACCCCGCCTGGGCGGATGTAGTTGTGGTTCATTCTTAAGCCAGTTACTTTTTCAAAAAATCTTAGTACTTCTTCCCGTTCGCGCCATCCATAAATCATCATCGATACTGCACCAAGATCCATACCGTTTGTTGCCTGAAAAAGTAGGTGTGAACTAATTCTGTTCAATTCACACATGAGCATCCTGATCCATGTTGCTCTGGGGGGTACTTCAATTTCTAAAAGTTTCTCTACAGCAAGAGAAAACGCAAGTTCTGTAAAAAGTGGTGATGCATAATCCATTCTTGTCACATTTGTCGAACCTTGTGTATATGAAAGCGTTTCAGCAGTTTTTTCCATTCCGGTATGCAAGTAGCCAATTACAGGTTTTGAACGCTCAACAGTTTCACCTTCTAATTCCAAAATAAGTCTGAGAACTCCATGAGTGGAAGGATGAGAAGGCCCCATATTAAGAATCATCCGTGTTTCTTCTGATGGATCAGAAGTTTTAGTAATTTCATTTACAGATTTAGAAGTGGCGTCTGACTCACTTATTCTCAATACTGCGCTGCCTTCGCGAAGACGAACCCTGTCATCGTTGTTTGCAGCAGATAAAGCTTGGCTACTGGTCTCCACCACTTCGGATGTCATCGTTTTGCCTTACTGGCTTTGAACTGAACCGGTATTTGTCCAACAGAAAAATCTTTTCTTAAAGGATGACCCACCCAATCTTCTGGCATAAGAATTCTAGTTAAATCAGGATGATCAGAAAAGTTAATACCAAACATGTCAAAAACTTCGCGTTCCATTGCCTCCGTTCCCGGATACAGGTCGAATAAAGATGGAACTACAGGATTTTCTTCCTGGATTTGGACTCTAAGACGTAAACGTTCTCGAGATTGATGATTGATCATTGATATAACAACTTCAAAACGTTCCGGGTTCACATTTTCTGGCAAATCTGTGCGAGTTGTAAAAGATAAGTAATCTACAGCAGTCAAATCAACAACCATATTGAAGCCTTCTTGTTTTAGCTCCGCTACTAAATCAATGAGCTCTTCAACTGCTGGGTGTAAAACCCGTTCACCGAAGGACTCGACAGTTGGGACATTCACCGAGACTCCAATTCAACAGGCTGACTTATTTCTACTGGAGGTTCAGAGAGCTGTATTGCTGCCCCACCAGAATTTTCTTCACGTCTGCGTGTTAATTCACCAGTCTCTATTTTTTCATGTAAAGTCAAAATCGCGTGCATAAGAGTTTCTGGACCGGGTGGGCAACCGGGTGCATAGACATCGACTGGAACTACTTGGTCAACACCTTGAACAATTGCATAATTGTTGAACATTCCTCCGGATGAAGCGCATACCCCCATGGATATAACCCATTTGGGTTCCATCATCTGGTCATAAATTTGACGAAGTACTGGTGCCATTTTTTGGGAAACACGTCCTGCAACAATCATTAGATCTGCTTGTCTAGGGGAAGCTCGGAAAACTTCCATTCCGTATCTAGCTAAATCATAATGTGCGGCTCCAGTGGCCATCATTTCAATAGCGCAACATGCCAAACCAAAAGTCGCTGGCCAACAACTTCGCGCTCGAGACCACTTAACAAGGTTTTCAATTCGTGCAGTAATGAAGTTATGCTCCAGTCCTTCTAAGCCTTCTCCATTAACTTTCGTCAGATCTCCAATCAAAGGTACTCGTACCATTAGTTACTCACCTCTTGATTTCCAAAACTTTGATCATTTAAGTTACGACCTTCTTGACCAACTTTGCGAACCCCAACGCGGCGGATTGTATTCGAGGTATCTCTTGCCAAAGAAACAACCTGATCTTTCGGCTTTATTTGCTTATTTGGACCCCATTCGAGCGCCCCTTTTCCTATCAAATAGATAAATGACTCAAATACTGCTAGGGCAAAAATACCAACTGCAATTAAACCAAAAAGCCCTAAAGATCTATGAGATAAAGCCCAAGGATAGAAAAATATTATCTCTATATCAAAAACTATAAAAATCATTGCCACTAAATAGAAACGAACTGGAAACCGTTCATTTGGGTCTTCTGCCGCAGGAATTATCCCACATTCATAGGGAGCTTGTTTTCGATCATTTGGACTACGCGGAGCCAATAGGCGAGAAGCTACAAAACTAATAGCAGCAAATAAAACTGAAAGAACTAACAAAGCTATGACTGGAAGATATTGACTAGTCAAATGAACACCTCCGATTATTTGAGAAGACAGGCTGGGTTATCCTCATCGTTCTACTCGGTTGTTGACGCGAATTCTTGTCTTTTAGCCATTAGCTCTTTATCTCTTACGTGAAGCCAGTAACAGAGAGCTAAAAATATAATAAATGATCCGATGGTTACTAAGGCTGGTCTTAGTCTCTTTGTACCAAGATCACGAACCATTATAGTCGAGACGATAGGTTCATCTTGGTCAATAACTGGTCTTGGGGGTGCTACACCCGGGATCGAAGGTTGATCTACTACTCTTTGCAATTGAACAACCGCATATCTGGTTGGATGTGTTATTCGAGCTGAATTGGTCACCCAAAGACTTATCCTGTCCCACCTATTGGGATTATCATTAAGTTCAGGTTTACCCCCATAAGTGTAGGAATCAAGCACTTTAAAATCAGCAGTGCTTACAAACCCAAGATCAGTCTGAGCCAAAACATCGGCAATGGCTTGTGCCTGTGCGTCGCCTGATTCTGCTGTAGATAAAAGACGCCATCCATTGAGATTATCGAGTCCATAACTTTTAGCTAAACTAGGCGATACCGCAGCTAATTCGGAATGTGTTATTGTTTCATTTCTTAATTGCTTATCAGCCTGTATTGCAGCTAAATCTTCCAAACTCAATTCTGGGTAATCAGACTCCGTTGGCAGTTTATTGAATTCCAGATTTGCAATCTCATCTCCAGACTGCACAACCATTTCATAGGCAGATAAAAGATCTTCTGGGTCAGGTAAATCGCGCGCTTCCATCAAAGCACTCGAACTTAGGTCGCCTACATTAATGTCAATCGTTTGCCAACTCGGATCTGCTCCTTTCCATCCCGTGCCATAAAGCCACCAACTAATCCCAAGGATTGTCATAAACCCCATTAACCCTGCAAGAGTTACCAAAGTACTAAGTCGTGCCCCTGAATTGGTTGCGATTATCAACCAAACAGAACCAACCAATACGACCGTACCTACAGCTACAACGAGTATTCCTCTTACTTCAAGATCCCAAGAAATGCCACCCAATGTTGTAAGGAGCCCAATCACTACATGTTCCTTTCATAAGCAACAACCGCATCAATTTGTTCGGGAGTCAATACTCTGCTTCGCGAAACTGTTCCAACCACGTCTAATTCATCAGTTCTTCCACCAAAACCAGGCATCCCGCCAGAACCCATTCTTGCATTTCCATAACCAGCACCAAGTTCGGATCCCGAATGAATAAAATTAGCTTGTCGTTCAGGTGTTGAAAAATGGGTTTCTACTCCACTTAAACTAGGTCCCACATGGCCTGCTCCCGGTCTATAGCTATTCAATATTCCAGACTCAATAAGATTCGGCCATTCTTCGATTAATGCATCTACATTCTCATCACCTGTAGCGCCGTAAGAAAACCCTGGAGTATGGCATCTAGCACATCCATGCGCACCTTGAGCTGCTTGATTATTAAAAATTAATTCACCGTATGTTAAGTAATTTTCACTCAACGGTGATGAAGCATCTCCCAACCATTCATCTATTGCAACTTCAATTTCTTCAGTTTCGGAGAGATTTGGATTGCTATCGACAACAATTTGTCTAGCGCCTGCTCTAATTCCACTTTCAACCTGTTTTTTTGTTTCTTCAGGGTCAAGCTGTATCGATCTTAAATAAACAACCAGCTGATGTATCTGCTGCTCGGTCATGGGTCCCCCACCTGGCAAGCCCCACGCTGGCATTGGCGACCCAGGCCTACCGTAATTTAAAATATGAGTTACTTCAGATTCATCAAATCTCGATAATACACTCGTTAATGCTGGTGCTTTCCATTGCACTTGAGCTACAAACTGGCCATCAGCATCAGACAAGGTGAAAGAAGCGACACCACCGACACCGTTTGGACCGTGACACCCTGAGCATGCTTCTTCATAACTATTAGCGCCACGGCTTTCAAAACGACCAACCCAACCTCTTGCTGCATTTTCTTGGCGTGCTGGTTCCATAAGCCAATAAAGTGGCAGAACTAAAGCGGTTGCTGCGATTAAAACAAAAGACCATCCGAGCGCCTTATCTAAAATTCGGGTTTCGAGTTCATCATCGTCAGCATAAGGAACTCGGTTAGCAGCTAAATCAATTTCAGATCCAACTTCTCTTTTACCTATTCGAAAATTAAAAAGTAAGTAAACAACCATTCCGATTGCTACAAGGACAGCAAGAATTAAACCAATCGTTCTTTGTGTATTAGCGATGATTATTATTGGATTCACAAACTTCTCATCTCTCCACTAATGGTCACTTTGCCCGATGCAGTTCGGACCTTCAGCTTCTTGACCCGTGGTGTTTGTTCCAATTGGTGGTCCTTGAATAATTGCGCCTGTGTTAACCGTTAGAACACCGTCATTTACTGATACAGCAAAACGATCCATCCCACGAGGAGCGGGTCCACCACGTTTTTCACCCACCTGGTTGTACTGTGAGCCATGACATGGACATTCAAACCATTGGGATGAAACACAATTTGGGACTCTGCAACCTAAGTGCGGACATTTTTGATAAAGAGCAACTACACCAGCTTCAAAACCTTGGTCCACTCCGGAAGCCATTCCAGATATTTCACTTGAAGAATAAGTATTTCTTGCTTTCTCAACTGCACCATTTGGATAAGCAGTCAGCCACATCCGTCCTTCGGGTTTATATAAGAAGCCATTATTAGCTTTAATTTCCGCAAGTATTTCAGGAATGTTCCCAACCTTAATTTTTGAACCAAAACCACTTACTCCCTGAGGCCATAAGAAAGCTAAAGAAGCTCCTCCAAAACCTGCTATCGAAAGACCCATCATTCCGGTTATTCCGCGATTGAAAAACTGTCTACGTGAAATACCCACAGTCATGGGATCAGGAGCAACAAATGGTTCCGGAGGAACTGTCTCAACGATTTCTACTTCTTCGTCATTTCGGGTTTCCAAAGCTGCCAGCTCAAATTCGCGTCCTGTTAGCGCTTCGTCCTCTACGAGTAAAGATGGATTTGTTTTATCTCGAAGACGTGCCTCTTTTGACAAACCAACAGCACGGTGGTCTCTTCTACGAGAGGCCCCTAAAAGAACTAATGCCGCTAAAACAACGAGAATTATGGCAGCGAGGATTGTTGCCATATCAAGCACCATAACTTTGTTTGAAAAACGATTTAATAATTAACTAACATTTGCATCACAACTCAAAGAACAATCCGCCTTCCCAAGGGAAGACAAAATTGAAACCAGGACCACGGAAAAACGAACCAATCATTACCAGTACAGCCCAAAACATCATATGAACTGTCATCAAAGAAATCGCGAACTTACGGTGTTCAGGCTTGTTAGAGGGATTCCTATCTATGAATGGCGCCATGATCAATAAGAAAATACCCATCCCAGGAATCGTCACTCCAGCAACCATTGGGTGGAACATAGTTAATAACTCTTGAAGTCCTAGAAAGTACCAAGGTGCCTTGGACGGATTTGGTGTTCTATTAAAATCAGCCAATTCTAGGAGCGGTGCATTTACAACAATAGAGAAAAGAGTAGTGAAAAGAGTGATGGCCAAAGCTGCTAAAAACTCTGCGATTAAAAGATGCGGCCAGACATGAACCTTGTCAGTTGGGGTAGTTTTTACATCCTGGATTGAACCAGCTTTGACAACAGTTAGAAGTCTCTGATTATGTCCATCAGGACCTTCCCCAGCTTGTGGACCAGTTTGAACTGGCGGGTTAATCGATGGATCGTTCGTTGAAGGCTGCTTAGAGGCTGGCACAGCACGATCAAGTAAATGAGCAGGAATTTTTTCATCACCTGAGTTACCAGGGCTTGGAGTGTCCGATGGAGCATCGGTAACAGCTTCAGTTTCTTTAGCTGTTTCTGCTACGGAGCCACCTTTAGCTGCTTCCGCTTTTGCTCGGGCTTCCTCAGCTCGTTTTCTTAAGTGCTCTGGGATCTCAACCATTTTTTATCCTCGACCTAAAGAGGTCCTGAAATTCCGCCATCTTTTCGGACACGCCAAAAATGAATAGCAAGAAAGATTACTAAAACAAAGGGCAGCATTAGAACATGAAGCGTGTACCAACGCAGAAGAGTGTCAGTACCAATCTCCACACCTCCGAGAAGAACAAATCTTACCTGTTCTCCAAAAACAGGTGTGTAGCCCATCATGTTAGTTCCAACGGTCACTGCCCAAAGCGCCAGCTGGTCCCAAGGCAACAAATATCCAGTGAAAGACAACAGCAGCGTAAGTGTCAACAAAATAACACCGATAACCCAGTTGAATTCCCTTGGAGGTTTGTATGCACCATGATAGAAAACACGTGCCATATGCAAGAAAACCGTCAAAACCATCAAATGGGCTCCCCAGCGATGCATGTTTCTAACTAGGAGTCCAAAACCGACTGCTGTTTGCAGAGTCTGGATGTCATCCCAAGCCTGAGCGGCAGTCGGTCGATAGAAAAACATTAGAAAAATTCCTGTGACTGTCAAGAAAATAAACAAGAAAAAACTCAAGCCACCCAGACAAAGCGTGTAACTGACCTTTACAGCATGACGCTTTACCTTTACAGGATGCAGGTGATAAAGGACGCTGTTCATTATTACATATGAACGATTTCTTGGACTGTCTGAATAGCCCTTTCTGAAAATCGAACCAGGCCTAAAAATAGCGGCCCAAGTTTGCGAATCTTGGACTTTGTCTCCTACTTGTCCTAGCTTCTCTTTTAATGCCTGACCGGCGGCTTTATCGCCGTTTGTCTCAGCCATTATTTCACTCCCTCTAATACTTTCTTAGTTTTATTTATAATCATGCCAAACGCATTCCGTAACCATAACCATGACTCGTTGTTCTCTGGTGGCCATCACCTTCCGGAGGCGCATCTGTCAACTTTCCTAAAATAATCACACCTGTTGGACATCTGTCTACACAAAGTGCGCAGCGAGTGCAAACATCGTCATCAATTGTGAAAATTACTTTGTCACTTGGATCTCTTCCTGGGATTTCGGTGCCCACTGAATCAGCTACTGCATCTGTACTTACCATGTGAATGCACTTCCATGGACAAATATCTACGCAGCCTTCGCACATAATGCACTCTGATTGATCGATATGGATAAATTGTTTAGGTTTAATAGCTGCTTCAAGCCACTCTTTATCTACCTCATGCAGGACATAATCATCAACAAAAGTCGGATGAGGTGGGTTGGCATCGGTAACGCTCATATGCCTACTCCCTCTTTTATAAGCGGTCTTCCGTACTCAGAAGTATCTTCTACTTCCTCTTTTTCAACTCCTCGATTCTGCCAATGTCGCCAACAAACTACGTTGCCGGCCAAAGCAACCCCATAAATCAATACTGCAATCACATCACGTATTACTAGATAGGTCATAGTAAAAGGCAGAGCCCATTCGACTATTCCTTGGTCACCTGTCCATGGAAGCTCAGGCCCAACAATGAAACGATCGGGACGCCAATTTAACTCACTGTCAGCCCAAGTAAGCCACTGATGCGGCACTACTCCATAGACCCAAAATAAGATAAAAAATACGTAAGTAGCAAAAAGCATTGCTTCGCCCCAAGTAAATTCTTTGTCAATTGGACAGCGTTTTAAGTATGCGTAGAAGCCCCATACGAGGATCACCGTTGCGATTATCGACACGGCGAATGCGACCATTCGAACTTTTCCTCTCTCAAGTCTTTACTGGGTTTTATAATTGCGAAAACTTTGTGAAAAATTGCACAAACTCTTATAACCATCTTACAGGTTGGCTGAGTATCGAGCGCACTAACCGCAACACTTTCCATCAAACCATCCAAAGTTTTTATAGCTTCAAAAATAAGAAAAATGCTTTGCACTCAAAACCAAAAGTAGAAAATAAAATGGGTATCAATGTCATGTCGACCTTCGTGACGGCTATCCTGCCGTCATCGGTTAAAAACTTTTAAACTTAGATATCTAGAAATAAATCCGGAGAAAACATTGGTCGAAATACCAGAACATCTTTTAAAGCGATCTAAAAGTGCGCGCGAAAGAATGACGGGTCAAGCACCTTCGGGTGATACTTCATCAGATTTAGAAGAGTCACAAAGCACTGCTCCTGCATCTGAAACTGCCTCACCAGTTGAGACCTCAACTGAAAAAGTAGAAGAAACTAAGATTGTTGTAGAAGATCCACCCTACGTAAATGCAGCAAAAAATAGAGACAAGATTCCTTGGTGGGCAGCATCAGCTTTACTTTGTCTTCCGATCTGGGCAGTTATTTATGTGGGAACTCTTGAACGTCCGACCGTTGAAGCTACTGGAGTTCTCCAACATGGAGCAGAAATATATGAACAACGTTGCTCGTCTTGTCACGGTGCTAATGGTGGTGGTGGTGCAGGGTACAAATTAGCTGATGGTGAAGTTTTAATTACTTTCCCTTATATGGCAGACATGGTCGAGTGGATTGCAAAAGGTTCTGATGGTTTCGGAGTGGGTAATACCTACGGATCTCCTGAAAGAGGCCGGATAGTAGCTGGAGGTATGCCAGCTTTTGCCGACGTTCTAAATGCAGAAGAACTCATGAGCGTTGTTTTACATGAACGAGCCGTTTTTGGAAATTCAGAAGAAGCTCTTATTTACGCAGAAGAACTGGACCATATAATCGAAACCAGTGAAATGGACCTTGATATGTATTTTGATGCGGAAACTGTTACCGCATCGGAAATAAGTGAAATTATTGAAAGCACCCATTCATAAGTTGTCTACAATTCGCAATTTGAATTTCTCTTACTGAAAACTTGGATAAATGTCAGAAAAATCTTACGACCTATTAGTAATCGGAGGAGGCCCGGCAGGTGCAGCTACTGCGTATTGGGCAGCGTCCGCCGGCCTTAGAACTGCGATAATCGAGAAAAAAATCTTTCCCCGACAAAAAACTTGTGGTGACGGTCTTACACCTAGAGCTGTTCATCAGTTGTCTGAAATGAATTTAGAAAAAGAACTCGAGGTTTACCATAAGTACGATGGACTCCGCGCTATAGCTCACGACAGGAGCATTGAAATGAAGTGGCCGGATCACCCTACCTTTCCGTCCTATGGGTACGTCGTAAGAAGATGCGATCTAGACACGCTGGTGGTTAAAAACGCGGTAGAAGCAGGTGCTGATTTATTTGAAGGGATGGAAGCAACCACGCCTCTGAATAAGAGCGATATGGGGATTGAAGGTGCCTTGGTCACAGATCACTCAAGTGGTGAAGAAATTAAATTTAAAGCAAAATTTATCGCTGTGGCTGATGGGGCAAATTCTCGTTTTAGCAGATCGTTAGGTAGCAACAGAGATAAAAGTTACCCAATGGGAATGGCTATAAGAGGTTATTTTGAAAGCCCTTTAGATAAAGAACCGTGGATTGAATCTGCTCTAGACGTTAAAGACAGAAATGGAAACTCAATGCCTGGTTATGGTTGGATATTTCCAGTCGGGAATGGAACCATAAATGTTGGCATAGGTCTTCTTTCTACTTTTAGAGATTACAAAAATATAAATACAACTCATCTATTTAATGAGTTTGCATTAACACTTCCTGACTACTGGCAGATAAACCCTCTCGAACCAATCGAGCCACCCACAGGTGGACGTCTCCCAATGGCGGGATCAGTGGGACCAAAAGCAGGTCACAACTGGTTATTAGTCGGTGATGCAGCGGGTTCAGTTAATCCTTTCAACGGTGAAGGTATCGACTATGCATATGAAACAGGTCGATTAGCCGCTTCCCTTTTCGCAGAAGCTAACACTCAAAAAGATAACTCTGTCCTTGAACGTTACCCTGACCTACTCAATGAGGAATATGGCTTATATTTCAAAGTGGCAAGATTGTTTGCAAAAATTATCGGCAACCCAACTTTAATCAGAGAACTAACAAGAATTGGAATGCGATCGCAAACGTTAATGGAATGGGCACTAAAAGTTATGGCGAATCTAATGAAAGAAACAGATAAAGGTTTAGATGAAGCTGCGTATAGCGCTATTGCCTCAATCGTTCGAATGATCCCTGAACAAAAGGTTAACGACTAAAAGAATTATTGTTATTTTCTAAAAGTTTGTTTTTTAATAGTTTTGGACTGAGAAACCAGTGAGAATAACTGTATGCATTCTTCTTCTATTAAAAATCAAACTGTGTCTAGTCTCGAAGAGCATCGAAACAGGATTTCTAAAAAATCTCTTATCGACCTTTTTAATGAAAATCCAAATAGAGGAAGTGATTTTTCCATAGCATTTGGAGACCTTTGGATAGACCTTTCTAAACAACTAATCGATTCAACCACAATTGAGCTCCTTGCTAATCTTGCAGAAGAAAGCAAAATTAATAAATTTTTCTCAGAAATGGTGGCAGGCAATCCAGTTAATTGGACTGAGCAAAAACCTGTTCTTCATACTGCACTACGTGCCCCCAAAGATTCAAAAATTCTAATTGAAGGGAAAAATATCATTCCGGAAATTACTGAGACTTTAGAAAAAATGGAAGAATTTTCTCACTGTATTCGGAATAAAAAATTATTAGGGTCAACAGGGGCACCCATCACGTCTGTAGTTGCCTTAGGAATTGGTGGGTCAAGTTTAGGATCCTCAATGGCCTACAAAACGCTTTCAAAATTTGCTCATAGAGAAATAACAATCAGATTCTGTTCAAGTATTGACCCCCTAGATCTAGACGAAACTCTTAACGGACTAAATCCCGAAACAACAATTTTTGTAATAACTTCGAAATCATTTAATACAAAGGAAACTCTCGTATTAATGAAAAATGCAAAGGAATGGCTTCAAGACTCAATCGGCGCTGCGGGATTACCAAAACATCTTGTTGGTATTACGAGCTTTAGAGAAAAAGCTACCAATTTAGGAATCGAAGAAACTATGATTTTTGATTTGCCTGATTGGGTTGGAGGAAGATTCTCGCTGTCTTCCGCAGCAGGGCTAGTCCTTATGATCTCGATAGGACCGGATGAATTTTTTCACTTTCTGTCAGGAATGAACAAAATCGATCACAAAACCCTTTCTGAACCTTTCGAATCAAATGGCACTTTACTTCTTTCACTAATCGATGTATGGAATCGATCATTTCTTAATTATCCAACGATGGCAGTAATTCCTTACAGCAGTCAGATGTCATACTTTCCAGCCTATTTACAGCAACTTATGATGGAAAGCTTGGGGAAAAACATCCGAAAGGATGGACACGAGTTTGGCAGCTCAGTCGGTTCGGTGATTTGGGGAGCTACAGGAACCGAAAGTCAACATGCATTTTTCCAATTTCTACATCAAGGTACTGACGTAGTTCCTTGCGAAATGCTGGGATTCTCTAGCTCGTATAATCACACCCATCAAGAGCAACAAAATAGCCTTTTTGCGAACTTGCTCGCTCAAGCTGAGGCTCTAGCCTTTGGTTCTGATACTCAAGAAAAAGATTTAATACTTGACAAAAAATTAGAAGGTAATCGCCCATCGACGATCATCTTGGCTCCAAAACTTACACCTTTCATTCTCGGGCAGTTACTTGCATTGTATGAACATCGAACTGTTGCTTCTGGAGTTGTTTGGGGTGTAAATCCTTTCGATCAATGGGGAGTTGAATCAGGTAAAAACATTGCAATTGACATAGAGCTTGAGATGAACGAAATTTCATCCCCAGAAAATATGGTTGAGAGAAATTCTTCTAGTGGAAAACTGATGGAAAAATTTAAAATTTTCAGAGATACCTAAGTTCCAGTGGATGAAATTTCTTTCACGACATCTGAGGCTATTTCAATTGTTTCGTCTATCAATTTTTCTGTATGAGCCAAACTTGGGAAAAGGATTTCGTACGGTCCGGGGGCTAGAGCAACTCCACGCTTAAGCATTCCATGAAAAAAAACTGGGTAAAAACCGTTTTCTGCTATCGGTTTTACCTCCTCAAAATTACTTGGTTTTTTATCATTGAAAAAGATCCCAATTAATGGGCCAACTTTTGGTGCACAAATTTCGAGACTACTGTTTGCAACAACTTCTTTTAAACCTTTAGCTAAACGATTTGCAATTGATTCCAAATATTCATACTCAGAGTCGCCTAATAATTCAAGCGTGGCCTGACCGGCGGCCATGGCTAAAGGATTACCTGACAAAGTTCCCGCTTGGTAAACGCCACCGATTGGAGCCAAATAACTCATTGCCTCTTGGCTCGCAGCAAAAGCGCCCACCGGTAAGCCGCCACCAATAATTTTTCCGAAACACCATATATCAGGGATTACGTCATACCAGTTAGAAGCTCCACCTGGGGATAAACGAAAACCTGTTATTACCTCGTCAAAAATAAGAAGCGCACCTGCCGAATCGCAAGCCATTTTAAGTTCTTGCAGAAAACCTGGGTTAGGTTCAACAAGACCCATATTCGCCGCAACCGGTTCGACAATTACCGCAGCAATTGATTGATCTATTTCCGGAATCTTGTTAAACGGAACAACTACCGTGTCAAACACTGCGCTTTCTGTAACTCCATCGCTTCCGGAGATACCTTGGGTAGCAACACCACTTCCAGCAGCTGCCAGCAAAGTATCAGAATGGCCATGATAACAGCCTGAAAATTTAATTATTTTAGATCTTTTAGTAATACCTCTTGCCAACCTCAACGCAGTCATAGTTGCTTCTGTCCCACTATTGACAAAACGAATTGATTCAATTCCCTTTACTCGTTCAACGATTGTCTCAGCAAGAACAATCTCTTTCTTGGTTGGAGCACCATAACTAGTTCCACATGATGCTGCTTTATTTATAGCTTCTATTACTGCCGGATGTGAATGTCCTAAAATCATCGGCCCATAAGACTGTACGTAATCGATGTATCTGTTGCCTTCTTCATCCCAAACATAAGGACCCTCGGCATTCCTGACGAAATAAGGAATTCCGCCTACAGAACTGAATGAACGAACAGGTGAATTAACACCACCTGGAATAACTTTTTTTGCTCGTTCAAACAAATTTTGATTTTTTTCTACCACGAGCAATTAACCCTGTAAAATCTCGGCAGCTTGCTTTGCTGCATAGGTTAGTATTATGTCAGCTCCTGCTCTTTTAATTGAAAATAAATGTTCCATCATTACCGATTCGCCGTCTAACCAACCGTTTGCTTCAGCTGCTTTGACCATCGAATACTCGCCGCTTACGTGATAAGCAGCTATTGGGACATCTACTTCTGATCTAGCTTTTGTAATGACATCTAAATACGACAAGGCTGGCTTTACCATTACGATGTCGGCTCCTTCAGAAATATCAGCTTTAATTTCGGCTAAGGCCTCTCGTGAGTTTGCATAGTCCTGTTGGTAGCCCCGACGGTCACCACCATCTTTTATAGTTACATCTACTGCGTCCCTAAACGGACCATAAAGAGATGAGGCATACTTAGCGGAGTATGCGAGAATAATAGTCTGAGTATGATTGTTTGAATCTAATGCATTACGGATCGAAGAAACTTGTCCATCCATCATTCCTGAAGGTGCGCAAATGTCGGCGCCAGCGTCTGCTTGTGCTATAGCTATCTGGTTATAAATTTCAAGCGTTGCATCATTATCAACTGTTCCATCTTGAGACAAAATTCCACAATGCCCATGACTCGTGTACTCGTCAACACAGAGATCTGCAATGAGCGTCATCTCATCGCCAAAATTTTCTTTCAAATCTTTGAGTGCTAACTGAACTATCCCATCTGGATCCCAAGCCCCTGAGCCCACTTCATCTTTCGACTTAGGAATCCCAAAAAGAATTACGCCTGGTATCCCAAGTTTTCTTAATGAATCAACTTCAAGTTTTAAGCTTTCAAGCGTATGTTGGAAAACGCCTGGGAGTGAAGATATTTGTTGCGCTTCTTTAATACCCTCCCTGACGAAAAGAGGCGCAACGAAATCGTTAGCAGAAATCTGTGTTTCAGATACCAATCTTCGGATCGCGCTTGTACGCCTAAGTCTACGAGATCGCCAAGTCGGGAACCGGGCGTTAATACTCATACACAAAGCCTACGAAGGAATTGTCACGACCCCGCCCATTGTTTTACAGCTTCAATCAGATCTTTAGCAGACTGCTCTCGTGATTCAAAAACTTTCCAACCTAAAATTCTTGCACTCTCACCAGTAATTGGGCCTATGCAAAGAGCGTTAGGCGGTTGAGGAACGCCAATTAGCTCATGGTAACGATTAACTGCTGATGAAGCCGTAAAAATTATTGCATCAGCGTTTTTTGCTTCAAGTAATAAATTCGCTTCTACTTCACTATTTATATTTCGGTATGCAACAGTCTTATCTACTATCCAACCTGCATTTATTAGCCCCTCGTAAAGCAAAGGTCGAGCCCTTTCAGCTTGCACTAAAAGAATTTTGTCATCTTCTTTTTCTGCTCTAGGAAACACCTCAAGGAAACCTTCAGAAAAAGTTTTTTCAGGAACGAAGTCAACTGCGATTCCAGATTGAGTGAAAACTTTGGCTGTTGATCTACCAATTACAGCTACTTTGGGAGAACAATTTTTTCCGACAACCTCCATTGTCTTCAGGAGTCTCATCGCCCCGTTAGGAGAAGTTGCTACTACCCACTTATACGCCTCAAAATCTTTTACTTTTTCTTCAAGCCCTTTTCCATTATCTGTAGGTTCGGCAATAGTAATTAATGGTAGAGAAATAATTTTTGCGCCTAGATCAACCAGCTCAGAGGAAAGTGGTTCAGACTGCTCAAATGATCTGGTTATTACGAGAGTTTTATCCAATAATGGTTTTCTTATATTCACAAATTCTCATTCAATAAACGTTCGCCACCTTCTTCATTTAAAAGCTTGTTTGCCATATTTATCCCAAGCTGATTGCCATCAACTCCGATATCTTCTGCTTTTAAAAGTGTCGTACCATCTTTGGATGCAATAGAAGCTTTCAACAGAATTTTTTCTTTTTCCAAAACGGCATGGGCTGCAACTGGCAAACTACAGCCCGATCCTATTTCAGCCAAAAATGCTCTCTCCGTATCAACTAGGCTTCTGACTTTCTGATCTTCAATCCCTTTCAACATTTGAATTACCTCAAAATCTTCATTACGGCACTCGATAGCTAAAGCACCTTGTCCTACTTGTGGTAAAAGAATTGAGACAGGCAACACATCCATTTGTTCTGGATTTAAACCAAGTCGATCTAAAGCAGCTTTTGCCACCAAGATGGCATCCACATCATCAACTCGTAAAAGCCTAGTTTCAATATTGCCTCGTAACTCTTGAAACTTAAGATCTGGTCTCAGATGAGACAAATGTGATCTTCTTCTAATTGAACCAGTAGCAATTAATGCACCTTTAGGTAAGTCATTCCAAATGCAACCTACAAGTGCATCTCTTGGATCTGCTCTTTCAGGTACGGAAGCAAGTACTAACCCGGGGTTTGTTTCAGCTGGAAGATCTTTTGCAGAATGGACTGCAATATCTGCTTCTCCAGAAAGAACGGCAGATTGAACATCAGTAACGAATACTCCTTGTCCACCAATTTCTTGTATAGGAGTTTTTGTATCACGATCACCCGCGGTGCTAACAACTACTGTTTCTAGCTGTATTGCGGGGAATTTTTGCGAAATTAGTTCAGCTACACGCTGGGTCTGCTTTAAGGCTAACCCACTCCCCCGTGTCGCAATCCGCAGTGACAAAACTACTGATTCTTTTATAGGTCGAAGAGGTCTTGCAATGCTTCAGACAAACGTTCACCTTTTGGGGTTCCCGCAGCATCTTTAAGTCGTACCGTTGGTTCATGCATAAGCTTATTTGCAATTGCGGACGTTAAAGTTTCAATTCCTTTTAGTTGTTCAGGAGTTAATTCAGGAAACTTTCTAAAAAGTTTTTGAAGTTCTGAATTTCGTATCTCTTCTGCACGAGAGTGAAGTTGCGTCACTATTGGAGCTACTGACCTAGCTGAAAAAAGATTCAAAAAACGCTCTAGCTCTTCGTTTATGATTTCTATTACGGAGGAAACTTCTTTCTCTCTAGCTCTTATACCTTTTTCAGCAAACTCTCGTAAATCATCCATGTCTAGGAGTGTCACTCCATCAAGATCAGCAGCTGCTGGGTCAACATCGCGCGGGACCGCAATATCTACGATTAATAGTTCTCTTCCTTTTCTTTGGCGTGCCGCTTCATCAAGATCTCCATACTCAAGGATCGCAGCGGTTGCACCGGTGGAAGTTAGTAATAAGTCAACCTCTGTTAAGTTTTGCGGCAGTTCATCAAGCCTCACAGGTTTACCATTTAATCTTTCTGCGGTTTCCAATGCACGATCCCAAGTTCTATTGGCTATCCGCAACTCGGTTATTCCCCCTGCATGCAAGGACTTGGCCATTCCTTCGCCCATTTCTCCAGCGCCGACGACTAAAACACGTTTACCTATTAATCCATCTAGTTGTTTGTCAGCCATAGCAACTGCTGCTTGAGAAACAGAGGTTATGTTTCGCGAAATAGAAGTTTCACTTCTTGCCCTTTTACCAACTTCAAGTGAGTGTCTAAAAAGTGAATTTAATACCGTTCCAACTACCTGCTCCTCAACTGCTAATTCCCAAGCTGAGCGAACCTGACCCAATATTTCGTGTTCTCCTATGACAGCTGAATCAATACCAGAAGAGACTTTAAACAAGTGTTCAATAGCGTCAGAACCAAATAGTCCAATCAGATGATCAGAAAAATCTTCGGGGGCAACATGTGAAATTTCAGAAAGAAAGTTTCGTATGTCTTGGTAAGCACCATGGAATTTTTCGGCGTAAGCATAAATTTCGATGCGGTTACACGTTGAAAGAATTACTGATTCACTAATATTTTCACGCGACGAAAGATCAGCCAAAGCCTTTGGTAATTTTGCTTCCGGAACCGTCATCTTCTCGAAAAGATCAAGAGGAACAGTTCGATGGTTAAGACCAACGACTATTACCGACACAAATAAATCTCCTAGGCTGGGTTTAAGTAAGTAATCATCAAAATAAACTTACCAACTGATTTTTCCTTAATTTTGAGTCTATTGCCAACCTTTTGTGATGAATATTTTATGGTATTTGGTCACCGTTATTTAATCAATCAAATTTTCTAAGATGGTCGTAGTAGCCCAGAATTTGGAACTCAGTTGCTAAATCAACTCTTCTTACTTCAACCTCATCAATAACATCTACGACTACAGGTGCAAAATTTAGAATGGACCTAATTCCCGCTTCCACTAAACAATCAACAACTTCCTGAGCTGCAATTGCAGGTGTAGTTACAATTCCCAATACCGCAGATGTTTGGGCAACAAGTTCTTCTAGTTCGTCTAAATTTCTAACTTTCAGTCCATTAATAGTTTTCCCCACAACGTCTTGATCTACATCCACAAGCCCCACAATTGGAAATCCGCTAACTTGAAAACCTTCGTAATGGCTTAAAGCTCTTCCTAGATTGCCAATCCCAACTAATACTGCTGGTTTTGGTTGGCTGCCACCCAAAACAACACCTATTTCTTTAATCAGGCGTTCAGTTTCGTATCCCACCCCACGTGTTCCATGTGAGCCTAAATATGAAAGATCTTTTCTGACTTTTGATTCATTACTTCCACTAATTTCAGCTAGTTCTCTGGAAGACACTGTCTTTATACCAGAATCGCTTAATTCAACTAGTGCCCGCTGGTAAACGGTCAGTCTAGAAAGTGCAGCTTCAGGCAAATTTAAATTTGACACACACTAATTAGATAGCAACGTGATTCATAAAGCAAATAACGTTAAATGGAAAATTGTTAAGAAAATTTTTATTCAGTCAATAAGAAAGACGAACTGAATTAATGCTGCTCCTAAGATAGCTAATAAAAGAAGAGACATTACAAAAGTTGTACCGAAACGCACTACAGATCACCTTCATTTTTTTCGTCTAATTGTTTTAAAACCACTGGCACGGGCTGCGTAGAAGAATTTTCAGCAAAAGAAATAATCACTTGATTCCCGGTGTTTATTTTCATCTCTTCTGCCGCTGAACCTCTGGCTATTACAATCGCCACTAAACCATATTCATCAATTATTAACCCAAGTTCCCCCGCGCCCAATTCTTCGAAAGTTTTTACCTTTTTAGCTATTCTGGTTAGTCCTGAGGTTTTAATTTCAAAATGATTAACTTCATTTTCTTTTATTTCAAGTTCCGCGGGGTCTAAATTAACCTGGGCGTTTCCATACTGATCTACCCATAAAACTTCCGCGTGAAGTCCATCACTCTCTCTGGAGCTTACTGGCATAAGGCCAGGCACCAGGCTTGAAACCTCAACCGAATCCCCTAATTCTGACAGGTCTACTCCCGAAGCAATGTGTGCTGCCGCTGGACCAAAAATATCACGACCAGCATTCATAGCTCCCGGGGCCGGTAGCTGATAATTAGTTTCTGTGAGTGAAACCGCTCGATCTGCACCCCCTACCAAAGCAACTGTCGGCGCAAGTAAACCATTGTCAGGACCTACTAAGACTGATTCTCCACCACCAACTTCCACTGCAACTGCCCGTCGTTGTGTTCCCACACCTGGATCAATGACTGCCAAAACAACACCCGGTGACAGATATTGAGCACTGCGAGCAAGAGCTAATCCACCTGAACGAATGTCATAATGTGGAATCCCATGAGTAACGTCTATTACCTTTGCAAAAGGAGCAATAGAATTTATTACAGAATGAACTACCCCTACGAACTCGTCAGTTGTTCCAAAATCTGACAAAAATGAAATCGTTTCATATTTTTTACCTCTGTTCATTCATCACCAAGCTGCAAAGAACGTTCAGTAGCGGCAAAAACTGCTGCCCTGATAATGTCACGAAAACTAGCGTTTTCGAAAACTTCTATGGCGGCTGCAGTGGTGCCCCCCTTAGAAGTAACTTTTTGTCTTAAGACTTCAGCAGGGTCATCAGATTCATATAAAAGCGCTGCTGCACCTAAAAGGGTTTGTTCGACAAGAGATTGTGACTCATCTTTTGATAATCCAACTTCACACCCCGCGTCAATAAGTGCTTCAGCTAAAAAAAATAAGTAGGCCGGACCAGAACCTGAAACACCTGTAACTGCATCAAGCTGGCTTTCTTCAACAACCATTGCTAAACCAACGGCTGAAAGTATTTCAACAGCCCATATCAGATCTTCATCAGTAGCAGTTGAACCGGCAGCTACACCTGATGAACCCTTCCCTATTAAGGCAGGCGTATTGGGCATAGCCCTTAGAACTCTTACATTTTCACCCAGAATTTTTTCCATGGAAGAAACTCTCACTCCCGCTGCTATAGAAAGAACTCTGTCTGGATTTAATTTTGATAAAACCCCTAATACCTCTGGGACTTTGTCTGGTTTCACAGCAATCAAAGAATCCAGCTCTGACAATGGTTCTTCTGAAATAGAAACACCAGAAATTGTGGCAGCTAAATAATCTCTGCGTTCAGATACTGGTTCTACAACATGTAGTTCATCTTTTGATGCCCAATTGTTGTTAAGAAGTCCGCGTAATAAAGCTTCGCCCATGTTGCCGCCACCGATTATTTGTAATCGAAAACTCATCCGTTGAATCTACCAGTTTGATTGGCTTCTGAAGAAACAATAAGTGTCCGAGTAAAACTAGCTAAAACCGAAATAGCTACCATTGCTACACCTGCCGAAACAAGTACCCAAGAAGTGGAAAATCCCATTAACGCAAGAGAAATCGTTACAGGACCAACCGTTTGTCCCAAACGAGCAGCTCCTGTCCACATTGCTAACAATGCGCCGCGAAGTTGCTCGGGAGCATTTTCTGCTATCAGATCTTGGAGAGTTGGGATCATCAGACCTTCTGACAATCCATAAATCATTGTTGCTAATACAAGAATAGGTAACGATCCAAACCCCATCATAAGAAAAGAAATACCCCAAATTAGTAGAGACGCATAGATGATTACTCCGCCTTGCACTCGCTTCCTGACTCTTGCAACTGCTAGAGCTGATAAAGCAGCGACAACGGCTGGAGCCGAAGCGACTAAACCTCTTCCAGTGGGAAGCAGCCCGAACTCACGCTCAAGATGGACTGGCAATAAAGACTGAAATAATCCAAAAATTGCCATAAACAGAATAATTACGATTACAAGATTCGTAGCTATGGCCGGTTTGACAATCTCTGAAAATGCACCAGAGATTTGCTCTCTAACCGATACATCTGAGCGCGGTTGATGGTCTTGCAGATTTTTTGAAACAAAAAAAGCAACCACTAAAGGAGCAAGAAAAGCCAAAAAAACCCAACGCCAACCTATTAAATCAGTTATTACTCCCCCAACCACAGGATAAATAGCTACC
This sequence comes from marine actinobacterium MedAcidi-G1, assembly GCA_000817085.1. Lineage (GTDB taxonomy): Bacteria > Actinomycetota > Acidimicrobiia > Acidimicrobiales > MedAcidi-G1 > MedAcidi-G1. The sequence goes on along the minus strand of JUEM01000003.1, from coordinate 59,798 downwards.
GAGATTGTTATAGCTGCAGCGTTTTGCCCTATTAAACGGGCCCTATCCAAGCTCGCCCAATTATCGCTAATTATTACTACAACTAGATTTATTAATCCTGCACTACCTAAGCCCTGGAAAATTCTTATAAGTAAAAACCAGAATAATGAAGGGCTTAAACCTACTAAAAGGCCAAAAATTCCATAAACCACAAGACAAGGAACTAATACTTTTTTTCGACCAAATCGGTCTGCTAGAAAACCTATTAAAGGCGCCACTACTATCCCCGGAACAGAACCGGCTGCGATTAAAAGTCCCGCCAGATTTTCTGACTCGCCGAGAGATCTTAAAATTTCGGGAGTTGAACTAACAAAAATAGAATTATGCAAAAGTCCCACAGTGGTAACAGAAAACACCAAAACTTTTGATGGAAGTCGTTTAACGTTGGAATCAGATTTCACTAATTTTCTTTTTTCGATCCAACAAATTTTGAAGCAAAACCAATTTTAAGAAGAGATCTGAAATTTTGTTCTACTGCCATCCATAAAGTTCCAAGAATACGATCAAGCTCATTTGGCCCTACCGTACTCGCTGGAATAGCCCCAATTAAGAAAACAGCCTCTTCTTCCCCTAAACAAAATGTGGCACCGACAATTTTTCTATTCCTGACTAGAAGACTTTCCAAAAACGACTCTTTATTGTCTTCAGGAGCAGGCATCACATAGGTTTCATAATGCAACATTCTTTGTCTGAGCATAAACCGCAGAGTAAATGTATCTTTTTCCTCCCCTAGAACTCTTATAAACCATCGTGATTCACCAACCGGTTCGTCGGAGTCCCTCTCGAAACTAGCCAGCAAAGGATTTTCTTTTAAAGATAAATCGAGCCATCTTTCGATTTCTCTTTCCAGAGACTCAAGTTCAGCTTCTGTTAATAGTCGAGAGACTTCACCTTCAGCACTATGCACAATCAACCAAAGATCGGGATTGCAAATCTGAACAAATTCGTCGAAGTCGCGCAGCAGTAACCGACCAAGTGAATGATTTAGACCTTTCAACTGCTTTCGTAGACATTTCTTCAGCTTTTTTAGAATCATTAATAATTTTTGAAACATGAGCTGCATAAGACCAAGGATCGCGATCATTGATCAAATACCCTGATGAACTATCTTCAACAATTTTCTGCAGCCCACCGACCGCAGAAGCTACAACTGGCAAACCACAAGCAGCAGCTTCTAGGGCTACAAGCCCAAATGACTCAGAACGGCTTGGCATCAATAAAACATCGGCAGCTCGATACCAATTAACTAATTTTTCATGTGGCTGGGGTTCAACAAATAAAACCCTGTTTGTTAAACCTAATTCTTCTACCATTTTTCTAATACGTCTTTCTTCACTCGGACCTTCTGGACCACTAGAACTGCCAATCAAAATAAGACGAGCTTCTTTATCTTCCAGTTCTGACAATGTCGAAATTGTTAAATCGACTCCTTTCAAAGGTTGAATACGCCCAACGAAAAGAAGTGTTGTTTGTCCACCCAAATTAAGAAGCTGGCGAGCTTCTTTTTTAGATCCAGGTTTAAAAATCGAACGGTCTACCCCCGGGGGAACGATTTCAATGCGAGAAGGTTCAGCACCGTAATAACTGACTAATTGATCTCTTTCAAAAGAACTATTTGACAAAATTACATCCGAACAACCTATTACCTCACTCTCCATATTTATACGTTCTTCGTATCCACAACTTTTATCACCCGAAGCAGCTTTAACCAGTGCAAGTGTGTGGAACGAGGTTAATAAAGGCATATTGAGGCTGTGTTTTAATTGATGAGCTGCTGAACCAGAAAGCCAATAATTTGCTAATAAAGCATCGTGTCGATCTTCCTTGACTAAAAAGTCTTCTACCCCATTCGCGAAATCTCCAACTACCGAAAATAATTCTTCTTTACGCAAGGAAAAATCTCCCGCATCGATTTGAACGACTTTCAGCCCGTTACCAAATGTCATTATTTTCGGTGTCTCTCCATCCACTCGTCTTGTGAAAACTGTTGAACTTATGCCCGCTTGCTCAAGAGCTGAAGAAACTTCACGAACGTAAACATTCATTCCTCCACCATCACCAATACCCGGTTGAGCTAGTGGAGAAGTGTGCATTGAGAGTACAGCTAACTTGCGCACTGTCACCCTCCCGAAACAGGTGGTAGTAGCGCTATCTCATCGTCATCACTTACGGGATTATCAATTTCAGTTGGGTTTCCGTTTAACCAAATTCGACAATTATTTGCAATATCGCTGAACTCAGATCCAAATCGTTCAGATGCCTCTTCTATTACATCAGCCACTGTTGCCCCTGACAAAACGACTGATCCTGTTCCAGCCATTTGTTTTACTGATGCAAAAAGACGAAGAGTTGCCATAGAAGTAGTCTACGGAAAGTATTAGCTGAGTCCGAATAGAACCTGAAATAGATACCGTCAAATTATGCCAAAGTTGTTAATTGTTCGTCATGGTCAATCAGAATGGAATGCTCTTGGACGGTGGCAAGGGCAGGCTGACCCTCCTTTAACCAATCTAGGAGAGAACCAAGCTAAGAAAGCCAGCCAAAAACTCGGTTTATTTGATTCAATTGTGTCATCACCTCTTCAGAGAGCAAAAAATACTGCTTCCATAATTTCAGAGTTAATGGGGGTGGGACCAGTAGTGACTGAAATCGGCCTAATGGAACGCGATGCCGGCCCTTGGCAGGGTCTTACACGTGTTGAAATCGAAAATGGTTGGCCAGGATTTTTAGATTCGGGAAACCGACCAGACGGATATGAATCCAATCCAGATCTTTTATTTAGAGTTTTTGAGGTTTTAAAGAAAATCTCTGAAAATTCGAAGCCTTTAGATAATACTCTGATTATTTCACATGCTGGGATAGTCCATGCGTTAGAAAATCTTCACGATCAACCTTCTACTAAGGTTCCAAATCTTGGTGGCCGTTGGGTTGAGTTTGTTGATGGTGACCTGATAATGGGTAAAAGGGTTTCATTGGTAACCGAAGAGTCAACGCCTGATCTTTTATAATTAAATATCCGAAGTGAAAGTGCTACGTTTCAATAATCTCAGCTTCTATCGTTTCATACGCTTTAAGATCTCCTTGGTCGATCTTTTCCATCGCAGTCTCTATAAGAGCTAGATCGTTTTCAAGTTTGTCTAATTCCAAGTCTTCTTGATCAGATGGATTATGTTTTTCGTTATGCGCTGAATCCTCCATGGGAACAGACTACTGGCATCTTCTAGGTCAAAGGACCAAGAACCTTATCCAAATAAGGATTTGTGAAAATCCCAGAAGGGTCCATTAACCTACGTGTATTTTGAAATGCTTCCCATTGAGGATAAATATTTGAAAGAGTTTCATGATCTTGAAAGTGAAGTTTCCCCCAATGGGGACGACCCTCGTAATCTGCCATTATTTCTTCTACACCCTGAAAATATTTTTCAAATGGTGTGTTTCTAAATACGTGTACGGCTATGAATGCAGAGTCTCTTTCACTCGCAGTAGACATTGGTATTTCATCTTTTCCAAGTACTCGATACTCAACTGGGAAACTTATGTAATGGTCTAAATCGCCTATCAATTCAACCACTCTTCTAAATGCCTCTATCCCTGAATTAATGGGGACTGCATATTCCATTTCATAAAATCGGACCCTACGGGGACTAGCGAAAACTTCATAGCTAGTTGTTATATACTCTGCTCTCCCACTTTCTCCAGCAACTATCGAATTAAGTTTTGGAACTAACGGAGGGACGATCTTGCCCAAATGATTCATAGCACCAAAAAGAACATTTTGTTTTATCTCTTCATTCTTAAATCGATTCCAACGCCTTTTAAAAGAGTGTCTTTTATTTCTTGGCCGTGGAGGTGCTTCTAGAGTTCTGGTATTTCTCTTCAATAGAGCCTTGTCCGTATTGGGCATCCAAAAAAATTCAATGTGATCAGCAGACTTTGACCAGCGGTCAAAATTATTTGTTACTTCTCCTATTGGTAGAATTTCTTCTATCGCATGCAGATTAAATGCCTCTACGCATTGGATCGTGACTTCGGTGATTATCCCTAAAGCCCCCAATCCCACTCTTGCCGAATGAAATACCTCCGTATTTTTTTCTTTGTCACATTCGATGACTTTTCCCTCACCGTTAACAATTCTCATTCCGCAGACTGCATCTGCAATAGTCTTAAATTGCAGACCGGTTCCATGAGTTGAAGTAGAAATAGCTCCCGAAATTGATTGATAAACTATGTCGCCTAAATTTGGCATAGCTAGTCCAGATCTTTGCAATATTGGATTTAGATCAAAAAGTTTTATTCCTGAACCGACACGCACTGTAAAATTTTCAAAATCTACGTCCCGGATATCAGCCATATCATCAAGAGAAACTAGAACTTCATCTGCAACTGCTATTCCAGTAAATGAATGTCCTGACCCAACAACTTTGACTTTTAAGCCTCGTTTTTTGGCCTCTCTAACTATGGATACAACGTCTTCTTCATTTTTGGGTTTTTCGATACTCAACGGATGACTCGTCTGATTACCAGCCCAATTACTCCATGTTTTTGATGAATGGGTCTTCGCCACTTTTACCATCCTCGCAAATCGATTTTCAATGTTTCCAACAATTCTGCATCTAGGCTTTCTTCAATTTCTTCTACAAGGTAAATGAATTCGTGCTTTGCAATCGTCGGATCAATATGTGATGGTCTCAAACCGACTCTTTGCCCGACTGTCCAAGAACCATTTGTTATGGTCGTGTGTTCATCGGAACAAAATATGACTTCACCTTCACCTAATAATTTTGGATTTCCACTATCGACTGATAATGCCTTCAATCCACCATCTAAAACCGCATACCCAGACTTACTTGTAGATATAACTGTGGTTAATAAAAGTAATCCTTCTTTAAAAGGAAGGTCGAGTTTAGAATAATCACCATCCATCAGGACATAGCTACCAGCTTGAAGCTCTGTCACAGCTTGGTTGCATTCCCATGTTCCTGTTCCCCCTCCAGAAATCACATCGCCTCCTACTGCTTCGTGAGCGAGAATCAAAAGTTCCATTGATTCTTGAGTTTTTTCTGTGCGTCGACGCACATTAGGGTCATGCATCAAATGCCCTTCATATCCCATTACGCCTCTTACTTTTAGTCCCGATGCTTTTGCCTTTTCTGAAAGAAAACCGGCTTCATCTGGGCTGCATCCACATCTCTGAAGTCCAACATTGACATCTATTAAAACTTCTTTCACACCTGCGAATACAGCAGCATCAATTGTTTCTAATGAATCCACTGCAACTGTTATTCGACAATTCCCTTCTACCAGTAACTCTCCGATTCGCTTGGCATCAAGTGTCTCATTCGCTAAAAGAAGATCACTTCCAAAACCGGCCTTTACCATTCCTTCTAATTCGCGAATTGTTGCGCAACAAAAAGTCTCGTGTCCGGCATCAACTAGTTTTTTTGCCATTGCTGTTGATTTGAAAGCTTTTACATGTGGACGAAGTTCCCGCCCAGGCCTCTTTGATGCCATAGTGGCGATATTTGTTTCTAAAATTTTTGAATCCGCGATTAGCGCAGGAGTTGTAAGATCACTTGTTTTCATTGTTTATATTGAGTCAAAAACTTTATTTATTGAAGGTGTCACGATCATTGTATAAGTGTCGCTTATAGCTGATTCTCTATATTTTTTCTGAGCTTCCATGCGAGCAGGGTCATTTAAAACTTCCTGGAATGCCCTACGACTGGGGAAAGTATTGAAACGAACCTGATCCCATTTTCTATCATCTCCCAAAATAGTGTTTTCTACTTGAAACCAGCCATCTACACGCACGCCATTTGGGATGGCTCGATCTCCTGCTATTAAAGAGTAATTATTCATTTTCTCAATTTGTTCATTTAACTGCAAAACATGAATGACTGTTATTACACCATCACTTTCACTGGGAGGACTTGCTATTTCTGCCCAATCTTTTTTTGAGTAAACCGGCATGTTCATGGGCGTACAACCCATAACAATTGTCGCCTGCATACCTGCCTCTTTATGGGCGTGTTTTTCTTGAAAATCTTTTCTAGATGACATTTCTAAAAATGATCGTCTTGTCGGATATTTCACCACAGCTATTCGATCCCATTTTGGATTGTCTCCAAGAAGTTGTGTTTCTACATCCCCGACAAAAACAATTTCTGCTCCTATATCAGTCAGCACATCTATAGGAGCGTAAAGATCATCAGCTTCCCGACCACTTATTTTCGACTCTCGACCATCTACATAATCAGCAATTGGACGATATTTCATAAGATTTACCATCCATATTGGACCATCTTCTTCAGCAGGCATTGAAAACATCTCATATGCATACTGTGTATTCAAAGTGGCATATCTTGGGTTCGCTGTACTTACCTGATTCATATTCGAACCGTAGTTGAAAAAATAGTTTCTCTATTGATCGGGCTTATTTCTGATTGCAAGGCAGAATACCTAAGTGCCGTTGAAGAAATCTCAGACAAACGTAGTCTTTTTCCTTGCTTTCTTAAATGGTCTAGCTGCTTTTGGAATTGATTCATCTCTTCCAGCTTTTGATGAGATCAGACCCGACATAGGGCTGTTAGAAGGGTCTAACCAGATTTCGTTGATAATTACGATTTATATTATTGGCGTTTCTATCGGTCAAATTATTTGTGGTCCTTTTACTGACCGTTTCGGGAGAATTGCTTCTTTAAAATTCGGTCTTGCTATTTACATGATCGGGGCTCTTGGTTCTCTACTCTCTCAAAATCTATTAACAATCCTTATTTTTAGATTCTTCTGGGGACTAGGTTCAAGTGTTCCAGCAAGCATGAGAACCACTATTGCTCGTGACTTATATTCCGGTAACGAGATGGCGAAAGTTATGTCAAAAATTATGGCCGTCTTTCTTTTGGGGCCGATAATCACACCCTTGATCTCAGAAGGTTTCTTAACTTTCACAAATTGGAGAGTTGTCTATTCTTTGGGAATTATTTTGGGGGGTGTCGGTATTTTGTGGAGTCTCTGGTTTGGCGAAACTTTACCCACGAACAAAAGGAGGGCTCTAAATTGGGAAATAACAACTAAATCCTTTAAAAAGATTTTTTCTACTCGAATTACTATTGGTTATGTCCTAGCTGTCACCTTTGGACAAGGAGCTTTCGTTATTTGGCTAAGCAGTTCGCAACCAGTTTTTGATCTTGTTTACGGTAAAGCAAATCAATTTGCAGTAATTTTTAGCATTCTTGGAATCCCTATGGCGATAGCATTTTTTGCGAGTAACCGTTTTATTTCAATGTTTGGAGCTAAACGTGTCGCAATTTTTAGTGTTGGGTTTTCTGTCTTAATAAATACAACTTCTCTACTTCTTGCAATAACTAGTAACGGCTCACCCAACTTTTGGATTTGGCTTTTATTGGTCGGTTCTTCAAACATTTTCTTAAGCCTTTTAACTCCTATAGGTTTGTCCCTAGCTTTAGAACCCATGGGAGATTTAGCCGGAACCGCTTCAGGGGTAGCGGGCGCGGTTTCTCTCGGAGGAGCTGGTTTATTAGCAGCAATTTTTTCAACACAAATAAAATACTCCGTCACACCTTTGGCACTTGGATATTTGTTGTATTCAACAATTTCATTTTTCTTAATCTTTTTTGCTGAATCGACTCAAAGAAAAATACCTAAAAATTTCTCTGTGACTTAAGCCCTAGACTCCCAAAAATTTTGACTTACCAAATAACATTTTTAATGATTGAAAAGTTAAGACGTTTATGAAAAATGCAAATAAAACTGGAATAATTGCGGTTACTGGTGCGACCGGGTACGTCGGTGGTCGTCTAGTACCTCAACTTCTAGAAGCCGGATACAACGTTCGCTGCATTGTTAGGAACTCTGAAGCATTAGACGACAGATCCTGGCGATCAAAAGTTGAAGTTTATAAAGCTGATTTAAGCCTTAAGGACCAGGTAATTGAAGCACTTAATGGTGTGGAAAAAGCATATTACCTGGTCCACTCAATGGCAGCTTCTTCTAACTTTGAAGATTTAGAATCATCAATGGCTGAAATTTTTTCTAAAGCTGCGGATATAAACAAAATTAAACAAATTGTTTATTTAGGTGGTCTTGGGGAAGATGAAAAAAATCATTCTCCACATTTAACTAGCCGGCACAAAGTTGGAAAAATTTTGTCAAATGGTTCAACCCCTGTCACCGAACTTCGAGCAGCGATAATTATTGGCTCTGGGAGTGCTTCTTTCGAGATGCTCCGGTCATTAGTTGAAGTACTTCCAATAATGGTGGTGCCCAAATGGGTTACCCAGACACGTTGTCAACCTGTAGCAATAAGCGACATTTTGTTCTATTTAGTGTCTGTATTAGATAATGATAAAACGCTAGGGAAAATTATTGATGTCGGCGGGCCAGATATTTTAACTTACAGAGAAATGATGCATACCTATGCCCAAGTTGCTGGCTTAAAAAAACGAATAATTATTCCAGTGCCCGTATTAACTCCTCGACTATCATCTCATTGGGTAAATCTGACCAGTCCGCTACCTATTCGTCTTGCCCGTTCTCTTATAGATTCTCTCACTTCTGATGTCGTAGTAAGTAACAACCCAATCTCTGCTGTGCTTAATCATGATGCTGAAAATTTGCATAATTCAATTGGTAGAGCATTAACTAGAGTGCAAAATCTCCAGATTCCTACCCGATGGTCAAATTCTGTGAAAAGCCAAATAGCGGAGTTGCCTGAACTTAGTGACCCAGAGTGGTCTGGGGGTCGTGTTTTAATTGACTCTAGAGAACAGAAATCGTTAGTTACAGGCAAAAAAGTCATGTCAACAATTAAAACTATTGGTGGTGACACCGGTTGGTTTGCCTTCGATTGGTTATGGGCTGTTCGTGGGTTTATTGACAAACTAGCCGGTGGAGTTGGTCTAAGAAGAGGAAGACGGCACCCTTCCGAACTACGTGTTGGTGATCCAGTAGACTTTTTTACTGTGGTAAAAGTTGATTCTGACTCATTACTTTTACGGGCCGAAATGCTTCTACCTGGCCACGCGTGGCTTGAATGGAGTGTGTCAGATAATGGCAATGGTTGCTTAGTTAGTCAACGTGCACATTTTGTTCCAAGAGGAGTAATTGGAAGACTTTATTGGTTTGCCTTATTAATCCCACATTCACTAATTTTTAACAGAATGCTTTCAAAAATTATTCACACAGCGGAACATGGACCTAGTTAAATGACAACGAAACATTCATCAATCGCTATTGTTGCTTCGCTTTGTGTCGCTTTTTTTGTGGTCGTTTCTTGTAGTGATAACGGAGTAGATGCTTCTGGAATAAAACTTTTTGCTCTTTGCAGCATTCTTGCTTTTTTGATCCAATGGCTTTGTTTCATACCTTCTTGGTTTTTTCATTCTGAAAGATTTTTCGACCTTGTAGGTTCTGCTACTTATTTAACAATCACAGTCGTCGCACTTATTGCAGTACCTGAAATCGATACAAGATCTGTATTGCTGGGATTAATGGTTTGCTTTTGGGGTTTACGTTTGGGTGCTTTCTTATTTGCCCGTGTTCAAGCAGTGGGTCATGATGCTCGATTTGATTTGATGAAATATAATTTCACTTGGTTTTTGATGACTTGGACAATTCAAGGTCTTTGGGTTGTTCTTACGACGTCGGCTGCGTTGTCAGCAATTACTTCAAGTTCTAAAAAAGGTTTCGGTTGGGTTGGAACAATAGGCGTAATTATTTGGTTAATAGGCTTCGTAATTGAGATAATTTCTGATGAACAGAAACGAAGATTTAAACTAGATAGCAAAAATCAAAATTCTTTCATTAACACCGGTTTGTGGGCTTGGTCTCAACATCCAAACTACTTTGGCGAAATTATTTTATGGATTGGCGTATCACTTGTAGCACTCCCTGCATTATCAGGCTGGCAGTATGTGAGTTTAATTTCGCCAATTTTTGTCTTTGTTCTTCTAACAAAAATAAGTGGCATACCAATGCTTAACTCTGCGGCGAAGAAACGCTGGGGTGATGACGTTGAGTTTCAAACTTATAAAGAATCAACACCTGTCCTAATTCTGAAACCACCAAGAAGACCTTCTTCTTTCAGTTCATAGGAAATAATTTGCCAGATCTTTCCTCTCCAGAAGTTGTAATAGTTGGGGCAGGTATAGCTGGTTTAACGGCAGCAAAGATTTTATCGCAATCAGGTAAAGAGGTTTTACTGTTAGAAAAATCTGATGGGGTGGGCGGTAGAGTCAGAACTGATCAATATAAAGATTTTCTACTCGATCGTGGTTTCCAAGTTCTTTTGACTGCATATCCAGAATTACCGGAACATTTGGATCTTTCCTTGTTGGAACTTAAGCCATTTGAATCAGGCGCAACTATTTTCTCTAATGATCGTTTTTCTAAGGTTGGTGATCCATTTAGAAATATTTCTTCGATCGTGTCTACAGCCTTAACCAAAACGATTGGGATACAAGACAAAATAAAACTTTTAAAATTAAGAAATTCACTAATCGGTAGAAAAAAAATTCCTCTAAAACAAAAAGACGATAAAAAGATTTTAGAAACTTTTGAGGATTTAGGTTTTACACCTAAAGCGATTAATAGCTTTTTTAAACCATTAATTGGAGGAATTCAACTTGATCCTTCGCTGAGTGGTTCCACCAGACTGTGTTTTTGGATCCTCAAAATGTTATTTATTGGTGAAGCTGCCGTTCCAGCTCGTGGAATGGGCGCAATTAGTGAACAGCTTTTTAAACAAGTAAATGAAAACAGCGTTCGTTTAAATTGCAATGTTGAAAAAGTAGAAGGTAAAAAAGTAATACTCGAATCGGGTGAATCCTTTTTGCCTTCAAACTTGATAATTGCTACCGAAGGACCTGCAACAGCTAAATTACTTGGTCAGAAGAGCCCACTTTCTCGGTCTGTCTCTTGCGTTTATTTTTCTGCTCCCCAAGCACCTAGTTCTTCAAAAGCCATTCTTCTTAATGGTGAAAAAAATGGTCCCGCACTAAACGTTGCAATTATGACTAACATTGCGCCTTCCTACTCAAAAAGTGGTAAAGCTCTGATTGCGGCAGCCATCCCAGAAATAATAAAACCCGAATCCATAGAAGATGTACTAATACAAATGAAAAAATGGTTTGGTGACAGTGTTGACAGTTGGGAACATATAAAAACATATTCGATTGAACACGCACAACCTGATTTAAAGCCCGGCGACCCTTTCAGGAAAAATATAAAAATTAGTGAAGGAATTTATATTTGTGGCGATCATAGAGATACGCCATCGATTCAAGGCGCTCTAGTATCAGGCAGAAGAGCTGCCACAATTTGTTTGGAAGATTAAACTTCTAAGGAGCTAAACCAGCACTAGAAAGTATCCGGTCAACGGTCATGGTTATGGTCCTTCGTTCATCGCCACGATCTTTTGGTTCCGAATAGCGCAAAGAGTAACGTTTCACAGCGTCAGAACAAATTTCAGAATCGCCAGTAGATGAACAGATACCTTCAAAAGTTACCCACCGACCGCCATCTACTTGCGAAATTGTTCCAACAAGAGTTTCTTCCTTAAGCAGACGGGTTTTTAAGCTTCCAGACCATGTGATTATTTTTACAACCTTATTTTCATCGTCCCACATGAAACCAACAGGGGTCGAATGTGGTCTTCCGTCTTTCCTGACCAGAGTTAAAATTCCTAGATGTTTTTCACTAACAAATTCGTTCAGAGCTGCAGTTGTTTCTTGCGGTGATAAAACTGCCATAAGTTAACCTTTCTAAATCTACTATTTACCAGAATACTTAGATTTGTATATCGCAATTGCTTCATGGTGGTCCAACATTGCTTCTGGGTAACTAGCTTCTAATCGCGATTTTCTATCAGGATTATGGACATCATTACCTAAAATATCTTTTAATTCTGGAACCCACTTATGAATATATTTTCCATCAGCATCAAATCTTTCACTTTGACGAACAGGATTGAAAATTCGGTGAGGGTTGCTATCGGTTCCAGTTCCAGCAACCCATTGCCAATTCAGTTGGTTTGAAGCAACGTCTCCATCAATCAAATAGTTCATGAAATGCTCCGCCCCAATCCTCCAATCTAGATGCAGGTCTTTTGTCAGAAAAGAGGCGACGATCATTCTTACTCTGTTGTGCATAAAGCCTTCAGCTAGTAATTGGCGCATTCCTGCATCGACTATTGGAAACCCGGTTTTACCTTCTTTCCAGAGTCTGAAGGCTTCCGGATTTTTATTCCAATCATATTTTCGGTCACGGTAATCGCTTCTTGAAGAGTCTGGACGATGATGCAAAATTTGTAGATAAAAATCACGCCAACATAATTGTCTAACAAAAGCATCGCCACCAAATTCCAAAGCTTGCAACGCTACCTCTAGTGGAGATAGACACCCAAAATGGAGATAGGGGGATAAACGTGATGTTCTATCACCCTCTATATCATCTCGACCTTTTTCATAATCTGATATTTCTTTGGTCATCCAATCGTTTAAACGCGAAATCCCTTCTGTTTCCCCTCCTTTTAACAAAAAAGGTGAAAGATTTTTTTGATCGTACTTTTCAAGAATTTCTATATGGTCGCCATCTGTATCAATGCTTTGGATAAATTTTGGTGTTTTCACGGGTTCTCGCCAAGAGGTCTCTAGCCAACGGCGATAGTACGGTGTAAAAACTTTGTATTCTCTCCCATCAGCTGGCGTTAAATGACCCGGCTCTACGAGAGAAACACCTGGATGAACGCTGATTTTAAACCCTGTTGATTCACCTCTCTCAATCAATGCTTCTAAACGAGTTTTCGCCAAAAGACTGAAATCATTAGAAACATGGATCTGTTTTGATTGGGTTTCCAGAGCTACTTTTGTTATCTCATCTACCCATTTTCCTTGACGTATTATCAACTGTGAGCCAATTTTTTTTAATGAGGCATCCAGATCACGTAAAGAATCAATAAGAAATTGAAAACGGTTAGGACTGGGGGATTTTTTATCTGTAATGAGTTCATCAAAAACAAAAAGTGCAACTGTGGGGCCGGGCATCGAAACAGCTGCATCGAGTGCGGGATTATCTCTAACTCTTAGATCTCTTGTAAAAACTATTATGTTTGGAGAATCCATGTGAGTTAAATTTTTCCTTGTAATTCATCGACCACTGATTTAACGGGTATTCGCTGAATGGCTTCATTTCTACGTTTTTGTAAAGCATCCCAAGTAAGAGTCTTCTCGCTATCGCGCAGTCCTGCTGCCCTTCTAAATGACTGGTCTGAAATGTCATCACTCGTAACTGAAAAACCAACTTCAGTGGCGACACGAAGCCCATTTCTGGTAAAAAAACCTGATGAGATTTTTTCAAACTCTGCCAACAAATCCATTTCAGGACTTAAATTTTGAATTACTGATGAAAGGTAAGCAAAGTTCTTTACAAAAAGCATCAATTCTTTAGGAATTCTTGCGCCATGTGCCAAAAGATCTCTCACGATTACTTGAATCTCTTCTACAAATTCTTCTTCGCTCATTTCAAGAGGATCAAAGTCGTCACGTTCTAATTGAAAATCTTTAATTAGGGTTTGGACGTCAGTATCAGATGGGAAAGCTCCAAGATCTCTCAACCCCATAATCTGTGCTTCAACATCACCAGTCATTAAACCCACTACATAACGTAAAAACGCAATTCGACGATCACCATTTAATCTCCCGGTAATTCCAAAATCTACTAAACCGATTTGACCATCTCTGTCTAAAAATACATTGCCAGCATGAAAATCACCATGAAAAATCCCATGAATTACAGCTCCCTCTAGCAAACCATCAACCATTTGACGAAAAACAGCAGAAACTCGGTCTGCGTTCATTTCCATTTCATTTGCATCACCAAGAGAAAAACCCTGAACTCTGCTCATCACAATAATTTTTGAAGTGACATAATCTAAATTTGGAATGGGCAATTCCCAAGTGTTTTTAGGATTTGATTTCAAGGCTCTTTCAATTTCAAAAAGATTTGATACTTCAAGCTGAAAATCTAATTCTTCACAAATTGTTTCCGCAAACAATTCAACTAAAGCTGGAGGATTTGTTAATGCTGCAATCGGTATACGACCGACAAATTTCGGAGCTAACCATGCCATTACTTTTAGATCACTTTTAACTTGATCTTGAATTTTTTTCCTTTGAACCTTAATAACCACAGAAGAACCATCAAGGAGTTTTGCAGAATGCACTTGGGCTATTGATGCTGCTGCTATGGGAATAGGATTAATAAAACTAAAAATTTTGTCTATTGGTCCTAATTCGTTCTCTATAGTTTTTCTGACAGTGACCCAAGATTCTGGCCGCACTTCATCACGACACTTTTTACACTCAGCTATTAGAGGTTCTGGAAATATTCCTTCCGCTGCGGAAATTAATTGTGCAAGTTTGACATAGGTAGGACCTAACCGTTCAGCAGCTTGCCTTATTCTTCTGTATAAAAAAGTCTTTTTTGTTTTATCTTCTTTACGTGAGTCAATTAATTTCCAAAGTATTATTGCTTTACTGAAATTGAAAACGGTTGTCAACAACCTCTTAATCGGTGGAAATTTCGGACGCTGAATCAAGTGCGGTATAGATTTTTGGATTTCAGAACGCTTTTTTGAAGACTCCTGAATCAGTAGATCCTCTTTTATATCCGACACTCGACCCGCAACAAAAACTGATTCACTTTCTCGATTTGTTCCGGCTTTGTAAATCTTATTACCAGAAGAACCTTTAAATGTAATTTCGAGACGACTCGGTCCCCAAATTCCCATAGATAATGGTTTCCACTCGACCGGACTTACCAAATCAATAGAAGGAACTCTGTCAACAAAAACACTTAATGCTTCTTGTAATTCTGCACGTGCCAAAAATGCGCCAAGACAATGGTGAGCCCCACTACCAAATGCCATATGTGGACATTCCCGTTCACGTAGAAGATTGAAAACATAACCATCATCATCTTCGGTTTCACCAAGACTTGCAGCATGAAGTCCTAGCAAGACTGTGCTACCAGCAGGGAAAAATTTTCCTTCAAAATCTATGTCTTCAACTGCTAAACGGGCAGTAGTTCGAACTGCCCCTATGTATCTGAGCGACTCTTCAATTGCGGCAGGGATTAACTCCCTTCTTTCTCTTAAAATTGAATACTGCTCAGGGTGATCCGCCAGTACTGCAATTGTTGCTCCAAGTTGATTTCGCGTTGTGTCCGTACCCGCCAATAAAAGAGCTTCTACCATTGCTATTAATTCATCAGAGCTAAGTGCGTCGCCGTCGACCTGATTCTGAATGAGTTCTGAAATCAAATCATCTTTGGGCTCAATTGAACGATCATGAATAAGACTTTTTATATAATTATCAAGATCTTTCTGTGCTGCTGATATTTCATCAAGTCGACTTATTACGGAATCAGTGTCGGCGTCTAAGGCAGAGAAAATGACTTCAGCCCAATAATCAAACAACTCCCAGTCTTTATCGTCTGATCCCAATAACCTACAAATAATTGGAATTGGATATGGCCGACAAAATTCTTGAACAATTTCACTTGTTGAATTTCTAACTAAAGAATTCATCAGTTCACTTGCATGATCTCTCATAAAAGGACGCAAGCGGTCTGCACTTTTAGAAGTGAATGAAGAATTAACTAACTTTCTGAGTCGCTTATGATCATCTCCTTCAACTGATAATACATTTGGTCTAATGTTGAAATTAGCTGGAATTTCAATATCCGTAATTGAACGCCTAGCTCGCTCGAACAAAACATTTAAATCCGATGCTGTTGAATCGAGAGAATCCAGCATGGAAATTCCCGAAAGTACCGATATCCACCTTTGATCGCGAAGTATCGAGCGGACCTGTTTATATCCATGGACAAAAAGGCCTGCTGGTGTTTGCACTATCCAATCAGAACCTTCAGATAGCTGCTTACTAGAAGAGATAATTTGGCTGAAGTTCTCTGGTCTTAAATCCACATAAGGTACTGATCCGGGATCTGTAATCGATACAGCATTATTTAAGTCTGAATGGGTACCAAAGTTTGATTTCGTCATGCCAAAAATTTTCTGCTTAGTCACTAAGTCTAATAAAGTATGGATCACTGTAAGAATTGAAACAATATGACATCCGACACGGATAAAAGATTGCTAAAGAAATTACTCTTCTAGTTCTTTTTCATTCCGATCATTTAAATCTGATACATCCCATTCAACATCTACAACTTGTTGGCCGGCATTATTTTTAGATCCCCATAAAAAAGCTTGGCCTGTCTTTAATTTCTTAACGAATCGACGAGACAAAAAAGAACGCAACATGATCCGCGTTAAAGGAAAAAGTAAAAGTAGACCAATTGCATCAGTTGCAAATCCTGGAGTGAGCATCAAAACACCAGCTAAAAGGATAAGTAAACCTTCAACTATTTGTTTACCGGGAATTTGGCCGTTTGCTAATTCAATTTGAGTTTTTCTGATTATTTGTATTCCCTCTCGCTTGACCATCCACGCACCGATAACGCTGATAAATACAAGAGCAATTAAAGTGTTTCCAAAGCCAACTTGATGAGAAACTTCAATGATTAGATATAACTCAATAGCAGGCACTATCAAAAAAGCTGCAAATAGTAATAACAACATAAATTTATGCTACGTCTTCGTAACCTTAGAATTAGAAAAATAGCTTTCTTTCAAAATAAATAAAATGTCAAAAAAACTTTCAACACCTTTAAATAGACCCCCTTCAATAGATCAAATAGCACGTGCTATCTCAGATTTGGATCTACCTCACCCACTGCTAGTAGATGCAGCTCGTGAAGCAGTGAAAAACTCAAACGTAAATGATGTTTTAGAAGAAGCTCGAAAAATTGGCGAAATTATTTCTCGAACACTATTAACTGACGTGATTAATGCAACTGGAGTACTTTTACACACAAATATGGGTCGCGCTCCAATAAAAAGTGAAAGGCAGAATCAACATTTCAGGTTCTCTAACCTTGAGTTGGATTTAGAAACAGGAGAACGTGGCTCAAGACAAGACAGGTCTTCAAAACTAATCGCCCGTGCTTGTGGAGCTGAGTCAGCATTGGTTGTAAATAACTGTGCTTCAGCAGTTCTTTTGGTAATTGCAGCCCTTGCTGAAGAACGCGGTGTTGCAGTTTCAAGAAGTGAACTGGTCGAGATCGGCGGAGGCTTTAGAATACCTGAAATTATCGAACAATCAGGTGCTCACTTGGTTGAAGTGGGTACGACAAACCGAACACGCCGTAAAGATTTCGAAAAAGCAATCAAAAAAAATGATATCTCTTTAGTTTTAAAAGTCCATCAGTCGAATTATCGAATCGTAGGTTTCACAGAAACAACTGAAATTTCTGAAATGACCGACTTAGGAGTTCCTCTTGTTGCCGACATTGGGTCGGGTTTAATAGATTCTGCATGCCCTTGGTTGGAAAATGGTCCTCCGAAATGGCTTATTGGTGAACCGGCCGCAAGGCAAAGTCTAGAATCAGGCGCAGAAATCGTCACATTTTCCGGAGATAAACTATTCGGAGGCCCTCAAGCAGGCATAATTGCTGGCAAAGCAGAACTGGTAGAACTTTGTGCGAAACATCCTCTGGCTAGAGCTGTTCGACCTGGAAGCCTTACGATGTCAGCACTTCAGGATGTCACCATCTCTTATCTAGAACGTAGGGCTTCTTTAATCCCTTTTTGGGAAATGGCTACCGCTTCCCTGGATGAACTAAAAATAAGAGCAAATAAAATAAGTAGCGAATTTGCAACTGAAACTACTGCGACTACGGGTGGTGGGACCTTGCCAGGAGTTGAAATACCTTCAGCAGGTTTAAAGCTCACAGGTAACCATGTTGAGTTTTTCCGACAACAAAAACCACCCATTATCTGCCGAGTGGATAATGATCAAACCTTCATAGATTTAATGACAGTCCACCCAAACGACGACGTTTTTATCGATGATGCGATCAAAAAAATTCATTAGAAATTTTCTATTTTAATTATGCACATAGTAGCTACAGCAGGGCATGTTGATCATGGAAAATCAACTCTAGTTAAATCTTTAACCGGATCAGATCCCGATCGATTCATTGAAGAACAAACACGTGGTTTAACCATTGATTTAGGTTTTGCTTCGACAACTTTGCCATCAGGATCTGTTTTATCAATTGTAGATGTACCAGGTCATGTTCGTTTTCTGAAAAATATGCTGGCCGGTGTGGGAAGTGTTCAAACATGCCTATTTGTAGTTGCGGCAACAGAAGGTTGGAAACCTCAATCTGAAGAACATCTCAGAATCCTGGAATTGCTTGGATTTATAAATGGAGTAATTGTTGTAACAAAAGTCGATCAAGCGGAAAGTGACCTTATCGAAGTCACGTTATTAGAAATTGAAGAAAAAGTTAAAGGAACCTTTCTGGAAAATGCTCCACTAGTTAAAACAAACTCAATAGATGGCACTGGGATAGACGTATTGTTGAAAGAAATTTCAGAACTTTTAAAAGATTCACCCGATCCAGACAATGTTCATCGACCACGACTTTGGATAGACCGCTCTTTCTCAATAAAGGGAACCGGAACAGTTGTGACTGGAACTTTAACAGGGGGAAGTTTAAAAATTGACGACGATCTAGAAGTTTGGCCTTTGAAAGAAAAGGTTCGAGTTAGAGGAATCCAGGCTCATCATCTTGAGCAAAATGAGATTTCACCCGGTAGTCGTTGTGCTTTAAACATCGCTGGAGTTTCACATGTAGATATTTCTCGAGGGAATGTCCTTATCAAATCAGGACAGTGGCATTTAACAAAAATGTTAGATGCTTCTCTACAAGTATTAGAAGAGATTGATCACAATGTGTCACGTAGGGGTGCTTTCATAGCTTATTTCGGGTCAGGTGAATATCCAGTTAAGTTAAGGGTTCTTGGCCCCAACTCAATATTGCCTGGAGGGAAAGAACCAATAAGAATATTCCTACCAGAACCACTTCCTTTATTACCTGGTGACCGATTTATTTTGCGAGAAAGTGGACGTGACGAAACTATCGGAGGAGGGGAAGTTCTTGATGTAGACCCTCAAGAAAAAGCTTCCAAAGCCAAGCCTGACCGCTCAATAGAGCGGATCATCAAAGAAAGAGGATGGATTAATACAGAAGACTTAAAACTACTCACAGGTAAAAATATTGAACCGGA
The DNA here is from genome assembly GCA_000817085.1 of marine actinobacterium MedAcidi-G1. Lineage (GTDB taxonomy): Bacteria > Actinomycetota > Acidimicrobiia > Acidimicrobiales > MedAcidi-G1 > MedAcidi-G1. Next base: position 40,543 of record JUEM01000003.1, on the reverse strand, counting down.
TATAGATAATTGGATTGTCGACCCAGTAATTCTTCAGCTGACAATTGAAACGGTCAGAGAAAAAGTCAAATCTGCTGGACCCACGGGAATCGAATTGTCTTCGTTAAACGAACATGAAAAAGCCACTATTTCACTATTGAAAGACATGGTTGTAGATAGTGGAAGATTAAAACTTTCTATACATAAAAATCAAACTTCTAATCATCCTTTTATCAAAGAATTGCAGGATTCGCTTTTAGCACCACCCGATCCTGTTGGAGTGGACCGTTCTGAGCTTAGAGAACTAGTTCGTAAAGGAATTATTATTGAAAAAAGCGGGGTCTTTTTTTCCTCTGACGCAATTAAAGCCGCTTCTTTACTTGCCGCTAAACTTCTATCAATTAAACCTGAAGGTTTCACAGTTTCAGAATTTAGAGAAGCTGCTGGTAATACCAGAAAACATGCAATGCCCCTGTTGAATCATCTCGACGAAAACGGTATTACGCGTAGACGAGATAGTGTGCGGATTGCTGGACCGCGTCTCCCAAAATTTTAAGCTTAAAAGACAATTTACTACAGGTATAAATTTTAATCTTTGCTTCCCTTACGTTCCCTGTAATCACGAGCCGCTCCCTCTAAAGGTTCTACGTCTAGCCAAAATCCATCTACAGCTGCAACTCTAATTTCGTCATTAACTTTTATAGGAGTCGCTCGATTTGTTTGAGCTTTCCAAATTGCCCCTTTAACTTCGACAGTCCCATTAGGGTTTATTTCTTCAAGGGCCATACCAAGTTCACCAACAATCCACTCGCGACCGATAGTGGGTGTGGCAAAACGTGTGCGAATCATTGCCGGCATTCCTGCAGACATGCAACTCACAGTCAACAAAATGCCGAATAGCAAAGTCAACCATGAAAGAGAAAGTCCATCAAACAATAAAAGGGATCCAACCACCAAACTTATAGTTGCTACACCACTCCAAAATCTCGGTACCCCAGTTTGGATATCTACAGCAAAGCTAAACATTGAAAAAATCAATAATGCTATGCCCCATGGATTAGAAGGTAGAACAGCTAGTCCGTAAAAACCCAACAAAAGACATAAAGCACCGAGCACTCCAGCTATACCAACTCCAGCTGTATAGAGTTCAAAAACAAGAAGTCCCATACCAGCCAAAAAAAGTAAATAAGTTATAGCAGGACTACCTACGCTATGGAAAAACTGATCAGGGGGATCCATTTCTTCAAATCGAGTCTGAGTCAATGGCTTGATTTCCCCTGAATCAACGTCTGAAATAACTTCGAAACCTTCCAGCCCGACGAGGTGTTCTAATAAAACTGGTGAACTTCTGGCAATTCCTTTTTCTACGGCTTCTTCATAATTAAAGGTTTTTTCATTCAGATCAAAATTCTTATGCGCTTCAGAACTATTACTAGAAAGAATACTTTGACCAATTTTTCCAATTTTTGATCCAGGAGAAATTCCTATGTCGCCACTGATTAGCGCTAACTCCGTTATTGGACCTTTTGCTCGTGATCCAGACGGACCAATCCAAAATGAAATTGGAATAGGTGAAGAACTAATTGCTTTGCCTAATGCAACAATTTTCTCTTCTTCAACAACACTTCCAGAAATATTAATTTGAAATACCAACGCAATAGTTTTAGTCGTATCGACTTCCTCAAGCGTCCTTTGCATCATTCTCACCATCACGGGGTCCATCAAACCTGATGCTTCTACTACGACAACACTTTTTACATCTTCTGTTGGAGTAGATATCGATTCTGCTAAAGCGTTAGGAGAAAATAAACTAAATACAAAGACTATAGAAATTAGAAAAACTGCACTATAAGAGAATTTTTTTGAATTTTTTATATTTGTCATCTTTGGATTAACGCGGTAAATAGGCGTAATTAAATTGCTTCAGGATCATTTAGAGCTAAAACTGCTTCCTCTACTGTTTCACGGACAGGAACTATTCTGTCAAAACCGGTCGTATGAAGAAGTCTGACCAACGCAGGTCGATTACACGCAACTGAAACATCCCCATCATTGTCTCTTGCTCTTCGTATACCTCCAATTAAAGCTCCTAGACCAGCTGAATCCATGAAGGGAACATCAGATAAGTCAACCAACACAAATTTTTCCTCAGTTAGTTCCATTAGCGCTTCCCGAAACTGAGCAACGGTATATGCATCAAGTTCTCCGGTCGGTCTACATAACACATAATTTTCATTTCTTTCAACAGTTATCTCAAGCATGTTTCTACCTTATTTAAAACTTTCTTTATAAAGTTCGTAAATAGAAGATTACAAAACTCAACACAAAAGTAAACATTGAGTCTGTAATTCCTACGCTACGATCGCATTATGCCCGAAAAAATGAATGTTTTACTTGCAACCACCGAAGATCATATTTTTCAAGAAATAAGTGCTTCTCTAAGTAAAAATCATCAAATTATCAGAGTTGCAGAAGGAGCTAAAGTTCTGGAAACTCTCATTGAAACTACTCCTGCCTTAGTGATTCTAGATCTACAAATAGGGAATATGGGAGGAATGGCAACTTCTTTAGATTTGCGCCTTGAACAAAGAGCCGGTCGAATCCCAAATCAAAAAATATTGATGCTTCTTGACAGACAAGCCGATGAGTTCTTAGGTAAACGCTCTGAAGCAGATTGCTGGATTATTAAACCAATAGATCCACTTTCGCTTAGCCAACAAGTCGATGAGCTTATAAATAGCTAACTTTCGGGTAGTGGCGCAGCTTGGTAGCGCGCCTCGTTCGGGACGAGGAGGTCGTGGGTTCAAATCCCGCCTACCCGACAACTGATTTAAAATAGTGATTAAGCTATAAATAAATATGGCAACAAAATCTAACTCACTAATTATTTCAGCCCCCATAGAAGAAATTTGGGGTGTTCTTTCGAAATTTGATCAGATTTTTAACTGGGCTGAAAACGTCGACCATTCGTGCTTCTACTCAGAACAAGAGATGGGAGTAGGAACGACCAGACGCATTCAACAAGGATCAAATGTTGTTTTAGAAACAATTACACGCTGGGAAGAACCTGCGCAACTGGCATATCGAATTGAAGGGCTCCCTCCAGTTTTTAAAAAAGTAACTAATAGTTGGGAATTATTTGATGAAGGAGCGAAGACACGAGTAGAGCTAACTGTACATATTGTGCCAATTCGACCCCCAGCTGAACTCGCCGCTCAAATATTAAGTAGATTTTTTTCACGACTGAACAAAAAGATGTTGACTGGACTTAAAAATCAGGTAGAGCGAACTCTTACAGACAACAAGAAAAAATATGCGCCATCCTGATGTTGTAATCATCATGACTGATGAAGAGCGAAATGCGCCACCTTATGAAGGCGATGACCTCAAAGCATGGCGTGAAGAAGCCCTGCCCGCAAGACATTGGTTTCAACAAAACGGGGTTTCTTTCGAACGGCATTACACAGGTTCACTCGCTTGTGTGCCTAGCCGTCCAACACTTTTCACCGGACATTTCCCAGATCTCCATGGAGTAACACAAACAGATGGATTGGGTAAAGATGCTTCAGATTCTCGTATGCGTTGGCTGCGACCTGGAGAAGTTCCAACTATAGGGCACTGGTTCAAAGCAGCTGGCTATGACACCCATTACGACGGAAAATGGCATATTACTCATGCCGACCTGATAAACCCTGATAGTGGATTACCTATCCCTACAAATACTGAAAATGGTGAAGTGATTGAAGAAAATGTTAAAGCTTATTTAGAAGCTAATCCTTTGGAAGAATTTGGCTTTTCAGGTTGGGTAGGTCCAGAACCTCACGGAGCCGGACTTGCCAATTCTGGCTTCATTCGTGACAACTTAATCGCTGAACGTATTGTTAAGTGGTTAAAAGATCGTTATTTGCGAAGAGAATCAGGTGATGCGGAAGCGCTTCGCCCGTTTCTTCTTGTCGCAAGTTTTGTAAATCCGCATGACATAGTTCTTTTCCCTGGATGGCGAAGGCAAGAAAACAATCCAATTAAAAAAAGTGATCTTGACCCTCCTAAAGTGCCGGAGCCGCCAACACGACATGAAGATTTAAGTTCCAAACCGGCAGCACAAATCGCCTATAAAAACGCTTATTTTTCGGGATACGGGCCCCACAATCGAGTCAAAAAAATCTATGAACGCAATGAGCAGGCTTACCGCGATCTCTACTACAGACTCCATCTTGAAGTCGATGGGCCAATTGATAGTGTTCGTAAAACTGTTTCAGGAAATACATTGAATGAGACAATTCTTTTTCGTACATCTGACCATGGAGATTTACTAGGGGCTCACGGTGGTCTTCATCAAAAATGGTTTACCTTATACGACGAAGCTACAAGAGTACCTTTTCAGATTGTTAGAACAGGCCGTAATCCCAGCCAACCTAGGACTATTTTAGATATACCGACCTCACATGTCGACTTGATACCGACTGCTTTAGGTATGGCAGGTCTTGAGGAAAAAGAATTGTCTTTAAAACTCTCAGATTCATTTACAGAGGTGCACCCTCTTCCGGGCTGTGACCTTTCTCCTCTAATTGAAAATCAAAATAAAACTCACTTTTTAGAAAGAAGTGTCTACATGATGACAAGGGACAACATGCTTGAGGGCGATAATCTCGCATCTGCTCTTGCCCGTCATCTAGGCCGTGCCAACAACCCACCTGCACCAATGAAGATTCGTGTTCCTGCTGATGTCGCATCTAATTTCGAAGGCATTGTAAAAAGAGTTAGTGATACTGATGCTCAAGGGGGTAAAGGAAACCTTTGGAAATTGGTAAGGGCTTTTGATGATCCTTCAACTTGGTCTCATCCTGGTGTTCGTCAACTAACGTCTAGTTCTCCGCCAGCTATAAGACACAGAAACTCAACCATTCCCGACCAGTGGGAGTTATATAACCTTGATTCTGATCCAATTGAGTTAGAAAACGAATCAAAAAATCCTGCTCTTGGAGAAGTTTTCAATTTCTTAAAGAATTGTCTAAAAGAAGAATCTGCAAATCAGGTACCTGAAAGAAACAACCCGTGGCCATATGCGCGTCGAAAACCACCAAAAGAGCAAATACCAGTGAAAAAGCCGCCGCCTCCTGCAAGATTTTTACGAAATTTTTTGCAAAAAATTGGTCTTCATCCCGAAGACTTACATCCTTTTGAAGATGAATTAAATGACTTTCGAGCTTTGATTGTTTGCACTAATCATTCATGGCTTGATGTTGCAAAACCTACTGGTGTGTTTTCTTCTGAAATGACTGTTCCTTACTATCTATTTACTGATGCAGGTATTGAAGTCGATCTGGCAAGTCCATTAGGTGGAGAAATTGCAATCGATCCAATGTCTCTGAGAGCCGTTACTCGATCACACCACGATGATCGTTTTCTAGTTGATGACTTGTTAAAAGAAAAGGTTCGAAAATCTATTTCAATGTCTGACATAGACGTTGAAATTTATGACGTTATTTATTTTGCTGGCGGTTGGGGAGCAAGTTTTGATTTAGGGTTTTCCGACATAGTTGGACAAAAGGTTACAGAAGCCAATGCAAAAGGAACGATCCTTAGTGGTGTGTGTCATGGGCCACTTGGTTTCTTACGTGCTTCCAACTTGCAGGGTCGTCCTCTAGTTGAGGGAAGGCGTATAACCGGCGTAACCGATAAACAAGTTTTGGAATTGGGAATTGATGCAACTCCGCATCATCCTGAAACTGAGTTAAGAAAACTAGGTGCAGATTTCAAATGCTCTCACCGTTTTCGTGATCCCTTTGCAAATCATTGGGAAGTAGACGAAAATCTTGTTACTGGTCAAAATCAGAATGCTGCTCCGATGGTTGCAAGAGAAATAATGAAGTTGCTCTCAAAAAACTAAACATTTAATCAACTCGTTTGACAAAAGATAAAAAGTTAATCTAGATATATGGATTTAGATACTGAGGAAATAAAACTTTCTGAAAAACTACAAAAAATGTACCAAGAGTTTCTGATTTATGTAGAACAAGAAAATGTGGAATTCGATCGTACCGAATCTAAAAAACTTGAACTTAAACTTGAAGAAAAAATTTACTGGCTTAAAAGATACTTAATTCATTTAGAAAAAGGCGGAAAGCGTATAAAAGCCGGACCTGATTACTGGGCCCAACACGAAAACCATAAATTAATAGTCGAACACGGGGAAGATGAACAAGGAAATATCGAAAAAGATATTTTGTTTCTTTGGTGTGTGACATGTTCCGATATTGTCAGTTCTCACGTAAAAAAATCTTACAAAAATAAAGAATTCGAGAAAATAGAAAATCACTTGGGACACGAAATAAAACCTGTAAGAAAAAGCCACAATAGTAAAACAATCTGCTTGACTTGCGATAACTGTCAAAAAAACAAAGTTATTTTATGTAGTGACATTAGCGATTGGTTCGACGAAATCTAAACTTACCCTTGACAAATTTAAATAAGATTCGAACTAGGTGTCAACTGATGGCGAGGAACCTTTAATTCTTGACGTTATCATTAAAGACTCTGGCAAATTTTGCCGGTGGGTTTATGGCGGGTTTAGGTTCACACCACTTCCTCACCGTGAACCATTCAATTTTTAAGAAAGCGTCATACAGCGCCCAAGAACAACCTGCACGCGCGGGTAAAGGAAAACATGTCAAATACATTCGCCGATCTCGGCGTGCCCGAAAATATATGCAGGTCATTAGAAAGTAAAGGGATCTTAAAGCCCTTCGAAATTCAGAAGCTGACACTAGCTGATGGGCTTGAAGGCCGTGATATCTGTGGACGCGCTCCAACAGGATCTGGAAAAACTATTGCCTTTGGAATCCCTCTAATCGCAAACAGCAAACGCGGAGAACCAAACCATCCCGGGTCACTGATTCTCGCCCCAACTAGAGAGCTAGCCGAACAAATATTTTCTGAACTTCGAACACTTGCCGGAAAGACAAAGATTGGAGTTGTCTATGGTGGAGTGGGCTACGGAAATCAAATTAGGTCGTTAAAACAAGGAGTAGATATTCTTGTCGCCTGTCCCGGGAGACTTGAAGACCTAATTGAACAGGGTTTCGTGAACCTCTCCAATGTGAACCATGTAGTTTTAGATGAAGCAGACCGCATGGCTGATATGGGTTTCATGCCTTCAGTCAAACGTTTACTAGATCAAACAAACCCTAAAAGGCAAACTTTTCTTTTTTCAGCAACCCTAGATAAAGATGTAGCAAAACTCACCCGTGAATACCAAACAAACCCAGTTCGTCACGAAATAGGTGAAGAAACACCCGACATTAAATCTGCTCACCATCTCTTTTGGAAAGTGACGAACACAAATAAAACAGAGACAACCGCAGAAGCTATAAATGCAGTATGGCCTACAATTATTTTTTGCAGAACACGGCACGGATCAGATCGTCTTGCCAACCGACTTAACAAACTTGGAATTCATGGCGTAACAATCCACGGTGGTAAAAGTCAAAATCAAAGATCTAGAGCACTAGCAGATTTCACTAATGGACGTGTCCAAGCACTTATAGCTACTGACGTCGCTGCAAGAGGAATACATGTCGACGGTGTTGCGTCCGTAATTCACTATGACCCTCCGGAAGATCACAAGGCGTATATACATAGATCGGGAAGAACTGCCCGAGCAGGTCAAAGTGGAGTTGTCCTTTCATTTGTAGCTCCCGATCAAAAGAAAAAAGCTCGTCGACTCCAACAAAGAATCGATATTGATCAACCAATAACGGAACCCGATATCGAAATCTTGAAAACTCTTTCTCCTGTAAACACCTCGGGGAAGAAATTTCAAGCTCCTTACAAAGAAAAAAGTGAAACTAAAAACTCTTCTCATAAGAGAAATAGTGGTCAAAAGAAACAGGGAAGCAACAAGCGTAAAAGTAGTAACAGTAGTAACAAACACCGAGGTGGCAACAAACATAAAAGCAACAACAAAGCTCGTAACAACAAGCACCGTCCGAGCGACTCGAATAATCAAAGCAACAGACCAAAAAATAAAAGCCACACTTCTAGTTCAAAAAAGAATAATCAGTCGAAAAACTCTAAAGGACCTAATCGTTCTTCAAATAAAAACCAGAACAATAAAAATCATCAAAACCGTAAACAAAATCAAAAAACTTACGCTTCGCGTTAATTAAGTATTTTAAAAGAATCTAATTTTGTAAGTAAAGACAGTTTTAAGTCGGCAAACTTAAGAGGAAGACTTTAACTATTCAAGAAATCCGTGAAAAGTAAATGGAACTTTCAGACCTAGATGTAGCAGAATCAGTACTTGATTTGATTGGTGAAACACCCATGGTGCAATTAAAAAAAATTGCATCGAATTTGCCCTGCCCAATAATCGCGAAAATAGAAACTACTAACCCTGGCGGAAGTATAAAAGACCGTGCGGCAATATCAATGATAGATGCAGCCGAAAAAGACGGACTTTTGAAACCAGGGGGAACCATTATTGAACCAACCTCAGGTAATACGGGAGTAGGTTTAGCAATTGTTGCGGCTCAACGCGGCTATAAATGTATCTTCGTAATGACCGACAAAGTAAGCGAAGAAAAAGTCTCTTTATTAAGAGCTTACGGATCTGAGGTGGTTGTATGTCCAGGGGCTGTTGAACCTGATGACCCCCAATCTTATTATTCGACGGCTGAGCGTTTAGTGAAAGAAACTCCAAATTCCTTCCAACCAAACCAATACCACAACCCGAATAACCCTAAAGCACACTACGAAACAACCGGCCCTGAAATATGGAAACAAACTAATGGACAAATAACACATTTTGTTGCTGGTGCTGGAACAGGTGGAACCATTAGTGGTGTGGGAAAATTTCTGAAAGAAAAAAATAAAGATATTCAAATAGTTGTAGCTGACCCTGAAAATTCAGTTTTTTCAGGAGGATCAGGGCGGCCGTATCTAGTCGAAGGTGTGGGCGAAGATTTCTGGCCAACTACATATGATCAGAACGTTGTAGACCTAACTATTCCTATTAGCGATGCAGATTCATTTTCCATGACAAAACGAGTCACTGAAGAAGAGGGTCTCTTAATTGGCGGCTCCTGCGGTACCGCTGTAGCAGGAGCATTAAAGGTTGCGGAAAATCTCACCAAAGATGATCTCGTAGTGGTGCTTCTTCCTGATTCGGGAAGAGGCTATTTGAGTAAAATTTTCAATCCTATTTGGATGACAAAAATGGGATTCTCAAATGACAATGGCGATCCGCCACTCCAAAAATCTGTTAACGATATGGTTAAATCAAGAAATTCTGAGACTGTCGATCTGGTGTACCTAAACCCTGAACAAACAACTTCTTCAGCTTTAAAGACCATGGAAAAAAATGGGATTTATCATTTACCGGTAGCAGTCGGTGAAATGCCCATTTCTGCAGCTGAAGTAATAGGGTCCGTTTCAAAAGAAATATTAATCAACAACTTAAAAAATGGTAACGGTCAAACTGTAAATGATTTTTTACAGCCGCCACTTGAACTTGTTGGTGTAGGAGAAAATATTTCCAACGTTGTTAAACTATTTAATAAATCAGAAACTTTTTTGGTGTTAGATAAAGGTAAACCAATTACTGTTCTCACAAAATCTGAAATTGAAGATTTTATGTCAGAATCGGAAAACCTTTAAAGATTGATTAGTTGGTGAATTGATGGAAACACACGGTGGCGACCCGCTGATGTCAGGTTTTGAAGACCATGAAGACTTTGGCTTTGAGACACGAGCCATTAGGGCTGGACAACCACATGATTCACGTACAGGTGGAGTTGTAACACCCATTGCTTTATCAACCACATTCGCACAAGACGCCGTTGGACAGCCAAAATTCGGATATGAGTATGCAAGGACAGGTAATCCGACTAGACACGCATATGAAACATGTCTAGCAAGTCTTGAATGCGCACAACATGGCTTTGCGTTTTCTAGCGGAATGGCGGCAGAAGATTCTTTGCTGCGCTTTTTGCAACCGGGCGACAAAATTATCTTGGGAAACGATGCCTATGGGGGGTCTTTTAGATTAATAGACAAAATATATGGTCGAAATAAAATCTCTAACGAAGCAATAGACCTCAGCGACCCAAATTCAATTAAAGAAGCTTGGACTAGCGAAACAAAAATAGTTTGGCTTGAAACTCCTACGAACCCACTTCTTAATGTTGTAGACATTCAAAAAATCTCTAATATCACTCATGAACTTGGTGGGTTACTCATAGTCGATAACACTTTTGCTACTCCCTATTTACAAAAACCTATTTCTTTAGGCGCTGATGCTGTTGTTCATTCAGCTACAAAATATTTGGGAGGTCACAGCGACGTAGTAGGCGGGTTTGTGGCGACAAATGACGAAAAACTTGTAGAACATCTTTCCTTTATACAAAATGCGGTTGGAGCTGTCCCAAGCCCATTCGACTGCTATCTAGTGTTAAGAGGGATTAAAACGCTAGCTGTTCGTATGGATCGTCACTGCGAAAATGCCAAAGCAATCGTAAGTCTGTTGAGTGAACATCCGAAGGTAAAGCAAGTTTTCTACCCAGGACTTGAAAGCAACAAAGGACATGAGATTGCAAAAAATCAGATGACGAATTTTGGCGGAATGGTTTCCTTTACAGTCTCTGGTGGTCTTGCAATGGCAGAAAAAGTTTCTGCTTCTACGAAAGTCTTCACGTTGGCTGAATCTCTTGGGGCGGTTGAATCTTTGATCGAACACCCTGGAATAATGACACACGCATCAGTTGCAGGTTCTGCACTCGAAGTACCAGAGGATCTAATACGTATTTCAGTCGGGATAGAGTCGATCGAAGATCTTGTTGAGGACCTAGAACAAGCATTGTCCATTTAACTCGATTCTGGCGGATTCTTATTGAATAGCCAATTTTAGGTATTCTTCATTATCAATATTTTTTCAGACCATCCATCGACAGTCGGGGAATCGTGGTCGGAACACGCGCTTAGAGCATTAAAAATTTCTTGTTCAATGGCGGCAGCATCAGCTGCTGCAATTATTCACGCTATATTTCCTTTTGTTTTTAAAACAACAGCTAGCGAAACCATAAAAAGACTTAATAAGGAAATAGAGATTATTGATGCTAAAGGTTCTAGCGACTCTTAAGAATCAGATCCTTCTGCGACTTTCACCATTCCACCATAGTTTTGGTTTTAGTCGCTCTCCATAATCCAAGAAATCGTTAAGCATTAACATTATGTTTCTTAATTTTGTTGAAGCTAAGCGCAAACCTATTTTGTGTCGAAACTTTGTGAAGTCTTTGTTATAGGGACAAACACGCATACAGATCATGCAGTCACTTACTATTTTGGCCCAATAAGAGAAACATTTCTCTCCATCAACTGACCATTTTTTTACGCCTGAAATTGAAGATAGATTTAGTTTTACTGGCGAAGGTTCGCCATCAGGTATTGCTTTTGGTGGACATGCATCTGTGCACTTTCTGCACTTTTCGCAAAATTTTGTAACTCCAAACTCAATTTGGTTATCAAATGCCATTGGGGCATTTGTGAAAATTTTACCGAACCTAACTCTTGGTCCAAATTCACGCGTTATTACCATTCCGTGTCTTCCATATTCACCAAGTCCAGCTTGAATGGCTAAGGGAATCGCTAAGGCGGTGTCATTTAAACTTGGTACCGCTAAATAACCAAGGTTTAAAAGCCATTGAGCTGTTGCTAAAAGTACTAGCGCATCTTTTGAATAACCAAGACCTACAGCTGCACCTGAAAGTGCTGAGGGGACTGTGTCAACAAGGTCATGATCCATTGCTTGACCAATCACTATGACTCCTTGAAGATTTTCTGGAAGACCGACCGGAAGACCTTCAGGTTTTCCTTCGCTGGAACTTCGCGCATACCGTTGGGTGTAAACCCACCGTTCATCAAATTCACAAATACCAACTAAATCAGCACCAAAAAGTTTTGACACTTGTTTAATAGTTTTAGAAGCTTCCTCCGGACTTCCTAAATCAAAAGATTCTTCTGGACCTGGTCTTAGTTGGCTTAATGGTGAAAGAAATCCGTCTCTTAAATCATCTGCATCTCGCATCTCAGCAAATACATCCGCAACATGCCAGGCGGCATTCCTTATGGCGTAATCTCTCTGTTCAAATCCAGATGCATTACGCCATTTTTTAAGTGGTTCACGATGCGATCTAAAAAATTCACGCGCACCATCGGTAGCAATTTCGGAGTCCCAAAAAGCGCGATTGAAAACGTCGTTTACTTGATTGAACCTCTCAAAATTTTCTAGTACTTCCCAAGAAGGGCCCTTTATTAAATCCGACAATTACTTAAATCCAGAAAAATAAAAACCATTGGCCTTCTCCCCCTTAAAATTTTAACCTCAAATTACTTGGCACTAACCAATCCTAGGACCACTCTCATGAACAAAAAAGTTCCCAAAAAAATCAATTGGGATTTTTGAGAGTGATCATTCCTTCAGCGGTAGCTAAGAGATTGACTAGAGGACTTTCAGAAATTTTAGGTAACCAACTATTCAAGTCCGAAGAAAAACCCTTCATCAAAGAATGTTCAAATAATGGATTTTGTTCATGCTCATCGGTTTCTAAATCAAAAAAGATGTCTTCCATACCAAAAAAATGAACAAGTTTGCCACGTTTATCACGGTGAACTACTAACCGACACTCATTTAAAGGAAGCCCAATTCTCTCAGCAAATACTCTGAAGTCAAATTCCCAATGCACAGTTTTTCGCCATTCATTAGGCTTTCCACCCTCCAAAAAGGTCCTGACTGAATTACCTTCACACTGTTTAGGAATAGTTATATCTGCTAGATCTAATAGAGTAGGCATCACATCAACGTTCTCTGTGAATTCTTCAATTACTAAACCCTTGGGACCATCTAAAGCTGGATATCTAATAATCATCGGGATATGAAAAGCTTGATCATGAAAACCAAACTTGGAAACTAAACCATGATCTCCCAACATTTCGCCATGATCTGAGGTAACCAAAATAATCGTGTCTTCACCCAGTCCTTTTTGATCCAAAAACTCAACCAATCTACCTATTTGATCATCTACTTCAGTGACCATTCCATAATAAGTTGCTTTCAACTGAAGCCTGTCAATACGCTCCGAGGGGGCTTTAAAAAAATCAATGTTCGAAAGTGAATCGATAAATGAATGGTCACTCCCGCTAGGAGAAATGGGCTCATCCATGTCGGCAGGATCATATAAATCGTTGTAAGGAGAAGGTACAACGAAAGGCGGATGTGGTCTTAATATTGATACGTGCAAGAACCACGGTTCATGCAAATTTTCCAACCGATCAATAACTTCACCAACAACAAATGCGGTCTCGGTTTCGTCCGTCTTATACGGTGAAGGGGGCCATGTTTTTCCTCGTCCTAATGGAATTTCAGTTTCCTCAGTTCCTTTTAGAAACTTTTTTCTATCGGAAATATCATGCCCTTTTTCAGAAAGCCACTGGTACCAAGCTTCTCGATCTTCTGGAAGTGGGAGAGCTACATTAAAACCCGGCAAGTGCCCTTCGTAGGTTAAAAGACGTGGATCATCTTCATCTATCGTTCGTGGATCAATGGTTGTATCTGTATATCCGAACAACAATGGGTCGTAGTCAGCTGCACGAAACTCTCTAGCAATATTTGTAAATTTATTGTCGAGTGGTGTCCCGTTAAAAACTGACTGATGAGTATGCAAATATGTCCCTGTTAATAAACTTGCGCGACTAGGACCACATGGCGAAGCCTGAGTGAAATGATTCGCAAATCTAACACCCTGAGTGGCCAATGCATCTAAGTGGGGTGTTTTAACAACACGTTCTGAACGCGTTTCCAGACAATCTGCTCTTAACTGATCAATGGTTATAAATAGTATGTTGGGCTTTTTCATTGTTATTAGTAAATCTTTTCAGATACAAAAGCATGTGTCCTGATTGGGCTTCAAGATAAAGTCCCCCGATGAGAAAAATAAAACAGTTCTCCCATTCAGGTAGGCCTTTCGGTTTATTTTTGTCTGCCTTTGGAATGTTTATTGTTTCAACGGATTCTTTGTTTACACGAGTTGCTGAAATAGATGGTTGGACTATCGCTTTTTTTGTTGGCGTTTTTTCTGTTCCTTCGATGTCCATAATTGTCTGGAAAACACTTGGTAAGAATATAGCTTCAGAAATCAATAACTATAGGTGGCCACTCTTTGTCTCTGCGGCTTTAGCGGCTGTGGGAACTACTGCGTTCATTCAAGCTGTAACCAGAACTACAGTCGCAAACGTTGTAACTATTGTGGCTGGTGCTCCAATTTTTGCTGGTTTAATCGCCAAATTTACTATAGGTGAAGAAACTTCTGGGAGAATCTGGAGAGCTATCAGTGGAACATTCTTTGGAATCCTAATAATTGTTTCAGGTTCTTTAGCCACCGGAGGTCTGGGTGGAGACCTGATGGCTCTTCTAGCAATCTTAGTTTTTAGCACCAATCTTGTTATTTGGAGACATTTCAAAGAAATGTCTAGAACTCTCGTTGTTTTGATTGCACCCATTTTTATTATGCTTTTTACTTTTATTCCAGCTCAATTCGATGCACTAGATAAACGTGCCCTTTTATGTACCTTGGGAATGGGTTTGTTTGTTGGACCGATTGCGCGATTGTGCATGGTTTCGGCTACAAGACATGCTTCAGCTGCAGAAGTAAGTATGTTCACTCCGGTAGAAACTATTTTTGCTTCTCTTTGGGTGTGGTTGTGGTTTGATGAAGTTCCTGAAGTTACTACTTTTATCGGTGGATTTTTAGTTTTGGCTTCTGTTTTTTATGGGATTAGATCAAATAAGTAAATTTTTAGTAATACCTTGGAGTTTCTATGAACGAATATAAAAAATCTGATTCGAGTGATGCAGTAGTCTCTGAACTGAATCACCTAAAAGTTGACTATGAAATTATGCCTTGCGATCCTGAACTCGCTGATACAGCTAGCTTTTGTGAGAATTATGGAGTTTCTCCCCAAGATTCAGCCAACGCAATTTTGGTCGTTGGGAAATCTGATCCAAAAATTTTTACTTTATGCCTATTATTAGCGACTCATAAACTTGACGTGAATGGGGTAATCCGTAAAAAGCTGGGTACAAAAAAAGCTTCTTTTGCTGGCGGTGAAGAAACTGAAAATATTACCGGAATGATAGTTGGTGGAGTGACGCCTTTTGGTCTTCCAACGACTCTTCCAATCTGGATAGATAAAGCAGTAATGGAAAGAACTTCGATAATCGTGGGAGGTGGAAGTCGGAATCAGAAAATAAGAATAAATCCAAATGCTCTTCTAAATCTGACCAATGTAGAAGTCATTGAAAATTTAGCAAAATTACCTGAACCTTCTTAATTATTTAATTTTGTTCTGATAAATGCGCGGTCAATGCATCACGAGCAGAACTTGCCGGTGCTTCTTGAAGTAACGCCCCAACGGTTCTGCGTCTTCCCATAGCAGTCAATAAGTCTGTGACTAACGTATCAACTTCATAAAGAAGGTCTAAACGAGATCCTTCTGTTAACGGATCGGCCATCAGACCATCTATAACAGGTCCACATTCAATTTCAGCTCTCACCATCTTTAGAGCCGCTTGTTCCAATTCATCTAGTGCATCTAGTGCGAGTAAAAGATTATTAGCTTCGCTGTCTGAAATCATTAAATGAGATTGTGTACCAAAAAAGCTCTCAACACGGGGATACCTGAAAGTTTTACCTACTCATATTACGGTTCTTAAATGGACCTAAATCAATTACAGAATTTGATGGAAAATCTATATGGAGAAGATGATAGAAACCGTGGTCTCCCCTCAACAGTTGCATGGTTATGTGAAGAAGTTGGAGAACTAGCTCAGGCCGTTAGAAAAGGATCACGAGAAAATCAGCTCCATGAATTAGCTGACGTTTTAGCTTGGTTAGCCAGTATTGCCAATCAGCTTGACTTGTCTCTTGAAACGGCGATGGAACGTTATGTAGAAAATCCGCCCTAAATAAAATTTAAAGTTCTTTAAGTACAGACATAAGCTGAGGTAATTCCATTCCCCTTGCCATTATCTCATCCATTCCGCCCACAACACCGGTCAGATTTCCAACTACCAAATGCTCTAAACCGGCTTTTGCATATCCCTCAAATTGTTCACCTAACTCATTTGAGTTTCCTACAAAAACTACTTTTTTTACCATCTCAAAAGGAATTGTTGGTGCCAAATCTCTTAAGTCATCTGCATTTAAATCATGAATGATCACATCTATAAAACCTTTTGAATCATTTCCTAAAGGATGTTCAAGACCATGCTCTTCCCAAATCTCACCCATTGCAAAAAGACCGAAAAGTTTACCTAATGGCTCTTTTTCAAACATCTCTTCAGCCTTGTCCATTGATTCACAAAACAAAATAAAGGCCAAATAAGAAGCTTCCGGAACAGGTCTTCCGAATGACTTTGCATGCTCAGTTATAATTGAAAGCTTTTCTTCGTATTCCTTCGGTGACAGCCACCATGCTGGGATCCAACCATCACCGTACTGGCCGGTCAAACGTAACATTCTTGGACCGTGTCCTGCGATCCAGACAGCTGGTTTACCCCTTCCTTCAGCTTCTAAAGGTAAGCCCATTCGACCAATCTTATTATCGGGCATATGACCGTCATCAAGTAAAGAACGCAACTCAATAAGACACTCTTCAAAAATACCTACGGGTTTATCGAAAGGGTACCCAAAAGGAAGAAGGCTTTCAGCTTCCCCTGAACCCATTCCTAAAATAAATCCTCCAGGTATTAAATCATTAAGTGAAAGTGCCGTGCGAGCCAGATCTGCTGCCCTTCGACGAGTTGAATCAGTTACTGAAATTCCATACGTTTTGTTAGTCATAGTTGAAATTCGTGCTCCATAAACAAATGGATCATAAAAAGCATCTGGATCAGCTGCCAATGCTGAGAGAGGTGTCTCTGACCATAAAGCCGGGTGAAATACTCCTAGTAAATGATCTGGGGCCCAGTAAGAATCAGCTCCCATTTCCTCATAAATCGGAAGCATTTGTTCTGTACTACCGAATGGAAACTGAGCTGGAAGTGTAATTCCGACTTTCATAATTGGGCCTTTCTCTCTTTTATCAGCGTTTTAATAATTCCTCAGCAATTTGAATCGCATTCAATGCGGCACCTTTCCGAAGATTGTCACCAGACAAAAACAGAGCCAAACCATTTTCTACGGTTTCATCTTGTCGTATACGTCCAACAAGAGTTTCATCAATGCCTGTGCAATCAATTGGAGTTGGGACGTCACATAAAGTAACACCAGATGTTTCAGAAAGTATCTCTGTCGCTTCTTCAGCAGAAATAGGATTTTCAAATTCTGCATTTATTGCCAAAGAGTGACCTGTAAATACAGGAACCCTAACGCATACAGGTGAGACTAATAAATTAGGAGTATTTAAGATTTTTCGAGTTTCGTTCCGTAACTTCTGTTCTTCGTCAGTTTCTCCTCTGCCGTCATCAACAAAAGAACCTGCATGCGGTAAAACATTAAAAGCAATCGATTGTGGAAAGGAACTCGGTTCAGGAAATTCATGGGCCTTACCGTCATACGCAAGTTGTGTGGCTTTACCGCTAGCTGAATTAATCTGGCCTTCTAGTTCTTCTACACCAGCTAAACCTGCACCAGAAACTGCTTGATAGGTTGAAATTCTGAGCGACAAAAGTCCTGCGCGTTTATGCAACGGCGATAAAACAGGCATAGCGACCATTGTTGTACAGTTAGGGTTTGCAACAATGCCTTTTGGTATTTGATCAAGAGCTTCAGGATTTACTTCACTGACTACAAGTGGAACCTCTGGATCCATTCTCCAGCCTGATGAATTGTCAACTACTGTAGCCCCTGAAGCTGCTATTAAAGGTGAGATTTCCAATGAGGCAGTTTTACCAGCACTTAATAATGCAATATCAACATTCGACCAATCTGCTTTAGCTGAGTCCTCAACAATTATTTCTTGGTTCCCCCAATTCAAAATGCTTCCAGCTGAACGAGAAGACGCCATAAACCTAATGTCACCAACAGGAAATTCACGTTCCCATAATAGGGCTCTCATAACTTGGCCAACTTGCCCCGTGGCCCCAACAACAGCAATATTCATATATTCAGACTACGGGTGTTCAAATAGGTGTTCAAAATTTTTAAACGTTTTTAATAAATTTTTAAAAAATCAGTTTGTATCAATATTTTCTACTTCTTCGGCAAGCCAAATATCTAGAAAAGAATTAATAACATTCTCTGAGTGTTCTACATTTTGCATCTTTTGATTAGAAACTAAACCGGCTAATGTTGCGAGTAATGGATACCCGGGGCCGCAAGAATCATCGACATACCGACCCAGCTGATTTGAAGCACTTAGAAAAGTATCGAGGCTAACAGAATCTAGAGAGAGAAGAGAAGAAGAAATTAAAACTTGTATACGAATCATAGTGGTGTTTTGAGCATCAACTGACTTTAAAATTTCAGCCAATTCTTCATAAAAAGATACAAGTTCGAAGATTTCATTGGCTATTACAAACGGAACACGTGCAGATACCCAACTAATTAATTCTTCAGATCTGAGTATTAATTGCTGTAAAATTTTTACTTCACTTCTATTTGCAGAGAACAACTCTTTTTCAATTTCAATCATTAGTTGAGCAGATTTTTTTGCAAGAGCTAGACAGAAACCTTCCGGGATTTCAGTAGTTAAAGGTTCGTAAGTAAGAAGTGGAGCAAAACTTGTATATGAA
Organism: marine actinobacterium MedAcidi-G1; assembly: GCA_000817085.1. GTDB lineage: Bacteria > Actinomycetota > Acidimicrobiia > Acidimicrobiales > MedAcidi-G1 > MedAcidi-G1. Next base: position 21,777 of record JUEM01000003.1, on the reverse strand, counting down.
GAATTTTCTTCAGTTGTAGAAAGAATTTGATTTTCTTTATTCTCTAGTTTGATCAAAGTGTCTAATGGTTCATTTTGAACTTTTTCAGAACTACGAAGAGTTGCCCCGCAGCCCGTTAACAATGCAACTACCAAAATATATGAAATAAGTTTTTTTGATTTAACTAATAATTTCAAATCTTTTGACCTATTCCAGATAGCAAACTAAAAAGATAAGTCGCTGAATCACCACAAACAGAAATTAAATACTGTTCTAATCTTTCTTGAGATTGCTCAATCAAGCTTCTTTCTTCAGTCAATTCGGAATCTAATCTAACAACAGCAACAAACATGGCTTCTAAAACTTCTTCTGGTTTGGCATCAGATCCTAAATCTTTAAAAGATTCGATCATTACTTTAGAAACATAAATAGATGCATCACGAACTATTGCTGCATCACCTGCAATTTCGATATCAACATTTTTTGAAAGCCAAATATATATCTCATCAGATGTCGAAAACAATTCAATTAATAAATCAGGATTAACTGTTGGACCTTCTTCGACTTGAATGCCTTGACGAATAATCGCAACCATCATTTTTGCTATACGATCAAAAAAGCCACTGCATAGGAAATCTTTATTTTGGTAATTTCCAAACTGTGCATCGAGTACGCAAGTAACCAAAAAATCCAATATCCGACTTTCTAATAAAATTGTCTCAATTTTTTTGGACATTACAGTTGAATCAATTTCAGAAAATAGAATTTCAAAAATTGGAACTAACTCTTTTTCTCTAATGGTTGAAAGAACACAATCAGTATCATTCGAAGGACTTCCAAAAGACCGATTTATGCCTTCTAAAATACCTAGATTTGTAACCGTAACTAGCAAATTACATATCTCTAAAGCTGAAAGGGCAGTCTCTTTTTGTTCAACATTTGGGCCTTCGTTAGTTATAGAACTGACCTGTTCCGGAGTAAAAAAATTGAGTAGTTGATCTACTAAACAACTCATTTGAGATTCAGAAAGATCATAGATATTAGGACCTGCAGAGAAATCTCTTTGCGGCAGAAGGTCGTTTGATTTACTACCTTGACTTTCAGCTTCTTGAACTGTTTCAAGATTACTATTTCTGTCAACGGATACTTGTGAACTGCAAGAACCTACTAAAGCCATGACCAACACGCTCAAGATAGCTTTTCGAAACATCATCTTTGGCAGAAAAATATTTTTCTTGATATAAAAAAAATACTAAAAATGAGATTCAAGATTCCGCTAATCCGAATGTCTCATGGAGTGCCTGAACCGCTTCATTAATTTGATTTTCTGCAACCATACAACTAATTCGAATTGCTGAAGTTGAGATCATTTGGATATTAATTCCATTTTCAGCAAGAGTTTCAAACATAGAAGCCGCAACACCGGGATTTGACCTCATACCTGCTCCAATGACAGTAACTCGCGCTACTTCGGTGTCTGATGAAACCCCAGATGCCCCAATATCTCCAATTAAGTTCTCCGCGATTGACATTGAAACTTCTAGATCACCGTGTGGAACTGTAAAAGATATATCAGTAAAACCATCCTCTGAAGTGTTTTGAACAATCATGTCAACATTCACATCAACATCAGAAAGAGCGCGAAAAATACCTGCTGCTAGACCAGGTTTATCTGGGACTCCTGAAATTGTCATTTTTGTCTCAGAAGTATCGTGAGTTACCGCTGAGACTATTGCTTGTTCCATTTCTACTTTCTCCTCTCCTACCCATGTTCCTTCTTGCCATGTAAACGCTGAACGAATATGCAATTTAACTCCATGAGTTCGAGCATATTCAACAGAACGCATTGCTGGCTTTGGACAACCAGTAGCTGTCATTTCTAAAAGTTCATCAAAAGATACATTCGACATGAGCCGCGCTGTGGGAACTAAACGCGGATCAGTCGTAAAAACACCTGTTACATCTGTGTACAATTCGCATGCATCAGCTTTTACGGCGTGTGCTAGAGCTACCGCAGTCGTGTCGGAACCTCCTCTTCCTAAAAAAGTAACATTATTATCAACTGATACTCCTTGAGAACCTCCTACGACTGGAACTCTGTTTTCAGATAAAGCTATTTCTATACGGTCAGGTTTCACCTCAATAATTTTGGCATTTTGATGATTCGAATCAGTTAAAAAACCTGCCTGACTTCCTGTAAACGAATCCGCTGCAACTCCAACATCATGAAGAGCCATACATAACAGAGACATTGCTTTTCTCTCACCTGCGGTGATAAGCATGTCCATCTCACGCCCCGGTCTTCTACTGGACACATCTTTAGCCAAGCGTAATAGTTCGTCGGTTTCTTTACCCATAGCAGAAACAACAACTACGACCTGATTTCCGCTATTAACAGTACGCGCTACATGGTCTGCAACAGCTCGAATACGTTCAGGATCTCCTACTGCAGTTCCGCCAAACTTTTGAACAAGTAGTCCCATAGACACATACGCTAGCGGGCCTAAGGCATCAGATTTGCGCAAATTAAATATTGCTAAAACAACTTAGATTAATATGATCTATATATGGTTAAAAAAACCAAGCGGTCAATAGAGAATCCAGGAAAACACTCTAACAAAACAAGAATTACTGCTGCTCTTTTAGTTTTTGTTCTCTTAGGAAGTGGAGTAGCTCTCGTTTTCTCAAATTCAGGTTCCAATCAAAATGATGACAACGAATTTTCCAGCAACATACTTCCTACAAATTGTCCAAAAAATGACAAATCTTCTCCTCGAACTATCGACTTCGTGAGACGTCCTCCTCGCTGCATAGAACCACAAAAAACACATACTGCTGTTTTCGATACAACAGAAGGTGAAATCAGAGTCCTTTTAGATACTTCTCTGACTCCCAATACAACAAATAATTTCGTTGTGCTGACTAACTATGGTTACTACGACAACACTCTTCTTTTTCGTCTTGATCCATCTATCGGAATAATTCAAGGTGGTTCACCTCACACCAACGATTGGTCCGACCCAGGACCTGGTTATACCATTTCAGATGAGGGGGGACTTTTCTTACCTTTAAGTAATGGCGGTGTAAAAGGACCTTTTACGTATTCACCTGGCCAATTAATCATGGCTCGCTCGTCTGGCCTTAATAGTTCCGGTGCTCAATTTTTCTTTTCTACAGGTGAGGAAGTAAGCCTGCTTGACAATCAAGGTAGTTATATAGTGTTTGGTGAAACTGACACACAGGGATTGTCAATTCTGAAAAAAATGATGGACTTATATAAAAAAGATGACACTTCCCCATACGGGGGTGGCCCAGAGAGGCAACTTCTTATCCGGTCAGTAAGTATAGAAATAAAGTAAAAAAATTTCTATTTCCAAGATCCACTTTGGTAATTAGCATTATTGCCGTCTAACCACCATCTGCCAGAAAATTTCCACTTTTTTGATTCATTATCTAGATGATTCTCATTGTTATTAATGCGAAAAATATCAAACTCTATTTCTTGAATGGCGATCTTGATAGCTTCCAACTCTTCTTTAGAAGCACCTTCTGCTTCAATATTAAAAACTTTCATACTTTTCCTAAAGTGGGATATTCCCATGTTTGCGTCTTGGGGTTTCGGCTCTTTTAGAAGCTAACATTTCTAATCCATCAATTAATCGCTTACGTGTTTCTGCTGGATCTATGACATCATCTACAAATCCTCTTTCTGCAGCAACGTAAGGATTGGCAAAACGTTCAAGATACTCCTCGACTAATTCATTTCGTTTTAGATCGGGATTTTTTTCTTCTTGTAATTCACGACGATAAATAATTTCAACTGCTCCCTGCGGCCCCATGACAGCGAGTTCGGCAGTTGGCCATGCAAGTGAAAGATCTGATCCAACTGATTTTGAATCCATTACTACGTAGGCGCCACCATATGCTTTTCGAGTTATTACCTGAATTCGGGGAACGGTAGCTTCACAATAGGCATAAAGCAGCTTGGCTCCATGTCTAATGATTCCTCCATATTCTTGGTCGACCCCTGGCAAAAAGCCAGGAACATCAACAAACGTTATAAGTGGAATATTAAAGGCATCACAAGTGCGAACAAAGCGTGCTGCTTTCTCAGATGCTTGAATATCAAGCACACCAGCAAATCTGGTCGGTTGATTTCCTACTATTCCAACACTTCTGCCGTTTAAGCGTGAAAATCCACAAACGATATTCTCAGCCCACGACGAGTGATATTCGAGAAACTCGCCATCGTCTACTACTATTTGTATTATTTCTCTCATTTCATAAGGCTGATTCGAACTCTCTGGTAACAAGTTATGCAACTCAGGGCAAAGTCGGTCTCTATCGTCACTGGTATCGAATGAAGGTAGTTCTGCAAGATTGTTAGACGGTAGATATGACAACAAAGTTTTGACTTCATCGAGAACTTGTTTTTCATCTTCACCAACGAATGTTGCCACTCCTGATTTTGTCGAATGACTTGAAGCACCGCCTAATTCTTCTAAAGTAACTTCTTCACCTGTAACAGTTTTGACAACATCAGGACCTGTTATAAACATGTGAGATTTTTCTCTGACCATAAAAATAAAATCCGTCATTGCGGGACTGTAAACAGCCCCTCCAGCACAAGGTCCTAAAATCACACTAATTTGAGGCACTACACCTGAAGCTTGAACGTTTCGCCAAAAAATTCCACCGTAACCGTCTAAACCGACTACACCTTCTTGTATCCGAGCTCCTGCTCCATCATTTAAACCGATCAATGGTGCGCCTACTGATAGAGATAAATCCATTACTTTATGAATCTTTTCAGCGAAAACTTCTCCAAGGGCTCCGCCAAAAACAGTGAAATCTTGGGCGAAAAGAAAAACTTTTCGCCCATCAATTGTTCCCCAACCTGTAATAACCCCGTCCGTATAAGGTCTCTCTTCAATTCCACTTTCATGCGCCCGATGTCGTACAAGCATGTCGAGTTCGTGAAAAGAACCAGGATCAAGAAGATAATCAATTCTTTCACGTGCCAAAAGCTTGCCTTTTTCATGCTGTCGTTCCACAGCTCTTTCAGGGCCTGCATTTATCGCTTCATCTTTACGTCGTCGTAAATCGTCAATACGATCTGCCATAGAATAATCAACCATGCAAAAAGGTTAACCGGCATGTGGGATATAGCATCAAGTAGCCGACAACTTTAAACAATTCAAATAAAAGTATTAGTAGAGATATGAATAATCCTGAAAATAATAAAATTTATCCTGATAAATGGCTTGGAGTTTTTTGTGGCGCCTATATGGGTACAGACAAAACAGTTCATGAACTTGTCGAAGATCTAGGTGAAGCTCTTGCTCTTAACAAAATTGGTTTAGTTTACGGCGGTGGTGGATTCGGAGTTATGGGCACCATTGCAGATGCCGTGTTAAAAAATAATGGATGGGTAATGGGTGTTGTACCTAAAAATCTTTTAGAAACAGAAATGGCTCACACTTCTCTAGATGAACTTGTCATCGTTGAATCAATGCATGAACGAAAAAAAACTATGTATGAAAGAGCCGACGCTTTTTGCGCTTTACCAGGTGGATTAGGAACTCTTGAAGAAGTTTTTGAAGCCGCAACTTGGACCAAGTTAAAACTTCATGACAAGTATAAGAGTGTCATGCTTTTAGATAACAACGGCTTCTGGTTAAGTTTTATAGATTTGCTTGATGACATAACTTCTTCCGGATTTATTAAACCAGAAGACAGAGCAATTGTTTCCCGCTTCGATTCAATTCCAGGAATAATTTCAAATTTCAAAAACTCCTAAAAAGCGATTTTTATCTTGAAAGTTTTTTGATTCTTTCTGCCAATTTTGAAGAATCTAGTCGATCGCATAATTCAGCAAAATGTTCTTTAGGAGCGATCCACTCGAGTTCAGAAACGTTCGACATCACGGGCACGTTGTCCCTAAGAATTGTGAGCTCTTTATACAATTGTGCTTCTTCAAAATTTTGAGAGAGTGTTTCTGCAAGTTTGGCAGCTCCTCTTACTGGAATATCCCATTTATTTGGATCCAGAGGGATTTTTTCAATTTTTTCGTAGCGGGCTAACAAAAGAGATGAAGATTTTGCGCCCCAACCCGGCAGTCCAGGTATTCCATCAGCTGTATCTCCAACTAATGCAAGAAAATCTGGAATGGAAGATGGTCCCACTCCAAACTTTTCTTTTACACCAGATGAGTCATAGATTATTTCCTGCCTACGATCGAATTGAATAACCCTCCCATCGTCTGTAACACATTGCGCCAAATCTTTATCAGGGGAACATATTAGGATTTTATTCACTAATGGATCTTCTTTAGCTATACAAGCCGCTGAAGCAAGCGCGTCATCTGCTTCAAATTCAATCATAGGAAATGTAATAAATCCCGCTGCTTCAATCAAAGCTTCGACTAAAGGAAACTGAGACATAATTTCCGGAGGAGTTCCTTCCCCAGTTTTGTAGCCATCGAATAAATCATTTCTGAATGACTCAACTACATGATCAGTGGCGACTCCAATATGGGTGGCTCCGTCTTCAAGCAACCGAACTAAGGTTCCTAGCACACCCCGCGTTGCAGCAACTTCGATACCTTCCGAAGTCTTATGAGAGGGAACCGCAAAATAATGTCGAAACAATTCATAAGTGCCATCAACTAGATGAATTTCCATGACTTTTTCTATTCTTTAAGATTCTCTTGCACCAACTCAATAAGGGTGCCAAAAGATCCTTTTGGATGAACAAATGCAACAGTTGTACCCCGTGAACCAGGTCTCGGTTTTTCATCAATTGCCCGTCCGCCTGCGGTTACGAGACTATCTAGAGCCTTTTGACAGTCATCAACTCGATAACCAATATGATGAATTCCTTCTCCTCTTTTATCTAAAAAAATGGAAATTGGTGAATCTGGACTAGTACCAGTAGTTAGCTGTATATAAGATTCCCCAACTCTAATTAAAGCTTCTTCCACAGCATCTTTTTCTACTTTTTCACGGTGACATACCTCGGCTTCAAAAGCTCTCCTGTAATATTCAATAGCTGCTTCTAAGTCGTGTACTGCTATTGCTACATGGTCAATTTGATTTAATATCACTTGCTTCTCCGTTAAAATTTTCGCTTGTGTTTACCCTTTTAAAACATTCTGTAACAAATTTGTAATATTATTGTAAATCTTGTAATGTAATCGTAAAGTGTTGGGAAACTCCCTCCACCCAACTTTAGAACGCCTGCAGCTGGCTAACTTCCCAGTTGCAGGCGTTCATTTTACATATTTCTATACTCTTCATTAACTAAATGTCGACCTAGAAATGCTCTTCCTAAAGTCAATTCGTCTGCATATTCCAAATCTCCTCCAACCGGTAATCCACTAGCTATTTTTGTTACTTTTACACCCAGCGGTTCAAGCAAACGAGCCAAATATATAGCTGTCGCCTCACCTTCAATATTTGGATTCATGGCGACAATAACCTCTTCAATTCTTTCAGGTTCAATTCGTCTAAGAAGTTCCGCCACTTTCAACTGTTCAGGCCCTATGCCGTCAATAGGGCTTATAGAGCCACCTAGAACGTGATAGCGACCTTTGAATTCAGCAGTTTTCTCTAAAGCGATGATATCTTTTGGCTCCTCAACTACACATAGCATTTCACTATTGCGTTGACTGTCTTCACAGATAGGACATAGTTCCTGTTCAGAAATATTGAAACAAGATTCACAGAATCTAATCTTCTCTTTCATCAATGAAATGGAGCTTGTTAAACGTTCTATATCCTCAACTGGAAGTCGCATCAAATGAAAAGTGATTCTTTGAGCTGACTTAGGTCCTATACCTGGCAACCGGCCCAAAGCGTCAATAACATCTTCAACAGTATCAATGTACATAAAATATCATTTCTGAATAGTCCTATTCTGCTTCAACTATTTCTGCGCCGGGGAAAGCTTGAGAAAGTCTTTCAACAGCTGAACCAGAATTAGGATCCGCTTCAACGAAATCAGATGGATCTAAATCTTCATCATTATCTATAGGTTTTGGTGGTTTTACAGGGTTTGTTGATGGGATAGAAGATATTGAAGAACCATCGACTGAAAGTAAAACTGGTACTGAAATACTAAATGTATTTTTAATAGCTGCTTCCACCTCGCCTACCAACTCGCTGCAACGTTTAAGATGCGGCTCATTCGGCAGGGCGATTGTCACGCCATTTTGATCAACTGAAACTGGTTTACCTGCTGAAAATCTAGCTCTTGCTTTCTTTGAAAGTTTAGGCAACAACTCTTCTCCCCATGAATTGAGAAACTGTTGTTTAGTTGGAAAGTCTTTTTTTTCAACATCAACTTTTGAAATGCTCTCTGAAGATTTAATTTCTCTATTTTCTTTAGAATCTGAATTATTTTGTGATGATTTAACTTCTAAAGTTTTTTTTGTTGATTCTTCAATCTGAGAAGGAATTACCTGAGAATCACCCTTCATGTCCCCAGCGCTATTAGTTAACTGCAAATCTTTAACTGTTGCCTCTAATTGGGTCACTCTCGATTCTAATAGCTCAATAAGAGAAGAATCTGATGAGGGCTGATTAGATGCAATCTTGACCATTGAAACCTCAAGATCCACACGCGGGTCTGGTGATCTCCTCATATCAACAAGCGTGAGTCCGAGTATCTCTAATGCTCGCGTAATCAAAGCGGGTGAAACTTTTCCAGAAAAATTATTTATTTTCTCTTTTTCCTCTTCAGTTAAACCTTCTAAGGGGACTCCCATCGAAAATAAAAAAGCTTCTCTTAGAGAAGACAATAAATTCTCTCCAATGAATCTTGGTTCTTTACCTGTCGCAATCGCTTCATTAATTGCTTTAAGCATTTTTTTAGAGTCCCTTGTGGCTATTCCCTCTAATAAATCATCAACGGAACTTCCATGATCACTCGACCCGCCAGAAACTATTTTGTCAAGTGCTGAAAGCGCATCGCGTGCTGACCCTTTAGCTTCGCGAATCGCTTGGTTTAGACCTTCATCACCAACTTCCAAACCTGCATCTTGTGAAATTCCTTCAAGCAACTCTCGGAGCTGTTCAGTTGGTAACAGGTTAAGTTCTAAATGTTGCGATCGGCTTCTGATCGTTTCTACGACTTTATGCGGTTCAGTTGTTGCCATAACAAAGACGACGTGATCGGGTGGTTCTTCTAATGTTTTGAGCAATGCATTTTCTGCTCCAGAAGTAAGCATGTGAACCTCGTCTAATAGATAAACCTTGGTTCGACCTGGTGTCCCCAAAGCCACCTTTGACAGCAAATCACGAATATCATCCACCTTGTTGTTCGAAGCTGCATCTAATTCGTGCAAATCAAAAGATGTCCCCTTATCAATAGATAAACATGAATCACACTTGCAACAAGGCTCGCCGTCCTGAATATGTTCACAATTTAGTGCTTTTGCAAGAATTCGAGCTGCTGTTGTTTTACCTGTTCCTCTGGGTCCACTTAATAGATAAGAATGGAAAACACGATTTTGCCTTATTGCATTTTGCAAAGCAGCAACTACGTGACCTTGGCCTTTCATGTCCGCAAAACAACGAGGCCTATATCGGCGATACAGAGATGTAAATTCCATCGAAACGAAGCCTAGTAGGAGACTGTGTCTGCGTAAGAAACGAGGTAAAGATACACACGAAAAATAATATAAACCTAAACTTATTTTTAAAACTGGAGGAAGGTATGGGATTCGAACCCATGGTGACCCGGAGGCCACATCACCTTTCCAAGGTGACCGAATCGTCCACTCTCGCAACCTTCCAAGATTCAAAATGAACTTACTAAAGACTATCGCCGACTTTTTGTTCGTAAAAAAAATTTCTTAAAAGAGTCTTTGGTACAAAATCGTAAAAGAGTTATTGTGCGCATATGACAAATGATGAATTGATGGGACTCGCTATTCAAGAAGCACTATCCGCAAAAAATGCTGGGGAAGTGCCTATAGGTGCGGTTATTGAAATTGATGGTCAAATTGTTGCAAGTCGGCATAACGAAAGAGAAACGACAAGTGATCCAACTGCACACGCAGAAATTCTAACTATTCGAGATGCAGCAAAACTGTTGAAAAGTTGGAGACTTGAAAAAGCTACTCTAGTCGTCACGCTGGAACCTTGTCCTATGTGCGCGGGTGCAATTTGGGCATCGCGTATAAAAAAAGTTATTTGGGGAGCGCCGAATATGGAAGCTGGGTCTTTGGGGTCTCTCTACAATTTTGGAGTCGACCCTCGCCTCAATCATCAAGTAGAAATTATTGGGGAAGTCAGATCATCAGAATGTTCAGAACTTTTGAGCGATTTCTTCGCCGTTAATCGTAAATAAACTTGATGAATCTGTAACCGCAGTACCATCATAAGTGGAAGGTTGCCAGAGCGGACGAATGGGGCGGCCTCGAAAGCCGTTGTGGCCTCCGGGTCACCGTGGGTTCAAATCCCACACCTTCCGCCAATTTTTAGTAGAAATCAAATTCCCATTTCATGATGAGGTGGGACTTCAAAACGTTCTATTGCGTCAGCTCTTCGGTGAAGTAGTTGAACAGTTTCTTCCAGATCTTTAGCAATTATGTATTGACGTCTGATAACACTCTCGACTACAAATCGGCCAAGCTCATCAAGATCTGCCACTTTTATTTCACGCCCTGACTTTTCGAGCATATTTTTTAATTCTTCAAAAGTCATTGGTTTGCGTTTGGCGGGATTTTTAACTCGTTCCAATTCGCCTGGGCGATTTCTCTGCGAATTAAAAAGGCCTGTATCCATAAGACCACCTGAAGGGTAAAAAACGGAAGCTCCTATGTCTTTGTCTTCCAAAACAAGTTGATGCTGCAAAGCTTCAGTAAAACAACTGACAGCAGCTTTACTTGATGCATAAATCGAAGCCATCGGAACTGGAGCGAAACCACCATCGCCCGAAGAAGTATTAATTACATGCCCCGGTTTACCTGATTCAAGCATTCGAGGAACAAAAGCCATCACCCCGTTCGACATTCCGAAAACATTTACACTAAAGCACCATTTCCAATCATTTGGTTCATGCTCCCATGCTTTGCCGCCACCTCCCGAACCAACACCTGCGTTATTAAACAATAAGGTGCAATTACCAAAAATTGAAAAAACATGATCCGCTAACGATTCAACCGAACTAGGGTCGCTTACATCAGTCACAAAACCAGACACTTCACCAAAACTTGAAAACTCCTCCACTGTCGCGTCAAGCACTGACTGTTCGATATCAGCTATAACCACTTTCATTTCTTGTTCAAGAAGAGCTTTTACAATTCCTTTTCCTATTCCGTTCGCTCCACCTGTAACAACAGCTATTTCATTTTTAAGCTCTAGAGGTTTTAAAGTCATACTTGTTGCACCTGATTAAGAGGATTCATACCAGGACAACCTTTTGCATCTTCAGCTATTTCTGCATAATTTATTGGAGTTGCTACCTCTGCTTTTGTCGGGCAAACTTTTTGAGCTAATGGCCGTAATGCATCAATATCAAACTTGTACAAGCGAGCAGCGTTCTCAGTTAAAATCTGTGTTGCCTCTTCTGTCGAAAAATCAGCAAAAGTTAAACGAAGGTGATCACGCGTGTATGGATACGAACCTTCCGTGTGTGGGTAATCTGATCCCCACATAATTTTCTCGATACCAATTTCTTTACATAAATGAGCCTCGGTTGGCCTCAGAAAACTCGCACCAATATGACACTGCCTTTGCCAATAATCACTTGGTTTTAATGACAGTTGTTCAACCGCCATCCCCCCAAAAATAGTTTCCGAACCATATTTTCCATATTTCATTCGTTCGTAAAAGGAATCAAGTTTTTCTAATGTGTCAGGCAACCATGCAGTACCAGTTTCAGTATTAACGAACTGTAAATTTGGATGCCGTTCAAAAACTCCACTAAACATCAAATGCCAAAGGGCTCTTTGGCTCCACCACGTAACTTCAATCATAAAAACAGCTAGTGAAGCTGGGAAATAAGATCCGAAATCGGGCGTTGCTCCTCCAGCATGATGGTTCAAAGGCATTTCAAAATCTGCTGCGGTGGACCATATAGGTTCATAGCTTGGTGAATATAAGGGTTCAAACGGTGAATCAGGAGGAGCTCCAGGAACCAAAATTCCCCCTCTTAAACCATGGTCGAATGCCCATTTAATTTCTTCTACTGAACCTTCAACGTCTCCAAGAAAAATCTGTGCCACTCCCGCACGTCTTTCGGGTGCTTCAGAAACAAAATCTGCTAACCACCGGTTATGGGCTCTTAAACCAGCCCATCTTTTTTCAAAATCATCACTATAAGGAGGAGCTTCAAAAGGACTGGCTGCGGGTGGTGCAAAAGGTGGTGTGGTATTGGGAAAAAGTACCGTAGCTACGACACCATCGTCTTCTTGCTCTTTTAGACGACGAGAACTTGAAAAATTGCGATCCGCATCGAGTTCGGGATCTCCGCCAATCCCAACATTTCGCGGTGATTTTTCTAAGCCTGCATATAGTTCATCCATTTTGATTTGATCAGCTTCAATTACATCTGCCCACTCATCAAATTCATTATGAAATTTGGTCTCCAAATAATCTTTATATTGACGGAGATCTGCACCACAGTGACTATCCGCTGAAATTATTACGTGATGTTCATCCATTAGATTCCTTAGTACTGTAATTCACAACCGTATTCATCAAGCCACCAGCGGGCTTCACGTAGTGCATTCTCAGAGGTTCTTAATTCCGGATCTTGGTTGAGTTTTGCCGGAGTTGGGCCAACGCGATTTGCAACAGCATTTAATCCTTCAAAGTCAAGTCCGTAACATTCAACAGCATTCATTCCTAGTAAACGACGAGTATCTTCGATTGAGACATCTCTGAAATCATTCTCAAGTCGCTCAACTGTATTTGGCCAGGATCCTTCAGGATGTGGATAGTCGGTGCCCCACATCAAGGCATCGATTCCATTTACGTGTCTACGTCTTATTTCCTCTCGCGACATAGTGGAAGCACCTATGAAAACATTCGAACCAAAATATTCTGAAGGAAGTCGCGATATTAATCCTTTCATTCTTGAACCCATTTTTTTTATTTTGCTCGTGCCGCCGAAATTAATGTCGGCTTTCCATAAAATATCTCCGATCCAAAATGAACCACATTCAACTACTGCATATTTCAATCCAGGAAAACGATCAAACTTGCCTGAAAACAAAAGTTGCCACAGGATTCTATGAGTCCAAAAAGGCACCTCGCTAATATACATAGCTATATTTTCTCCATAACTTGGAAAATCTGCTTCACCAGAATGAGTGTGAACCACAAGACCAGTTTCACTGCACGCTGCCCATACCTTGTCATAATGATCAGACCCATAAGGAGGAAAACCATGCCACATAGTTGGGACCATCACACCATAAATACCTGGCTTTTCAGCGAGTGACTCGATTTCTTTTACAGCTTCATCTACGTCATGGGTTATTGGCACTAAAGCGATCCCAGCACGTCTAACAGGATCGTCCCCACAAAATTCTTCTAACCAACGGTTATGCGCTCTAGCTCCTCCAAAAGCGAGTTTTGGATCAGTAATCTGACCTGCAGCTAAACCAGCACCAAATGGTGGTGATTCTTGTCCTGTAACAGCATCGCCATCAGCAAAAATTATTTCTCCTGAAATGCCGTCGGCGTCCATAACACCATTTCTAACTGAGGAGTCATACGCTCCTTTAAGACCTTCCTTGTTTTCCCCTTCCCATTTCTCCAGAAAATCAGCGTTAACTTCTTCAGTGATTCGTCGATGTTCATGTCTTTCTTCTACATATTTGTCGAACTCATCATGTAGAGAGGACTCAAGATAGGGACGATAATTCTCACACTGGAGCCCAGCATGCGTATCAGAAGAAACAATTAAGTATGGATCTTCACCTGTACTCACTTCGATGGACATTTAGCCTCCTTAGTCATCAGTATCTTTTACTCCTAGAACCGAAAGATCGTCGTAACGTTGGTGAACAAAAGGTATCAAATTTTCGGCTGGGACAGTCCCTACAGTACGAGCATTGACCACTGTTGCACGCTGAGAAAGAGTAATAGAACGCAACTTTCTTATTGGTAAATCTGATACTGGGTCTAATGGTGAATTACCCAAAATAACTTCACCTTCTACAACTTCTGCTTTTCGTTCACGTGAAGATTTTTTTGAATGGACTATAAAAGGGTCTCCATCAAGTTTTGTTGGTCCTTCAGGTGATGGAAATAATTTGAAATAAAAATCGATTCTTTCATTTGATATCAGATCTCTTTCGCCTGTGATCTTGCCTTTTATCTCTGCGACTGTAAAACCTAAACGCTTTATGGTGCTGTGAATATCATTACCTTCTCTTTTTGCTTGAATCTCAGCAATCTTTTTGGGTTCTCCAAATGTCTCACGACCTCCAACAGTTGCTTGTTCAGTGGTCATCGGCATTAACAATGGGTACTCACCTAAAACTTCCCCATGACAAGCTTGAACTCCAAACCATCCAGCCCCAAATACCAGATTGCCAGGCATGGTTACTGTTGAAATATTTAGCCTTACTAGTGGCTCTGGTCCTGGTTCTAAAGGTGGTGGCAGTACAGCAGCAATGACATCAGGATCAGTTTCATAAACGGCTTCTAAAGAATCTGACCATGTCTCTCGACCTGTTGCCTCGAGCTCTCTGTTACGGATTGCTTCTTGTGATCGAGCTCCGTATCGAATACTACTCATAACTCTCCCTTCTAAATAAAATCTATGTTTATGTAAATTCTCTCACGCGTTGAATTCGAATGACCATACGAAAATTTCTGTTAGTAAGAAAAAGGCCAGGTTTTAAAATAAGTTTTTATACGTATCCATATTCCTGCGATTCCTCGAGGTTCAAGCAGCAAAAATGCAGCGATAAGCATGCCATAAATAATATGATTTAAAGAAGAGATGGATAGCATGCCTCCAATTCCTCCTTGGTCTCCGCTAACGCCCGGAAGGTCATAATCTCTAGAAATATTTTCAACGAGTCTGGGGAGACTCCCTACAACAAGGGCGCCTATTATCGATCCGTGAATAGTTCCCATTCCTCCCAAAATAATTATTGCTATATATTGAATTGCTACTAACAAGCCGAAATCTATGGGGCTTATAAATGACTGCAGCACCCCGAAAAGTGCTCCGGCAAGAGCAGCGATTGAACTAGAAATTGCAAATGCCATTGTCTTGTAATGCAAAAGATCTACTCCAATTATTTCAGCTGCGATATCACGATCCCTTACTGCCTGTAATGCTCTTCCTGGTCTTGTTCTCACTATATTTTTAACAAGTAGTGCAGTAAGTCCGACGAAACCCCAAATGAGCCAGAAAAATGATTGAGATTTTTCAAATTCATGACCAAAAACTTCAAAGTTTCTAAAATCAATAGGGCCAACTTTTAATGAAGCTCCTGTAACCGAAACCCCTGTACTTCCACCAGTAACTGATTTCCAATTTCTGAAAATGTGGTCTCCTAAGAAAACTAAACCTAAGGTCACAACCACCAAATAGTTTCCGCGGAGTCTTAGCGCTAGAGGTCCAACTATAAAACCAATTAGAAAACCGACTAAAAGTGACCCGGGCAACCAGACTATAAAAGGTAACTCCCATGTTGATCCCGCATATGCAGTGAAATATGCTCCGGCGCCAACAAAAACTGAATGACCTAATGAAACTTGTCCCGTGTATCCGGTCAGCAAATTTAAACCAATTGCTCCAACAGCAAACACGCCAGCATAATTAAGCGTTGTCATAGTTAGACCTATATCGTCAAGAAATTTAGTTACTATAAAACTCTCCCAAATTATCGGGCTCAAAACGTAAAGAAATAACAGAGTTAATAAACCAGCTCTTAATAAAGGGGTTCGCCAAATCATTAGGTCTTGCTGATAGCGAACTTTTAGTTCTTTTGAAGGATTAGCCATTTAAACTCACACTCTGTGTACTTCTTTAGTGCCGAAAAGTCCATACGGTCGGATCATTAAAATTATAAGCATCACGATAAAGACCATTACTCTGTCGAATCCGACTCCTAACCAGTCCAAATCCCATTCAGGCTGATATACCTTTGTCAGGTTTTGAATAATTCCAACGATGATTCCTCCTATTACGGCGCCTCCTGGGGAATCAAAACCTCCCAGTATCATTGCTGGAAAAGCAAGAAATACTATTAGATCCATATTGGGTGTTAACTGTGCTATTCCCACACCAGTTGCAGTTCCGGCTAAAGCAGCCACTGCACCAGCGATTCCAAAAGCGGTAGCAAAGACAACCTTCAAAGAAATACCTTGAGCGAAAGCTGCTTCGTGATCGAAATGGGCAGCTCTCATTGCTATGCCAATTTTTGTGAACCGATTAACTAAGAAAAAACCTGAAAGTGCAATTGCGGTTAAAGCAATTGTCCAAAGCTTTGCGTGTGTGAAAACTAAATCACCTACTTTGACTATCTTAAAACCCCATGGATCTCCCATATTTTTTTCAGCAAAACCCCAAATGGATGGAACCACTTGTTTAATTACAAAAAGTATGCCAATGGTGACGATAATTGACCCAAAGATTGGCAACTCATTTGATTGACTTACTCCGAAACGGTTTTCAAATTTTTTGACTAAGAAATAAACACTTGCTCCAACGAAAATTCCAAGTATCAAAGAAGTTAAGTGACTGTTGCCGTTATAGAAAAATACCGACCAAGAAATTAAACAAAAGACACCACCAGATATTTCTTTTAATGAACGGTGTAAAAGTAATAACTGAATGAGAATTGCAATTATTGCGGTGGCGATCATTGAGAGAAGCAAAGAAAGATAAAAATTCCATCCCCAGGTTTGGCTGAAGTTATAGGTCAAAAATGCACCTATCAGAAGAAATCCTCCTTGAGCGAAATTAATTATTCCAGTTGCCCGATAGATGACCACAAAACCGAGAACTATTAAGGAATATCTGGCCCCTAGAGCTACTCCATCGAATATGCCCTGTAAAAGTTGATCCATTAATACATACTCTCGATCAATTCGGCAAACTGTTCGGTAATAGCTGCTCTCTTTACTTTTTGTGTAGCTGTAAGTTGACCGTCTTCGTGGTCAAGTTCTAGTGGTATTAATTTAAAATACTTAACTGTTTCCACCTGAGCAAAATCTTTGTTTGCATCATTTATAATCATGGAAACTAATTCGTTCACTTCATCTTTTGATGAAAGATCTTCATAAGTGGTGTATGGAATTCCTTTACGTGTAGCCCAATCGCCTACCGTGTCACTTTCGATTCCAATCAGCGCCGTTAGATATTTACGCTTATCTCCGATAACCATAGCTTCTCTTACGTAGGGAGAAATTTTTATACGATTTTCTATTTCAGATGGTGAAAGATTCTTTCCACCTGCTGTGATAATTATGTCTTTTTTACGATCTGTAATCCAAAGATGCCCAAATTCATCTATACGACCTACATCTCCCGTATGCAACCACCCATCGATAATCGTTTCCTTAGTTGCTTCTAGATTTTTAAAATAACCTTTAAATGTTCCGTCTGAGCGAGTAAGTATTTCTCCATCTTCAGCTATTCGAACTTCAGAGAGAGGTAGTGCTTTCCCAACAGAACCTAAATACAATTCATCCGCCGGAACAATGGTTGCAACAGCTGTGTTTTCAGTCATTCCGTATCCTTCACGAACAGGCACACCGACTGACATCAAAAATTCAAGCACTTGGGGAGCTATCGGTGCCGCACCAGATAGGGCTTCACGAACTCTCATCATTCCTAGTCTTTTTTTCAGTGACCGAAAAACAAACAACCAGCCAATTCCAAACCATATCGAATCAATAAAAGTACTTTTGTTTTTCAAACGTCTTTGTAACAGTAGTCCGCCTTGCTTTATCCAAAAATTAAACAACGATCGTTTCAACCATGTTGCATCATTTGATCGAATCTGAACAGCAGCCAGCATTTTTTCCCATACACGGGGAACCCCTAAAAAAAACGTCGGTTGCACTTCACGAAGATCTTCCGTAAACGAATTGGTATCTTCACCAAAATTCACCACATAACCGTGATAGACCGCATTAGCAACGGAGATGACACGCTCAGCCACATGGCATAAGGGAAGATACGATAAAACCTCATCATTTTTCCTGTATTCATAAACAAGACCCCACGTAATTGCAGCGAATCTCAAATTCTCATGAGTTATCATCGCTCCTTTTGGGGGACCTGTTGTACCTGATGTGTAAACGATTATTGCAGTTTCAGAAGATGTGATCGTTTTAGTCATTTCCTCAAAACTTTTCCCTACAACCAAATCGCCTAAATCAAGTAAATCTTCAAAAGTTATGATCCTTGGATCATTAAGCTCCTTTACGCCACGTGGATCAATAACAACAATTTTCTGTAATTTTTCTAACCGATCCCATGCATCTAATGCTTTATCAAGTTGCTCTTCGTCTTCAACAACTAGAACACTGGCCTCGGAATGGCTCAAAAGATACTCGACTTCTGATGCAGGACTCGTTGGATATATTCCAACTGACACGGACCCAAGCGTTTGGGCAGCTAAATCTGCAAAAACCCATTCAGGTCTGTTTTCTGAATGAATTGCAACTTTGTCGCCTTCTCGAACTCCTAGTTCATAAAACCCTAAAGAAACAGATACAACTTTGTTTAGATACTCTTCCCATGTAAATTCTTTCCAAATGCCTAGCCTTTTGTGTCGCATGGCCACATCGTTAGGACGTGTCTGTGAATGTTCAAGAAGTTTGGCTGGCAAGTTGATTAGTTCATTTTCTGCTAAATCAATTTCGTCATGAATTTGAGATTTCATGGTGCCTCTCCTAAATAGGCGGCTATTACGCGCTCATCACCTTGTACTTCTTTTGGAGACCCGATCGCAATTGTTTGTCCGAAATCAAGCGCCATTACACAGTCAGCTATATCCATAACCATCGCCATGTCATGTTCAACAAGCAAAATGGAAATTTCCAATTCATTGTTAATTTCTAGGATATACCGTGCCATATCTTCAGTTTCTTCCAGATTCATTCCTGCTACTGGCTCGTCTAGAAGAAGGATTCGTGGTTCCATAGAGAGCGCTCTTCCTAATTCAACACGCTTTTGGATTCCATAAGGCAGCAAGCCTACTGGTTGATAGCGGTATGGTTGAAGTTCAAGTAGGTCAATAATTGTTTCTATCTTTTGACGATTTTTTATTTCTTCATTTTTGGCTCGACCCCACCAAAGAGCACCCGATAAAAATCCTGTCTTCATTTGGAGGTGTCGACCAAGCAATAGGTTGTCTATCAAGTTCAAATTCATGAACAAACCCAGGTTTTGAAAAGTTCTACCCACACCTTTTTGAGCTACAGTGACAGGTCGCTCACCTATCAGTTCATCACCTTCAAGTAAAATTGAACCATTCTGAGGTTTATACACGCCGTTTATACAATTAAAAATTGATGTTTTACCAGCCCCATTCGGGCCTATTATTGCAAAAAGCTCCCCTGATTTAACACTGAAACTTGCTTCTTCAAGGGCAGTTACGCCTCCAAAGCGAAGTGTCACATCACTTACATCGAGTATCGGCGAAGAGTCCACTAGGCACTCCACCTTTTTCTACGGCGGTATGTTTTTACGTCTCTAAAAGAACGCCGACCAGCTTCTCCTACGCCTAAATAAAACTCTTTTATATCATCGTCCTGCAATAACTCATCGCTTAACCCTTCACGTACAATTCGTCCGTTTTCAAGTACGTATCCTCTGTTGGCAATTGAAAGTGCCATTGTCGCATTTTGTTCCACTAGCAAAACACTTGTTCCTTGTTTATTTACTGTTTCAATTATGTCTCTTATCTGTTGAACGAGTAGTGGAGCAAGCCCCAGAGACGGTTCATCAAGTACTAGCAATTTGGGTGAAGTCATAAGTGCTCTGCCAATGGCTAACATTTGTTGCTCTCCGCCTGAAAGGTATCCTGCTGTCGAACCAGATCGCGAAGCCAATACCGGAAAAAGGCTTACAACACGATCATGTGCTTCTGAGATTTTCTGACGTGAGGTGACTGTGTATGCCCCAGCGCGAAGATTTTCTTCGACTGTTAACTCTGCAAAAATTCTTCTACCTTCCATAACCTGTGATAGACCTGCACGGACTAATTTTGAAGGATCATCTCTGTTTGTTTTTTGACCTAGAAATGTAACAGAGCCTTTAGTTATGCGACCCCTATGAATGTCAAGTAAACCAGTTATTGATCGCAATAGAGTCGTTTTTCCGGCACCATTTGCCCCTAAAAGAGCAACAATTTCCCCTTCTGAAACGTTTAAGGAAATACCACGAAGAACGAGTATGACTTCGTTATAGACAACTTCAAGGTTCTCAACCGAAAGTATTAAAGCTTCTCTATTTTCTAGAGTTCTAGATTCCATTGGACTTATGTTAACCAACAAAAAGTTTAGGGCCCATGGGTTTAACCCATGGGCCCTAAATCACTATCAATTCGATTAGAAGTCGTAATCGGAAGCGTATGAGCTCTCGTATCCAACCTCGACAGCTTCAACACCGTTTGGAACTTCCGGATTCACTCGGAAAATCGTGTTTGATATCGAAGGTTTTCTTTCATCAACCGGTCCGTAGTGATAGTCACCTGACAAACCTTCAAAATCAATACTTGCCTCAGTTGATGCTTGAAGTATTCCTTCACGTGACAGGTCACCGTTGGCAACAGCTTGTTCAAGTATTCCTGCACCTGCCATTCCCATTACATATCCGGCTGCAAAGTAATAATCAGGTGCCTGATCTGGGGCATAGGTCGCCATTCTTTCCATCATTGCGACTGCACCAGGCATACTTGTATCTCCCCAGGTGCTTCCCTCACCTACAATAATGAGGTTTGCTTCGAGATATGGAGCCAAAGCTGAAGCAGCAAAAGCATTAATCCATACTGGGGATTGGCCTATCCAGGTTGGTGCAAAACCTGCACCAGCAGCAGCGCCACCTATTCCTCCAACTGCTGAAGGAAGCGCCGTTAACCATACCACTTCACATCCTGATCCTTGTAGTTGTCCGATCTGTGCACTGAAATCAGAGTCTCCAGGCACATACCTTGCAACTTCAGTAATTGTTATTCCTGCCTTTGGAGCGATCCATTCAAGTCCGGCCTGACCGGCTTCGCCATACGGATCATCTTGGATCAAACTGCAGTACACCTGATCTGTTGAACCTCCGCCTTCGTTCAACCACCAATCAATTCCATTTATTACTTGGATTTGATAAGGGGCGCCCCATGGCATCAAATTAGATTCACGTACCCATCCTGACTCCAGTGATGCAGGAACTGCCATTAAACCATCTTCATTTAATGATTCAAGAAGTGCAGTTACAACTGGTGTTCCAAAAAGATTACCTATTAGCGCAATTTCATCTTTCATGTCGTTATATGCCTGAACAGCAACGCTGGGATTATAAGTACTATCAGCGTCTACAAGTTCAACAGGATATTTTCCAGCGATACCACCTTGAGCATTAACCCACTCATAATAAGTTGCAACACCCGACTGTAACGGGAGGCCAATAATAGCTGCAGGTCCACTGAAGTCATTTACGACTCCTATTTTGATTGTGGTTCCATCAAAACCTGCAACAGGTTCAGGTTCAGCCACTGGTTCAGGCTCTGCGTAAGCTCCGTCGCCTATGTCGTCGTAAGTGACTGTAAAGGCGTCAGTGAAGTATTTGGAACCTAATTCAAACAAGCTTCCATCTGCT
>JUEM01000017.1 GCA_000817085.1 marine actinobacterium MedAcidi-G1 | reverse complement strand
TATTACGGTAAAACGGTGATACTCGAACATGAAGGACCAGTTTTGACTCTTTATGCGCACTTGAATGAAATTCTAGTTTCCACTGGGATGGAAGTTGCTACAGGCGATTTGATTGGAAAGTGCGGAACAACAGGCCGTTCGACTGGCAATCACCTTCACTTTGAAGTTCGGACTGGTGGCGAAGCAAAAGATCCGATGATTGTGTTACCCAAAAACTAAAGGATATTAATGTCTGACAAAAACTTTAAGATCGGTGTAGTCGGAGCGGGTGTAATGGGTTCTGGAATTGCTCAGGTTATGGCATTATCTGGCTGTGAAGTGACATGTCGTGACATAGATAGTGAAGTAATAAATGCGGCCTTAATAAATGTTGACTCTGGGCGTTTTGGGCTCAAAAATGCTGTTAAACGGGGAATGATAAGTGAGGAAGATGCGAGCAGCACTTTGAGCAGAATTAATTTCACAACAGATGTAGATGCTTTAAACGATACTGATTTAATAATTGAAGCGATTCCAGAAAGATTCGACTTGAAAGTTTCATTCTGGAAGGAACTTGATAAGTCAGCGCATGTGGAAACAATTTTTGCTTCTAATTCTAGTGGCTTTCCAATTTCTGCAATGGCAGCAGCAACTGAAAGACCGGACCGTTTTATAGGATGGCACTGGGCGTCACCTGCTCCGGTTATGAAGCTAGCTGAGATCGTGAGAGGGAGAGAAACTTCGCAAGAAACAGTGGACACTGTTGTTTCTCTAGCTGAATCGGCTGGGAAAAATCCAGTTGTTATTTCAGATACAGATTCCAATTGGGGTTATGTAACAAATCGTGTTTATTTTGCGATGGTTAAGGAAGCCGCTGCAGTTGTTAATGAGGGTATTGCCGATCGCGATCAAGTCGATCAGCTTATGACTGACTGTTTTCGATGGCCCTCTGGCCCTTTTGGGATGACGCGAGGTGCCACTTCAGGATGGAAATAATCAAATGAAAGCTGCCTTGCATGAAGAAATCGGAAAACCATTATCTGTTGTAAATGACGTAGATCTAGTTGGACCTAAAGAAGGTCAAGTATTAATCAAAACGGAGTATTGCGGAATTTGTCATTCGGATGTAAGTGTTATGGACTCATTGGATCTAACTCCGATGATTTTAGGACATGAAGCTGCTGGGATTGTTGAAGAAATAGGCGATGGCGTCACTTCAGTCAACAAAGGTGACTATGTGCTAATGACTCCTATTGGTCCGTGCGGTAATTGTGAAATGTGCATTCTTAATAGGTACACACTTTGCGAAAGAGGGCAATCATTTGTGTTTGGGACGCTTCCGGATGGAAGCACACCATTCAGTTGGAATGAGTCTCCTGTGTATCAGGGATTGGGTGTTGGTGGTTTCGCGGAGTACACAGTTTTAGAAGAAAGAAATGTCGTTCGCGTTGAAAAAGGTATTCCTCTAGAAACTGTTTGCCTAATAGGCTGTGGTGTGCAAACAGGTGTTGGTTCTGTTCTAAATACTGCAAAAGTCACTGCCGGGTCAACCGTACTTGTCATGGGGTTAGGTGGTGTAGGGCTATCGGTTGTTCAAGGGGCACGTATTGCCAAAGCCGAAAAGATAATTGCTTCTGATCCCGTAAAAGAAAGAAGATCTAAAGCTCTTAAATTAGGGGCAACTAATGTTATAGATCCAGATAATGATGATCTAATTAATGCTGTTATGGAATTAACTTTAGGAAAAGGAGTTGACTATGCCTTTGATGCTGTCGGCAACTCCGAACTGATTGCACTTGGTCTAACTGTCAGTAAGACAGGTGGTAGTACGGTAATCGTTGGAGCTCCACCTCCGGACGAAGAACTAAAATTTCCCTCTTCTTTGCATCTGATGATGAGCGAGAAACGTCTATTGGGTTCATTGCTGGGATCTTGTAATGCTCAGAAGGACATACCTCTTTTAGTTGAGTACTGGCAAAGAGATTTGCTGGACTTGAATAATATGATTAGTCAAACGTATTCCTTAGACAATATTAATTCAGGAATTGACGATCTAAGAAATTCAATTGGAATCCGAAGTGTAATAAAAATTCATGAAACTTAACGCGAATATTAAATCTAAAATTGGATACTTTGCGACCTTAGTTTCCGCTTTTAGCGCCACAGTATTTTCCATCGTAGTTTCAGAGAAAGGCATATTGTGGGGGGAAATTGGTGTTAGTAAATGGATGTATGAAAATACTCCAACATTTATCGATGTTTTAGGTGATGTTATTGATGCCCCAATTACCGACATCGGAGCCCCTTTGCTGTTTATGGCAATCTCATTATTGGTCTATTGGCAGTGGGGAAGATACGCAACTATAGGAGTTGTTTTAGCAGGGTGTATGACGGGGTTAACAAGAATCTCTGACATTGTTGAAAGATCTGGACCAAATGAGAATTTTGTTTTCTATGAATCGAGCTACAGGTATGGAGAAGGCGGCTATCCCAGCGGTCATATTGTTTACGCAGTAATGATTTTTGGGATGATTGCTTATTTGTCAGAGAAGCACTCTTCAAAACAGGCTGGAAAAATAATCAAGTATTCAATGCTTTTACTAATTTTACTTAATATTTGGACAAGGATAAGCGGTCTACACCATTGGCCTGGAGACGTACTCGGAGGACTACTTTTATCCATACCGGCTTTATCGATAGTTGTGTGGGTATATGGGCGACTACCGTCGATTATCCGGCGGAATTCAAAACTCTATAATCTTGTATTTGAAGCTAGAAGTGATTAACCAACAAAAGCTGAAGCAAATACAAGGGAAACTATAGTCATTACTTTTATCAGAATATTCATAGAGGGACCTGATGTGTCTTTGAAGGGATCTCCAACCGTGTCACCTACTACAGCAGCTTTATGAGGTTCTGATCCTTTTCCTCCAAGTTGACCGCTTTCAATATATTTTTTAGCGTTGTCCCAGGCTCCGCCTGCATTCGCCATAAATATAGCAAGGCAAAACCCTGATACTAAGGCTCCAGCTAAAAATCCACCCAACGAGTCAATGCTGACAAAACCCAAAATTAAAGGAATAGCTACTGCGAGAATTCCTGGAGCGATCATTTCTCTTAGGGAAGCTGAGGTGGAAATCGCTACACACCTTGCGGAATCAGGTATAACACCCTCGGCGCCTTCTCGAAGTCCTGGAATTTCACGGAACTGTCTACGCACTTCTTCGATCATTTTTTGTGCAGCGCGTCCAACAGCGTCAATTGTTAAAGCTGCAAAAAGGAAAGGCAGCATGGCACCGAGGAAGAGTCCAATAAATACTTCGACCTGGCCAATGTCTAACGAGAGTGAGCCTCCAGCTTCAATTACAGCAAACTCAAAACTCTTGAATAGGGCTAATGCTGTTAGAGCAGCTGAGCCGACAGCAAATCCTTTGGCTACAGCTGCGGTTGTGTTTCCGAGTGAGTCTAAGGCGTCAGTTACTTCTCTAACCTCGGGACCTAATTCAGCCATTTCAGCGATCCCTCCAGCATTGTCAGCTATTGGTCCGTAAGCATCAACAGAAAC
Source organism: marine actinobacterium MedAcidi-G1 (assembly GCA_000817085.1). Lineage (GTDB taxonomy): Bacteria > Actinomycetota > Acidimicrobiia > Acidimicrobiales > MedAcidi-G1 > MedAcidi-G1. The sequence continues at coordinate 32,845 of JUEM01000017.1, read as the reverse complement.
AACAACTCCGAGAGTGGCTAACATTCCTATTGCAGCAACAGCGATTCCGTAGATTCCTCCATCTAGGTTGTAGTAGGAATCGAAGGCCATTTCGCCACCCCAGTATGCGACTGCTATACCAACGCCTAGCAAAGCGACAGAAGCAGCCACTGAAATCATTCCAGCTGAAATTCCGCCAAGGATTGTGGTAGCGGGTCCTGTTTTAGCCTGGTCTGCAATTTTTTTGACTGGTGAGAAGTGATCGGATGTATAAAATTCAGCTGTTTTACCTAACGCCCAACCAACAAGTAAACCGCCGACCACCGCAATGGCTAGGCCAATTGGGTTATCGAAATCTGCATTGTCGCCAAACATCCAATAAGCGATCCCGATGGTTGCTAGTACAGTTAAGAGCATCGCGACATTAGTTCCGAGATGAAGAGATCGGCTTAAAGCTCGGCTATCTGTAGATTCACCACCTCGGACAAGAAAAGAACCAAGGATAGATGTCAGCATTCCAGCGAAAGCGATTGCTAGTGGAAATAGTAGAAGAGAAATATTTGTTGATGCTGATGCGTCTTCTGCTGTCAGTCCCAAAGCAAAAGCAACTAATGATATAGGTGCAATAATTGAACCTGCGTAACTTTCGAAAAGATCAGCTCCCATTCCAGCTACATCTCCAACGTTATCTCCTACGTTGTCTGCGATCGTAGCGGGGTTTCTCGGATCATCTTCTGGAATTCCTGCTTCGACTTTTCCTACTAAGTCCGCTCCGACATCAGCCGCTTTAGTGTAGATGCCCCCTCCGACACGTGAAAAGAGGGCAATTGATGAAGCGCCAAGCCCATAAGCGGTCACTACTTCAAACGCATCATTAACTTCAGCCACTAAAACGAAAAGAATGTATACAAGTGCTAAACCACCGAGCGCGAGACCTGCTACAGAAAATCCCATTACGGCACCACCGCGAAAAGCTATTGGGAGAGCTTTACCGGGACCCTCTTGTGCGGCATGAGCGGTTCGGGCGTTAGCCATAGTGGCCACGGTCATTCCTGCGTATCCAGCTGTGGCTGATAAAACCGCACCAATAATGTAAGTGAGAGAGGCCACTGGTGCAATAAGCACCCCTATCAGAATTGCCATTACAGCTACGAAAACTGATACCCAGGAATATTCTTGACGTAAGAAAGCCCGTGCACCTTTCTCGATCTCGTTCATTAGAAAAATCATGCGGTCATTGCCGGGTGAAGCTGCTTTCACATTTGTGTAAAAATAGCCAGCTAGAAGTAAAGCTAGTAGGGCAGATGAAAGTGCTAGATATGGTATGGCTTCCAAGGGGTTATCTCCTCATTGGTTTTATTTGATGACTATGTCTGGACAACCAAAACGGTTGAACAGTATGGCTAATAATAGCCAAAACGACGGTATTAAGTGTGATGCTGGCTTCCAACCTCGGTCTGATATTTAACTTAGTAAATCTTCAAATAAGTATCACAAAGATCAAAGATCGGCGACGCTTAAAGTATGGAAAGACGGGATCTTCGTCAAAAAATGCTAGAAATTAGAAAATCTTTGACTTCTACGATGGTAAACAAGGCCTCAAAGCAAATATGCGAAGTAGTCAAGGATCTTGATTCTTTTAAGAGTGCGGAACGAGTTGCTTCTTACGTGGGTTGTAACGGTGAGGTCAAACCTTCTTTTCTTGAGTCGAACGATAGTAAAATATTTTCTCTTCCAGTGGCACAAGAAGACGGATTGTTAAAATTTGTGAAACCAGAAGGGGAGTTGAAGAAGGGAAAGTTTGGAATCCCTGAGCCTAAAACTGGAGTTGAAATTGACATTTCAGAACTTGATTTAGTGCTTGTCCCATTAGTAGCGGCGGATTCTTCAGGTAATCGTCTGGGGCATGGTGCCGGATACTACGACAAAACTTTTGCTGAAGATAGAATTTTTAAGCGACCGGTATTGGTTGGCCTAGCATATGATTTTCAAATTGTTGAAGAATTAGAGTCAAATTGCTTAGATGTTCCATTAGATATTTTGATTACCGAAAGTCAACTATTTTTCTGCAAAATGTCACATTTTCGGGTTCCCATGGGAGAGTATTGAACGATGAGAATAATTGTTGTTGGAGCTGGAGAAGTTGGAACCTACATAGCTGACCGCCTCAGTCGGCAAGAGCATGATATTGCACTAATCGAGTTAAACCCGGAAAGATTCAGAGAAATTGATGGTGAATTGGATGTCCTTGTCATCAATGGGAGTGGAACAGATTCAGCTCTATTAGATAAGGCTGGTATCTCAGAAACAGATCTTCTCGTAGCGGCAACAAATAAAGATGAAATAAATCTTTTCTGTGCCTTACTTGCTCGTCAAGCTGGAGTAAGTAAAACTATCGTGAGGGTTGAATCTAAAAAACTGCGAAGTAAAGAAGTCGAAGCTTTGTTTGAAAAGTTTGACGACCATTTAGTAATAGACCCGGATCAAGAAGTTGCTGATTCTGTTTTGAGGCTAATGGAATATCCAGGTGCTATGGATCTTGCAAGAATGGCTGATGACGAAGTGGTAATAATTGGAGCACGATTACCTGCACACGCTCCGCTAGTAGGGGTTTCATTACAAGCACTTGGAAGAGAACTTGACCCAGATTGGGACTTTATTGTTGGCACAATTACAAGAAAAGCTGAAACCGATGATTCTGAAGAGGTAACTATTGTTCCGCGCCATGATGAGATTCTAAAAGAAGGGGATTTACTTAGAGTAATATGTAAAAATCGAGCCCTTCATGATGTGACTAGCCGATTAGGGATAGCAAAAGATGTTCCTCGAAGAGCTCTACTACTTGGCGGCGGTAGAACGGCTGAGATGATTGCTGAATCACTCTTATACAGAGGTGTCGATGTAGCAATCATTGAGAAAAAACATGAAAGAGCGCTTGAACTAAGTGAGAATCTGGCTAAAGCTTTAATCTATGAGGGCGATGTGACTGATGTGGAAATGCTTGAAGAAGCAGATGTGGCTCGCCAAGATCTCGTTATAGCACTTACAGGTGAAGACGATGCAAACGTGCTGGCTTGTTTATACGCAAAGTCTGTCTCTGCTCAATCCAAAAAAACCAATAACAGCGAAGAGAGTATCGAAACTATAGCAGTTGTTCACAGGCTTAAATTGTTAGATCTTCTGGAAACAAATCAAGTAGACACAGCCCTTAGTCCGCGAACTGCAACTGCCAACAGCGTTTTACGATTTGTTAGAGGTGACGTCGGTAGTGTCGCTGCAGTAGAAACCTTTCTCCATGGAGACGTTGAAATTTTGGAGTTTGCTGTTTCTGATGAAAGCCCCTGTGTAGGTAAATCCATAGAGGAGATGCAATTCACCAAGGGTGCTTTAATTGGTGCAATTGTTCGCGATGGTAAAGCTCAGATCGGGAGAGGACATAGCACTTTTAGAGCTAAAGACCACGTAATCGCAATAGCTAAACCTGAATCTGTCGAGAAATTGACAACTCTATTCGTGTGATTTTTTCTCTGTTCTCTAAACGAAGTGATTCACAAAGCATCACTTATATAAACTCTTCCATTCAAATAGCTGTATCAAGAGGGATACTTATTGGTTTTTCGGCAGCTGGTTTTTTGGCAGTTCTTTCCGGGCTGATTGATCTCACTGACTCCGGTACTGACACAGCAGTCTTTCTAATTTTTGGAACTTTAATAACCTTAATTTGTTCTTACTTGACGAGATACGTTTCGGAAAAGAAATTAGCTCGATCTGAGATCTTCTTGTCTGTTTTTTCGGGTTTTTTGTTTTGCATTTTATGTTCTTCTTTTTTGTACTTGTTGTTAGTTGAAGGAGAAAATTTTGCTGATGTATTCTTTGAATCTGCTGCTGCGTTTACAACTACCTCATTAACAACTCTTGATTTTACGAATTCAGGAAGAGGAGTGATTTTTTACCGAACTTCATCACAACTTCTAGGCAGTTTTGCCGCGCTTGTGACTGCTGTGCTGGTTGTGCCTATTTCTGACGACAACTTTGGACTGAGAATGCCTGGAAGGGCTGCAACGCAAGATGTTTTTCCTGACAGGAAAAATGCAGTAAAAAGTATCACCGTCATCTATCTCGCATCACTAACACTTCTTACCCTCATATTGCTAATAACTGAACTAGATTTCTTTCATTCGCTTCTACTTGCAATGAGCGCAATATCTACAGGAGGCTTCTCAAGGAATACCAATTATTTTGAAAATTCTTCTGTGCAGTTACTTCTAAGTTTAGGAATGATTATTACAGGTACGAGTGTTGTAATTATCTGGAGGCTTGCAAGCAGAAAAGTGGGTTTCATGCTTCGTTCAAGTGAATTTCACATTTACCTATCACTAATCCTAGGAGCTACCTTTTTGATCTTTTTTTGGGCTGATGAAGGGACTGCTTCTTCACTGGGTAAATCGTTATTTTTTGCTATCTCTTCAATTTCAACGACTGGATTTCATATATCTCCATTTGAGAGTTGGCCTATAGCGGCAGCATTTTTTATTCTTTTGCTTGTGACTATTGGACCGATGTCATTATCCAATGGCGCTGGCTTCCAAGTGCACAGATTACGCATACTTTTTGCCCTTTTGCGACGTGAAATGATTCGTCAACTACACCCGCGCGCAGTTGTCAAAATACGAGCAGCGGGGGAGAACGTAAGAGAAGAAAGAGTTAGACAAGTTGTTGTATTCCAATTCCTGTTCACGTCAACAATTTTCATTACAGCAATGGTTTTGACAATTTCAGGTATGGATCTTTATGATGCGTTCTCCTCTGCAGTAGCTGCAATTACAACTGCAGGTCCGATAAGAAATCCTGACGGACTTGTGATCGCAGTTTCCTCATTTTCTTCGGGTGAGCGACTTGCGTTAGTGCCAGCAATGGTAGCGGGCCGGCTTTATTTACTGCCGGTTTTTATCAGTTTGGGCTACTTGCTGTCAGAGTCAAGAAATTTTCTGAGACCACGGAGAAGAATACTGCAAGCAATAAGAAGTAATAAGTAATGACTAGGCACAATCAGACAATCAGAAGTACGAGCATGCATATGGCTGGCATTGCTTTGCTTTTCGTTGCGGCAGGAGTAGCTGTCAGTACCCTTGTTTCTCTTTTCAACCAGCGTGTAGATTCTGTATCTCTTCTACTAGCAACGGTAATCGTAGGATTTGCAGGTTTACTACTTTTCACTTCCACGAAATTAGGCAAAACAGATCAGGCATCTATTTTTACTGCGGTTGGGACTACATGGCTTATAGTTTCGCTCTTTGGAACCATCCCGTACTTACTTGCTGGGACTTTCAGTCGAACTGGAATTGGGATTCCTGAAGTATTCGTTGATTCACTTTTTGAATCTGTTTCTGGCTTTACAGCAAGCGGATCAACTGTGTTCGGCGCTCATAATCCAATCGAAATGCAAGGATCGGGCATACTTTTTTATCGACAGCTAACACAGTGGATGGGTGGAATGGGAATTGTTATTCTCGTGGTTTCGGTTCTGCCATCACTTCGTGCAAGTGGCTTAGGCCTCATTGATGCTGAAGCTCCTGGAGCGGGTGTAGAGCGAATAGCGCCAAGAGTTGTAGAAACAGCAAAAAAGTTTTGGTATGTGTATCTTTCTCTAACTGTATTTATTGCTCTAGCATTATTTCTTTTTGGAATGGGTCCTTTTGATGCAGTGTCTCACGCTCTCACTACAGCCTCAACAGGAGGTTTTTCAACAAAAGACTCCTCACTCGGACATTGGAACAGCATAAAAATCGAAATGGTTGTAATGCTCGGATTTTTATTAGCTGCGATTAACTTCACCCTTCATGCCCGTTCTATAGAAAAGAAACGATTTAACTATGCTTCTGACTCAGAATTCAAGTCATTTATGGGACTTATAGCTGTCGGTGTTCTAATTATTACACTGCTTTTAAATCTGGAGGGTTTCTCATTTGGGACTGCACTGAGAAACGCTTCATTTAACGTCGTGACTTTAGCGACAAGTGGTGGCTATGGAAATGCTCTGGGCAGAGGAGAATCGGGTGATTTTGCTTCTTGGCCCGGGTCGACACAGTTACTCCTACTTTTCTTTATTGTGATTGGCGGCTGTACCGGGTCTACTTCTGGCGGAGTTAAAATCATGCGATTCCGAATCGGCATTGCTCACGCGTACCGCATATTGAGGTCTATAAGAAGACCAAGTGCACTTATTAGAGCACGCATGGGAAATAAAACTATTCCCGATTCTTTAGTTGAACGAGTTGCGGGATTTGTCGTTATATATGGAATTCTCGTGGTAAGTGGAACTTTCATATTGACCGTCTTGGGAACTGATTTAGTCACATCTCTGAGTGGAAGCTTTAGTGCGTTAGGAAATATGGGGCCGGGGTTAGGAGAAATTGGCCCAACGTCTTCGTTTGTTGACGGATTCTCAGCACCTGGAAGAGTGGTACTTTTATTCTTCATGCTTATAGGCAGACTAGAAATATTCCCAATGTTGCTGATGTTCGTTATCCCATACAGGACTTCCGTTAATGCAATAAAATCGAAAAAATGAATAAGAGATGCTTTTTAACTCTTTTTAAACACTAAAATCGTTATCAGTTGAATTTACCCAGATCAACGACGCTCCGGGAATTCATTTATTTACTAAATGGACTAGTTATGAGCGTTAAAAATGGGAAAAATTCGCGAGACGGCGGAATGCAATCCGCACAGGGTCTCTACGATCCCAGATTCGAACATGACTCTTGTGGAGTAAACTTTGTCTGTAATTTACGTGGAGAAGCAAGCCATGAAATCGTACAGATGGGTATTGGCGCTCTGTGTACTCTTCAGCATCGAGGTGCAATAGGCGCTGAGAAAAATACTGGCGATGGAGCAGGAATATTGATGCAAATTCCCGACAAGCTTTATAGAGATGTCGTCGCTTTCGATTTACCGCCAAAAAATCATTATGCGACAGGTATAGCTTTCTTTTCTAGTGATCTAAATAAAACTGACAATGCGATAAAACAGTTAGAAAAACTTGCTGAAGAGGAAGACTTAGAAATAATCGGGTGGCGTGAACTTCCCATCGATCCATTCGATATTGGGAAATCTGCCAAAGAGGCAATGCCACTCATGAAACAAATCTTTATTAGGTGCAAAGGGAATACTGCCTTATCTGGATTGGATTTAGATCGAAAAGTCTTCCCATTTAGAAAACGCGCTGAACGAGAAATCTATTCAGAACAGGAAGGTTACGAAACGTCTTCCGGTATGGGGTCTTCAACTAGTGACCAAATGGAAGTCTACTTTCCTTCGCTTTCCTCCAGGACAATTGTTTATAAAGGAATGCTTACAACTCCTCAGTTGGGTAATTTTTTTGTTGACCTCAATGACGAACGAACTGAAAGTGCGATGGTGTTGGTTCACTCTAGATTTTCTACCAATACCTTCCCGTCGTGGCCATTAGCTCACCCCTACAGGTTCGTCGCTCACAATGGAGAAATAAATACCGTTCAGGGCAACCGGAATTGGATGAGATCTAGAGAATCTCTTCTTAAAACAGGTTTAATTTCAGGCGAACTGGAGCGTCTCTTTCCAATTTGCACCCCTGGGGCAAGCGACACGGCAAGCTTCGACGAAGTTTTAGAACTGCTAGTAATGGGTGGATACTCATTACCAGAAGCGGTTCTTATGATGATTCCGGAACCATGGGAAAATCATCAAAACATGTCTCCGGAAAGACGTGCCTTTTACCAGTATTATTCGACTTTGATGGAGCCGTGGGATGGTCCAGCCTCCATAGCATTCACAGACGGAACACTGATGGGTGCAGTTTTAGATCGAAACGGCTTGCGTCCAAGTAGATACTGGGTAACCAGCGATGATTTGGTTGTTATGGCAAGCGAAGTGGGAGTACTTGAAATACCACCTGAAAAAATTATCGAAAAAGGAAGACTCCAACCTGGAAGAATGTTTCTAATTGACACCGAAAAGGGACGGATAGTTCGCGACGAGGAAATAAAAGAAAATTTAGAGTCTGAAAGGCCTTATTCACAATGGCTAACAGACAATCTTGTGCATCTGCGTGATCTTTCAGAGGTTCCCGTTGAAAGGGAAAGTTCCTTATCTCTTTTGGAAAAACAGCAAGTTTTCGGATACACACATGAAGAAATTAAGCTTCTTATTGCCCCCATGGTGCGAGACCAGAAGGAAGCTATCGGATCAATGGGTAATGATGCACCAATCGCTGCTTTATCTCAACGATCAAGAAATCTTTATGACTATTTTCAACAACTTTTTGCTCAAGTCACAAACCCTCCGTTAGACGGAATACGCGAAGAGCTGATTACCGCTGTAGGCGTAAATATGGGTTCGGACCAAAACTTATTATTACCTGAAGAACGTTCATGCAAAAAATTGTTTTTACCAAGCCCAGTACTTACCGAAGCAGAGTTAGCCAAAATTGAAATGCTAAAAGAAAGCAGTGATTTTAAAGTTTTTCGAGTAGATGCAATTTTTGAAGTTGAAAAAAAAGAAGATGGCCTAAGAAGCAGCTTAGAGGAGTTGAGAAAAACTGCATCTGAAGCGGTTGCTGGTGGTGCAAATATTTTGATTATCTCTGATCGCTTAATATCAAAAACCATGGCTCCAATTCCCTCACTTCTAGCGGTAGGAGCTATTCACCACCACCTTATAAATGAAAAAACAAGAAGTTTGACTGGAATCATAGTTGAGAGTGGAGACGCACGCGAAGTTCATCACATTGCCGCCTTGCTAGGTTATGGAGCATCAGCAGTTTGTCCATATACGGTTTACGAAACTATCGATTCGCTCATCGAAAAAGGAAAACATGATCTGAGCGATGAATTGAGTCCAGATAACGCAAGAAGAAATTATATAACAGCTGTTGAGAAAGGCATTTTGAAAATAATGTCGAAAATGGGGATCTCTACAGTCGCGTCATACACAGGAGCGCAAATCTTTGAAGCAATAGGCTTAGGCCACGAAATAATCACTGAGTGTTTCAGCGGCACGGTGAGTCGATTAGGTGGAGTTGACTTTGGAGTCATAGCTGCTGAAGTCGAGCACAATCATCAAGTAGCTTTTCCAAATAATCCAGGTGCAAACATTCACCGAACTCTTAAAACTGGTGGCGAGTATCAATGGCGCCGTGAAGGTGAAATACATTTATTTAACCCTGAAACTGTATTTAAACTTCAGCATGCTACGAAAGAAGGTCGGTACGACATCTTTCGGGAATATACGAAAATGGTGGACTCTCAGTCTGAAGAACTGGCAACTTTACGCGGTCTGCTAAAATTCAAAGCTTCGCGAAAAAATTCGATTCCGCTTGAGGAAGTAGAACCAGTATCTGAAATTGTCAAAAGATTTGCTACTGGAGCAATGTCATACGGTTCTATATCCGGAGAAGCGCATGAAACCCTAGCCATTGCAATGAACAGAATTGGAGGAAAATCTAACACCGGTGAAGGTGGAGAAGACGCAGAACGATTCACAGAAGATGAAAACGGAGACCTTCGTCGCTCAGCAATAAAGCAAGTTGCATCGGGGAGATTTGGGGTTACGAGTGAATACCTAGTGAATAGCGACGATTTGCAGATCAAGATGGCGCAGGGTGCCAAACCAGGAGAGGGTGGCCAACTTCCGGGGCATAAGGTTTACCCTTGGATCGCAAAGACCCGTCACTCAACGCCTGGAGTGGGCTTGATATCGCCGCCACCGCATCATGATATTTATTCAATTGAAGATTTAGCTCAACTCATCTACGACCTAAAGAATGCAAATCCTGAAGCACGTGTTCACGTGAAACTAGTTGCAGAAGTCGGCGTAGGCACAGTGGCAGCTGGTGTGTCGAAAGGACATGCTGATGTTGTTCTTATATCTGGGCATGATGGGGGAACAGGTGCATCACCTCTAACATCGATAAAGCATGCTGGCGCGCCGTGGGAACTTGGTTTAGCGGAAACTCAACAAACACTTCTTCTTAACGGATTACGCGACAGGATTGTTGTTCAGGTGGATGGCCAACTGAAAACTGGACGAGATGTTGTAATAGCGGCTTTACTAGGGGCGGATGAGTTTGGCTTCGCTACAGCTCCACTAGTAGTTATGGGCTGCATAATGATGCGAGCATGCCACTTGGACACATGCCCCGTAGGTGTAGCTACACAAAATCCTGAGTTGAGAAAAAAGTTCACAGGGAAACCTGAGTTTGTTGTCAATTTTTTTGAATTTATTGCAGAAGAAGTGAGAGAAATTTTAGCTGAACTTGGTTTTAGGAGCCTTGCCGAAGCCACCGGTCAAGTTGAATTCCTTGATACTGAAGAAGCAATCTCTCACTGGAAAGCTGATGGGTTGAACCTGGCGCCGATACTCTACGCTCCTCCTTTGCCTGAAAATGCTGATCGACGGCAAACCACTTTTCAAGAGCATGGTTTAGAAGATGTGCTAGATCGCGAGCTTATAAAAAAATCGACCGCTTCTTTAGAGGATAAAGAGTTAAGTGTTATCAACTCATCAGTTAATAACACTGACCGTTCGGTTGGAACGCTTCTTGGGTATGAACTTACGAAACGCCATGGAGGAGAAGGACTGCCAGATGGAACTATCTCTGTGAATATGAATGGGTCCGCTGGTAACAGTTTTGGAGCCTTCATTCCTTCGGGAATAACTTTACGCTTGGAGGGGGATGCAAACGACTACGTCGGTAAAGGTCTTTCAGGGGGAAAAATATATGTTTACCCACATGAAAAATCAGTATTTAAGGCAAATGAACAAGTGATAGCCGGAAATGTTCTTCTTTATGGGGCGACGTCCGGAGAAGCTTTTTTTAGCGGACTAGTTGGAGAAAGATTTTGCGTTAGGAATTCGTAGCCGAAGGAATCGGAGATCACGGGTGCGAATATATGACCGGAGGGCGTGTAGTTGTTCTAGGTGAAACAGGAAGAAATTTTGCCGCCGGAATGTCGGGAGGGATCGCATTTGTTTATGACCCAAGGAATAAATTCCACCCGAAAGTAAATCCAGAAATGGTAATTCTTGAAAAAAGTGATTCAGAGGATTTACAGTGGCTTAAAGAGCTCATAGTTAGATATACGGAAGAAACAAAATCTGCTCTAGGTGAAACGCTTATAAATGATTGGGATAATTCATCTCAACACTTCGTGAAAGTAGTGCCAGTTGATTACAAGCGTGTACTAGAAGCTGCAGAAGCTGCAAAGATTACTGGCAGAGATGAAACTGAAGCAGTAATGGCTGCTTCAAGGAAGTAACGAGATGGGCAACGATAGGGGATTCTTAGAGCACGACCGTGAAGTCCCTGAAAGACGACCGGTTTCAGTCCGTTTAAAAGACTGGAATGAAGTATATGAAGACTTTGCTGATGAACGCTTAAAAGTTCAAGCAAGCCGCTGTATGGATTGCGGAATCCCGTTTTGTAATAGTGGTTGCCCACTAGGAAATCTGATTCCTGAGTGGAACGATCTTGTTTACAGAGATCAATGGGAAGAAGCAAGTCACCGTCTACATGCAACAAACAATTTTCCTGAATTTACCGGAAGGTTATGTCCAGCGCCTTGTGAAGGTTCCTGTGTTCTTGGAATTAACGAACCGCCTGTAACAATTAAACAGGTTGAGGTTTCAATTATTGATCATGCGTGGGAAATGGGTTGGGTGAAACCGATAATCCCACAAATACAAACTGGAAAGAGAATTGCTGTGGTTGGCTCTGGCCCTGCAGGTTTAGCGGCAGCTCAGCAGTTGACTCGCGTTGGACATGAGGTTGTTGTTTTTGAAAAAGCAGACCGAATAGGTGGTCTCTTAAGATATGGAATACCAGAGTTCAAACTGGAAAAAAAACATCTGGATCGTAGGTTAGCTCAAATGGAAGTTGAGGGAACAGAGTTTCGTGCAAGTACTGAGATTGGTGTGGACATCACAGCCGAAGAATTAATGAAAGGTTTTGATGCAGTTGTATTAGCCGGTGGATCTACTCAATGGCGAGATTTGCCAATACCAGGAAGAGAGCTTGAAGGAATACATCAGGCAATGGAATACCTTCCGCAATCAAATCGGATTCAAGAAGGTGATAAAAACACTGAAACTATTTCTGCTGAAGGTAAAAAAGTCGTGATTATAGGCGGTGGAGATACGGGTGCTGATTGCCTCGGTACTGCGCTTCGTCAAGGAGCTGAGATAGTGAACCAGTTTGAGATAATGCCCCGCCCTCCAGAAGACCGTTCAGATTCAAACCCATGGCCAACTTGGCCATTGGTTTACAGGGTCTCATCTGCACACGAAGAAGGCGGTAAAAGGATATTTGCTATTAACACCTCTGAATTTGTGGGTGAGAATGGCAGTGTTAGATGCCTGAAAACTCATAAAGTCGAACAAGTATTTCAAGACGGAAAGATATCTTTCGAAGAAATTGAAAACTCGGAAGAAGAAATCGAAGCGGACCTTGTTCTTTTAGCACTTGGATTTACTGGACCCGAAAGTTCACCTATCCTCGAACAGCTTGGAGTCGAATTGGATAATCGCGGCAACGTGGACAGGTCTGAAACTTACGAAACCTCGATCGAAAGAGTGTTTACTTGTGGAGACATGGGACGCGGTCAATCATTAATAGTTTGGGCCATAGCTGAAGGAAGAGGTTGCGCTGCTTCGGTCGACGAATTTTTGATGGGAACTACGGAGTTGCCTAGATCTGTTTCAGCAAAAGAAATGCCTTTAAGTTAGAACGGTTGGGCGTCTAAAAAATCTAATGCAGCGTCAATGAAGCCGAAATTTTTGGGTGTAGCAAAGTGATCGACACCAGGAAGGGTTACTAGTTTCACCTCTGGTAATGCATTTACGAGTTGATCAGGTGGAAACACGAAATCATTTTCACCAACTACAACTAAAGTTGGTCTAGTTAAATTAGAAAGAGACTCTTTTGAAAATACGGGAGAATTTTTACGCCTAATGAAGGCTGCTAGAGCCTCACGGTTAGCGTCGGGGGATTCTGGAAGTTGTGCAAAATATCTAAGTTCTGGAGTGTCAGCAGAGCCACTTTCTACAGCCTTAGCTATTGCGTCGCGAAAGTTTATATCTCTTTCGAATAAATTTTTTCCAACTCCTGAAACCACAAGCCGGTTGAATCTGTTGGGATTTACAGAAGCCAAATGTAAAAGAACTGCTGCACCCATAGAGAAGCCAATAGCGTCAACTGGATGCTCGGGGAAGTGAGAAAGTACGTTCTCTTCTAGATTCTCATATGCAGCTGAATCAGTTGGCTTTTCCGCTGAACCATGGCCAAGCATGTCTATTCCTATCACCTCGCGACCTGCATCTTCGAGAAGCGCAGTCCAACCATTAGCGACCCAAGTCGAATTATAAGAAGTTCCAAAACCGTGCAGGCAAACAACCGGGTGGGTGCTCATGAAAGAACCCTACTCGTGAGAAGTGTTTCTATTGCGGCTGTTTAATAATTCATAAAAAGCTGCCGCAGCAATGAAGAGAATTGCTATAACCCCCAAGATATGGAAACGCTCAAAAAACAGGGGCCAGACAAAATCTCTCGGGTATCTTTCTTTTATCTGATTGAGCACTATGAAAAGTGACGCTGTGCTCATGAATAAAAAAGAAGAAAGTAAAAGCGTGTAGTCAGGTAAATGCAATCTGGTAGATAAGAAGAATATCAAAGCAATTATCAGTGAAATGAAAAGAAGCTTTGGAAGATTTATAGCACTAAAAATAAGAACAATAATGCTAAATAATAATGCAGTAGATTTTTTCCATTTTTTGTGACGATTATCTGAACTTCGTCTGAAACATGGCGATGAACTGCCTTGGGTGCGGTCCGGTAATGATCGAAAAGCCAATGTTAGAGAAAGGAGTACTGATATTATTGAAATTATCAGAGCTACCCACACCGTATTTTGAGGTTGCCAGTGAAGTGACAAATCCATCACTTCGTCTACTTCTGGATCAATTAGCCATCCATTAGCAAAACCATTTATTAGAACTGGCGATTTATCAGACCCACCGTTGCCGTTTTTTAAAATCCAGCCTTTGTTGAAACTTTGACCAAGAATAAGCCAAAAGGGTTCTTGAGTTTCAGAAATCGAAAGATCAATTTTTGTACGAGAGTTTTTAAGAGTAGAGACTTTTGGCAACTCTCTGGTAAGGGTCGTTCCATTAGCAATGGACCCTGAAGTTAATACGAGTCTATCGATATCAAATCCAGTCAAAAAACCAGGTACTGCACTGAGGGTTTGCTCTCCGTCTTTCAATTTTAAGAGCGAATTATCGCACGCTTCTAGTGTCAGAACCTCGTAACTACCACCGAAGACCCTAATACTTATGGGGGAGTCGTTAAATTTTAGTAGATCGCTCCGACAAGCAGAGTCAACGTAATTATTTTTCTCAGTACCCACTGGCACACCGGATATTTCTGAAATACCTAGCGGCATTATCTGAGGCAACCCGGAATACCAATCCATAGTGGTTCGATTAGCTATTTCGTCAAAAGTTATCGAAATACTCTTTGCTTTGAAAGGGCTGTTAGTGAAACTAACAGTTTCTCTTTTTATACCTTCTGCAGATATTTTGCCAGGTGTGGAAACAGAGGAGAGAGGAACTCCATCTGCGTATAAAGTAATTCGTCTGGGAACTGAGTGGTTACCATCTGCTATATAGGTAACAGAAATGTTTTTAAAAGCTTGAATGTCTTCAGTTTCGTACACGAGAAAGCTGTCTATGGGATTCCCAATTCCGGTTCGCCAGGCTGTATCAAAATTTGAGTCGAATGCCGATCGAGGTGAAGAACTTAGATCCCCAGACAATGAACTGGATGCTTCAAGAGATATTTTTTCTATTCCGAGAAGTTCGTCGATAAGTGAAGAATTTGCTTCTGTAGAGAGACGGACATTCCCTCCTAAATGAAAGTCGCGTTTCCAAGGGATAGAAAAGGATCTGGATATCATTTCTTCAGGGTCAGAACGGATCGGGTCAAGGGGGTCTGATCGTTCGCGAGAAGCTATTACAACGAGTTCTGAACCAAGATCTTGTTGGAGTATGTTGAGTATGTCGCTTGGCATTCTTATCGATTCTTCGGGTGAAATATCATTAATTTGAATTGTGGAGAAACCCACACCAGTTACACCTGCGTAATAATCGAGCTTTCCTACGTCTGTTTCCAAGATTTCGATACGCGCTGAGGAGGAGATTACAGAATCAAACTGAACGATTTGACCGGGTTCGCTGCGTGAGACTTCACCAAGTTGAACGTCTATGCTCTGATCGTTAAAGTGAACTCTGACTTTAGTCACCCATCGGTTTTGACCAATTCCGTTAACTTGAGCGAATCTAATTTTTTCTACAGGAATTTTTTCGTCAAACGATAAGTTTAATTCTTCACCAATTACTTTGTTGAAAGCCCCCACGGTCCATGCTGTTTCAGGTAATGAATCAATTGCATGAAATGGTCTGTCACCAGCAGTGAAAGTAACAGGATTTCCATAAGAAGAAGCATTTGCACGAATTCTTTTCTGCTCCGAATAACTGATAGTAGAAGGATGAGACCCAAAAGAATTTAATCGATGATCCGATAAATCTTGCTGATTGGGTTCTTCATCAAGACGCTCTGTGTATCCCTTAGTTTCTCTGATTGTTCCCCAACGTTGTCCAGATTTTCGATTTGTGTCGGTAATTACTATCCGGCTTTGTTGGGTAAGCATTGAACTTAAATCGTCTGGCGATTCAAGGTAACTGGAGCTCATAATCACTGGTCGCCCTGCTTCCAGTAATCCTTCAGAAGCGGCGTGAACTATACCCTCTGCATCACCAGAAATTATTATTGCTCGAATTGGATCGGCTAAATGAACTATCTCAACTGGTTCGTTAAGTCCAAACACCGCTGATGGGGGAGGTGTCTCGTGTGAGTCGGGAATCGCAAGAGTATGTTCGTCTAACATGGGTCGTTCAGGGCCTGCAATGTTACTTACACGTTCACCAAATTCGACAGGAGAAGCAAACCCTGGGGCGTCAACTATCTGCCTCCAGAACTCTTTGGGTCGAGGGGTTCTAAACCGTTCGAACTGTAAATCTGAACGAACGACAACATCACCAACGTTCATAAGTTGAGCTATAGGGGCTAACGAATTTTTATTGAATCTTCCTTCCTGTATTTCACGATCAAATGCTACGAGGAGTTCAGCTGAAGGTCCTGTTCCTAGAGGTATAAGTTCTCGTGAAGCGTAGGGGCGGTCCATTAAACCTGGTAGGACTGGATCGCCTGAATTGCCCCACCTGTATGCAGAGAAGTCTGCACCCGGAATTTCTAAAACACGGGTTTTAGATCCGTTGGATTCTAAATAATCAGCAGTTTCATGCCAGTACTCAGGAATTTTTTCAGGTCTTTGAACTGTTTCACCTAAGAGGTTTCCCATCCATAGCGGGGACAGATTTCCAATAATTAGAAGTGAAATTAGAATAGTTGCGAAATGCTCAACTCGGGGTCTAAATGAGCTTAAAGCGGCGATACCAGCTCCGAGAAAAACCGCTAGTGACAGTAAGAGAAGCGGTAAAACTCTTGGAGTGCTTCTAAGCGCAAGACCAGAATCGCTTAAAGTCCATTCGCGAAATACTCGCCCTAGGAGTGAAGGAGAATCGTACGGATGAGATCCGATAGCGATAAGCATCGATATGAACATCAAAGCTAGTAAGTGGCCGCGGTATCGGAATTTTACAAAAGCAGAAACAAGAAGAGCTAATAGAGGAAGAGCGAAAGATAAGGGTAAAGCCCATCGTGTGTATGCAGTGGAAGGTTCTATCCATGCACCAACTCGGCCCTGCCCATAGAAATACCAATACCCAAGGCCGCGAAAAAGTTCTGGAGCAGTCGCAGCGTCTGAGACAACACGATAATTTTCGGTTAAACGAAGTGTGGGAAGCCCGTATTGAGCTTGTATAAAGAGACCGACCATCCACCAGACACCAGTTGCTATAAAAGCAGTTCCAATTTTTAAAGCAGTTTTTCTTACTTCCCGCCAAGTAGCGGATTTATCCATAGCAGACCAAACAAGCCAAGTTAATGGGCCTAGGCCTACTAGAAGTAGAGAACTGGCATTAACACCACCGATTGTTAATGTAACTAACCCAAAAAGGGCAGGATGTCTCCAGCCAGGGGTGCGTAATGAACGAACAGTTAGTGCCATTAGCCAAGGCAGGCCGGCCCATGGTAAAAGTATGACAGAATGACGATCTATATAGTTAAGTAGATAAGGACTTAGCATGTATGAGAGGGAAGCGACGAGTATCGCACCGCCTTTCCATCCAAGAGTTTTAAGAAACCAACGAACGCCCAGACCAGCTGCGAGAATTATTGAACCAAGCCATAAACGTTGAACTACCCAGTCGGGAATCGCTAGTAGATCGCCGAGAGCAAAAAAAGGTCCTATTGGCCAGAGGTAGCCTATGTTTTGATGAGTTACTGTTCCAAAAGCCAACTCAGGCTGCCACATGTAAGCTGCTCGTTCTAAGAGACGAAATGGATCTAAGTACAAATACGCCTTCGTATCAGCGGCGACACGTCCTGGGTCGTTAAAAAATAAGGGTAAATAGGAAATAAAAATCATCGCGTACACTTGGCTTCGGTCACGTAAGAAAAATTTCATATTGCTAATCATTATTTTTCTCAGTCGAAGCAAGCACACGGAATGACTCAGTAGCAGTTTTTTCCCAAGTGAAATTAGAAGACCAATGATGTGCAGATTCACCAAGTGAAAGTGCAGCACTACGTGAAGAGAGAAGTGTAATTAAACTTTTTTCGTATTCTTCATCAGTGTCAAATAAGTAACCTGAGACTCCATGTGAAACAGCATCAGCATGTCCCGGGATGTTTGAAGCAACACTTGCAGTTCCACAACGCGCAGCCTCTGTTAGGGTCATTCCCCACCCTTCGCTCAAAGAAGCGCTACTTACGAGCCATGCTCGTTGATATGCATCAACTAGATCGCTTTCAGTAACGCGTCCTTTTATTGAAATCCAACTGCCGTCTTCTAAAGATGAAACAATATTACGTATGTTTTCTTCTTCGGGACCTTCACCAATTATTTCTAGCTTTACATTTGGAACTTTTGATCTAACGTTTTTTAGAGCGTTAATAACACGATCAGTTCGCTTGTAAGGGGATAACCGCCCAGCTAACACTACAAGAGGAGTATCAGATTTTTCCGAAGAGAAGCGGAAAGCAGATGAAATACCGGGTTCCACAACATGGATAATCTCTTTACGTAAACCAAGAACTGAAGACAACTCGGAGCTCGAAGAGTTAGACAAAGTCACTATTGGAGTAGAACGGTAAAAATTTGGTGCAATCTTTCTTTCGAAGAAGCGACCTAAACCAGCTAACGGTACAGGGAGAGCGACATCCCATAGAGGGCCGTGTTGATGATGGAGAAAAGCCATATTTGGACCTGTTGTTAACAAAGGAGTCATAAAGGGAACACCATTCCAAACTTCAACGAGAGCATCGAATTTGCCAAACCGGCGACGAATGACATCAGCCGGGGCGGTTATAAAAACTCCGAAACGCCCACCTGAACGCACAGAGGTGTAACCACTTCTGGAAATCGACTTACTTGAGTTGCTGACTGCGGAAGTTCGAAAATTAATTTCAAGGCCCT
This sequence comes from marine actinobacterium MedAcidi-G1, assembly GCA_000817085.1. GTDB lineage: Bacteria > Actinomycetota > Acidimicrobiia > Acidimicrobiales > MedAcidi-G1 > MedAcidi-G1. Next base: position 14,174 of record JUEM01000017.1, on the reverse strand, counting down.
TTGAAGCCCATATCTCAGCAATATTATGTGAATGAATTTCTGATCCGCCGGCATCTACGTCTTCAAGATCACGCCATTGAAGAATCAGAACATTGTTAATTCCAGACTTTTCAATAAGGGAGTCTAAATTTCCTTCCGGTAGACGGTTTAAACTCATAGAAGAATCGTAGTTGCTTTCAGTCAAAGTCGAGTTCAACAGCAAATAAGTGGCAGAATTATCCAAATGCTTTTCCCCACTATTACTTTCGCAATCTTTTTAACAATAGTTTTATTAGTTCACACAGTTTTGCTTAAAAAGCCTACTTTGTGGAAAATCTGCATGCTTCTCGCTAGCTACATATTTTACTCATGGTGGGACTGGCGTTTCCTAACCCTTATATGGGCATCAACCTTAGTTGATTTCTGGTCGGGCAACAGGATAGAAAATACGACATCAAATAGACAGAAACGTTTCTACCTTCTACTTAGCGTGTCCACCAACCTTGGGATGCTTGCATATTTCAAATACGCCGGATTTTTTGTTGATTCATTTGTAGACGTGATGAGCACTTTAGGTTTTGATCTATCAGTCGAACCGCTTCGGATAATTCTCCCAGTTGGTATTAGTTTCTACACTTTCCAAACAATGTCTTATTCAATAGATATCTACAGAAACAACCTTAAAGCAACCAAGTCGCTACTCGATTTCGCACTGTTCGTAGGTTTCTTTCCACAACTTGTAGCTGGACCAATCGTGCGGGCAAAAGACTTCCTTCAACAACTTTCCAGTAACAATCGTGAGCCGATACAAATGGGAAGAGCAACAAAACTCATCCTCGGTGGACTATTTAAAAAGATAGTAATTGCTGATTTATTAGCAGCTGAAATGGTAGACGGAGTTTTTAGAAACCCGGGAGGTTCAACAGGTCTGGAAACACTCCTAGGAATCTATGGGTACGCTTTGCAAATTTACGGTGACTTCAGCGGGTATAGCGATATCGCAATAGGAATTGCATTACTACTGGGCTTTCAATTCTCCGATAACTTCAACCAGCCCTATCGTGCTCTGAGTCTTCAAGATTTTTGGAGACGGTGGCACATAAGTCTCTCATCATGGTTACGCGACTATCTATATATCGGTCTAGGTGGGAATCGTAAAGGCCGAATAAAAACTTACAGAAATTTGCTTTTTACTATGCTTCTAGGCGGATTATGGCACGGAGCAGCTTGGACATTCGTCGCATGGGGGTTACTACATGGTGGAGGACTGGCAATAGAACGAGCTATCGATGAGAGAAACAAAATAAGGACACCCAAAAGATTCGGAAAATTCTTAAGAGGTTTTTTTACTTTTCACCTAGTTTGCGCCGGATGGGTATTTTTTCGTTCGGTTGATCTGACTCGCTCATTCGAAGTATTTGCCGCACTAGGTAACAGCTGGACATCAGCGCCTTCAATGAATTGGGGAATCGCATCAGTTCTTTTAATCGGGCTAATAATGCAAACTTGTACAGTAGGTAAATTTGACCGTTTTTGGGAACAGTTTTCTACTTGGCCAGCTCTCATTCAAGGAATGTTATTGGCAGTTGCAGTAGTAGGAATAGATTTATTAGGTCCTGATGGAGTAGCTCCGTTTATTTACTTCCAGTTTTAAGTTCTGCTAAGGAGTTGATTTTTAACTGATTAATGCTTATTCGCTCGTCCATGTTTAATTCAACTGAGTCATTTTCGTTGTTCACAAAGGTTAAGTTCATATCACTAATACTTTTTGCGGGGTCAATTCGCCTATGTACTGTTGCTAAAATTTCGGCCGCTTGTACAGAAAGATCTTTTAAAGACCTGTGACGATGCTCTCGTGATCCTAAGTCCGACTGAGCGATAGATTGACTTCCAAACCGTCGTTCGATGTCTATGATCATTGCGATTTCAACGCCCCAACCTTGCATCAAATTTATTTGACTTACAGCACTTCTCCTTACGGCGTATTCACCTGCTAAAGGTTGCTTCAAGCCAGTTAATGATGGGAAGTGGAGTGAAAGAAGTGGTTTTGCTACTAATTCTGTGTTTCTTCCACCACCCCCACTTTTTTCAGAACGTTTATAATCCGCCTTTACTAGATGGATTGAGTCGTTGGTAAGCAGAGGAAAGGCGAGTTGCAATACCCAAACTGGTTCAAAATTGAGTAAATCTCCATCAACCCAGACGACAATATTTCCTTCACTAGCAATTAAAGATCCCCATAATGCATTGCCTTTCCCGCGACCTTGACCATAAATCGAGTTGATTGACTCTATTGGCACGACGTCGGCACCTAGTTCACGGGCGATTGATGCGGTGGAATCAGTAGATGAATCGTCTATAACTATTAGCTCATCTATGTAACCGTTTATTAGTAGTTTGTTATTTACTGAAGAAATAATTTCTCCAATAGTTGACTCTTCGTTTTTGCAGGGTATGCAAACGGAAATTTTTTGATCTCCTTTTAGTTTTTTGAAGGATGAATCAATCATTTCTTGCGAAACTTGAAAAGTTGAAATTGTCACTTTGCGCACCTCGAAGAAATGTTCTTGTTACCTTTAGTTCTGTGTTCATATACGGAGTAGTTAACGCCAGTCCAGATTCGCTGGAGTCTGAATCGATCGTTGTATCGGAAGCTGCCGCTCTTGAAAGGTCGAGAGGTCTGATTGAGGATGGGGCGGACGGTATAGATATTGGGGGTCAAGGATCCACCGATAATGCTGAGGTAGTCGATTGGGAAACTGAATGGTCTCGCGTTTCCGCTGTTATTGACTCTGTAGTCAAGCTTGACGTCGAAGTTTCTATTGATTCGTGGCGCCCAGAAGTGGTAGAACGCTCGATTCAAGCGGGAGCAACTGTTATTAATGCTGCTGACGGTATGCAGTCGGAAAGGATGTGGGAAGTCGCTTCTAATTTTGATGTCCCGATTGTTGTGCCTTTTTTGTCGGGTCAAAATCCCAGAGAAATGTCGATAGTTAAAAACGACCCGATTAAAGCCATGAATGATTTTTTTTCGCAACGTTTGGAAAAAGCTAGAAAATATTCCTTGGAAAAGAACTGTATTTTGGATCCTGGTACTGGTTTCGCTCCATCTAATTGGGAGTGGGCTGAAAGATTTAAGTATCAGAAGTACGTTTATTCTAATTTGGGGAGATTGCGTGATTTTTCTTTGCCGCTTTACGTGGCGCTCCCCTGGAAAGAAACTTCTGATCATGATGAGTTACTCGAAATAGTCCTAAAATCTAAACCAGAATACGCTAGGGCACACTTTCCGGCTAAAGTTCGAAGCTTTGAAAGTCGAATTAATAAGAAGTAAATTACTTTCACTCATCTATACGACCGAAAAGCTTTATTTCTTCTGGAGGTAATTCCTCATTCCAGTTTGGCGGGCATAATTCGGGATGAATTTCTGAAAGCGGAGTCAATACAAATCTTCTTTCTTCAATTCTTGGATGGGGGATAGTCAGCAACTCTGAAGAAATTTGGCATCCTTCGTAAAAAAGTATGTCAACATCTAAAGTTCTAGGACCCCAACGAACTGTTCGTTGACGTGCAGCTCCGGATTCGATCCGTTGACATTTCCTTAATAACGCGTGTGGATCCAATGAAGTTTCGACTGATATGACAAGGTTTAGGTAAGAATCCTGATCGGTAGGACCGCCAATCGCTTCCGTCTCATAAATTGATGAAATTTTTAATTTTCTATCAAAACTGTCACAAGCGAAACGAAGGTAGCTCATGCGGTCGCCTATGTTTGACCCCAAAGCTATTACAGCGGAAGAGGAATTAACTAAATTCGATTCAGTAGATTGTTTACGCCATATGTGAACAGAAGTGCTAGAAACATCAACTGGAATAGGGGGCCGAAGCTTGGTGATCGTCACATCAACCGCTAAAACTTTTTGAAAACTTAAAACTTCATCGGCCACTCGTTGAGCCAATCGTTCTAAAAGAAGATCTTTGCTTTCTTTAGCAACCTTGTAAACCTGCTCCGTAACTGAACCATAATTTGCCGTATCATCAAGCTCGTCTGTTAAAGAGGACTCACTTAGATCAATTTCAAGTTTTAAATCAATCTGTATTGGTTGCTCAGAAATGCGTTCCTGCTCCAACACGCCAATTATCGTTGATACACGTATTCCATTAATCTGAATTGAATCGTTACCAAGCTGAAGTATTGACACAAAGAAACACTAGAGAAAAAAGGCTTTGAAAATAGCAAAATGTGACCGTTATCTCATGTGACCGTTATCTCATTGCTTAATATCGTTTTTAAAAGGAGTTGTATGACTGATTCAGAAAATCTAGAAGAATGCTGGTTGGATGACGAAGTGCGAGAAGAACTTTTACGAGTACAAAATGAATGCATATTCATGTGGGTTAACAACGCTGGGCAACCCTTTGGTGTGACGATGAGTTACATCTGGCGTGATGGAAGTTTTTGGCTCACCTGCGCTAAAGCAAGGAAACGTGTACCAGCAATAGAAAAAACTGCTTACGCAGCAATAACCATCACATCAAAAGGAACTGAGTTAGGAACGGGGAAAACCGCTTCATATCGAGGACCCTGCTCCATACATGAAGACGAAGCAACTCTAAAATGGATGCTTCCCGAACTTGCTACCGCTGTAAGACCGGAAAGTGAAGAAGGAGCTAAAGCCTTTCTTGAACATTTGGATACGCCCAACCGTGTAGTACTCAAATTGACACCTGAATACAAACTTGATTTCGACAGCTCGAAGATGTGGCAACACCGACCAGATGCAGCACCACCAGGACGACTATAAGAACTAATAATCGAAAATTCATAGGGTGCCCTACTAGTTATCCGCCTGCTCTCCACTCAATACTTATTCAAGTAAATGATTGGAGAGTAAACTCTTCTTATATGAAAGTAGCCATAACTGGAGCAAGTGGATTTCTAGGTTCACATTGTGTAGCGAAAGCAGTTAATAAAGGTCACTCAGTTCGAATTCTTGTACGTAATACCGATAAGGCCCATAATGCTTTGAAAATGCATGGAATAAAAAAAGATCTGGTCGAAATTATATATGCAGACTTGGAAGATGAAGATTCATTGGATAGGGGGCTGGATGGTGTAGATGCTTTGTTACACACCGCAGCGATATTTAGCCTTAGCCCATTAGATGCCAAATCGATGCTTAATATTAACCCTTCAAGCACGAAAGCTCTTTTATCGGCCGCAGTAAAGCACGAACTTAAGCAAACGGTTTATGTTTCCACTATGGGAGTTTTCGCACCCATTAGCGGGGGTGATATTAATGAAAATACTGAGACTTCAACGGGGCTCGGGCCTTACACGAAAAGTAAAATTAATTCAGAAAAGATAGCTAGACAATTTCAAAAAGATGGCATACCCGTAAATATCGTGTACCCAGGTGGAATATTTGGTCCAATCGACCCGAACCCTAACTTGAGCGACTCAATGGGGATGCTTACAGAGATGCTTAAACGAAACTTAGGTTTAACAGCCAGTGCAGCCAAATTGGCAATGGTTGATGTAAGGGACGTTGCTGAGGTCTGCGTGGGTGCGTTAGATGCAGAGTCCAAAAACGCCCGATACCACGCGTGGGGTGAGCTGGTAACTATGGATGAGGTTATAGAACTCGTTAAAAAAATTACTGGCAGAAACATCCGCTTCTATTCAACCCCTCTATTTTTACTAGATGCATTAGGCCTATTCGGTGAAATATTTACCCTTTCAACGCGTATACGTTTGCCTTTTGCAAAAGAATCAATGAGGATGTTCACGCAAAATGCTCGGGTGAATGGGCCAGGAAATATCGATCAATCGCTAGCCAATAGGGAGTTTGGTTTTCAAAGTATCTCACTTGAAGAATCTTTAACTGACGCCTTGAAATGGTTGCACCAAGCGGGACATTTGAGTTCAAAACAGTCAGGTAAATTAGCAAACATCTGATCCCTGAATTCACAAATCTTTTTATACGTGTAAAATCAAATTATGTACAAGTATGCAAAACTAAAAGCAGCAGCGGCTGTGGTTGCCGCCCTATCTCTTCTCATTTTGTCTGTTTTCTCAATAAAAATATGGATCGAGGAAAAGCATCAAACATGTGCAACACAGTTGGCTACATACACACAAGTAGTTGAATCTTTAGCTGGGTTACGAGTTACTTCAATGGATAGAGAAGATATCGCGGGTCGAACAATTGCTGAACTGAGATCTTGTGTTCTACCAGAATTAGAGCAAGTTCCAGAAGTGGAAGCGCCAGAGACTCTTAATTAGAGACGGGGAGAGCATGAATACTTTCAAGGAGCTTTACTTTCCTTCCGGTGACTCACGAGAATTGAATAAGCGCCTTCGCGAAGAGCATGAAGATTTTTTGTCAGAAAATCCTGAATGGGTTCCCAACGAACTCCGTTTACTGCCAAAAGTCATAGCTAGAACTTTTAATAAAATGTGTCCAAAAACACCTTTTATGGTTCCCTTTGGATGGATAGATGGTACAACATGGGCTGATCTTAATGAGCAAAAGAGACTCCTTTCCCTGCCTGAAGATGAAAAGATAGAAGGCCTCCAAGCGCATAAAAATGCAATTCGAGGACGATGCTTTAGAATTCCACGCCCTCATGAACTGAAACCAAATGAGGCAGCATTTAAAACAGTGCAAGATTACGCTGTAGTGGATAGGCGAACCTTCAACAAGGAAACCTTCGATCAGAATGTCCCAGAAGCAATGATCGAGTCATTCAACGCGTGTTGGGAACGTATCGCTGAACCCGGTGAATGGTGGACCGGCAAAGAACGGATTGCAATCGTAGAAGAAGTAAGGAAAGCGCGCGATAATGCCCCTTCAAAGAATGCTCAATCCTTATCAGATTTGAGCATTGAGGCAAGTCCGGTTATTTCGCCGCTTGTAACTGAAATTGTCTGGAAGGTGACCAATAACGCACACGAGATTGAAGAAAAGTGGGCTAAAGAAGCTATCGCTCTAATCGGCGAAGGAAAATACTCCGAGTTGGTTTCACTTGTTGTAAATATCGTCCCTGTTGACATCTTCTGCTTGCTACTAGGAAGACCAGTTGTCTCTCTTCCCGTTCCTAAGAATGGTAAACCCACTAAATCAGTGCCCGAAGGGTTATCTGATGGTGGCGCATTTCTACCTTGGCATACAGAAAACTGGGTTGGACCAAATGTTGCACGTGCTCTTTCTTTCGTTCCGAAAGATAATGCACTTCGGATGAAGCTCGTGGAAAGCATGTATGCGGGTGCTGACAAGTTTATTTCAATGATCTGGGATGACAATGAACCGTTATCGAGATCCCAGGTTGAGATAATTGCAGCTAGAACCTCATCAATCAATGAATGTTTCTATTGAACCTCCGCTCATGTGATGCTTCTCCGTGCGAGTAGTAAAGCTACTGATAATAATGTTTCTTTATCATGTGCGATAGGGGAGCCAATAGCGACTGACATTGAACATGGAGAGCTTTTAGTGGAATTCACAGAATCGGCGAATAATTACCCACCGAAAGTAAGCGACTTGACTGCCGAAATCGTTGAACGCATGGGAGAGGAAGCATTTGTAAAAGCTTCTTCAATCGTGGCTATCTTTAACGGACTTGTACGTTCAGCTGATGCGATAGGTATTCCTCTTGATGACGTGATGATGTCGAACACCGTCGAGGAGAGAGAAGAGCTTGGTTTGAATAACTACCAAGGATTTAGTAACTCCCAGGAGTGATATCAAAGATGGCGATATTTTCCTGCTTCGATGTAGAGACAACAAGTCTCGATGCCAAAAAAGGTCAAGTAATTGAAATTGCCATAGTCAAAGTAAACAGCAATGGAGATTTCTTAGATGAGTGGACAACTTTAGTTGGTCCAACTCCGATCGATTTAGGCAGACCAGATATACATGGGATAAAAAGTAGCTGGTTGGATTCGGCGCCAAATTTTAAACAAATTGCTGGAGATATCTCAGAGAAATTTGACGGTTCGATTCCAGTTGCTCATAATGCACCGTTCGATTGCGGATTCATTCGAGAGGAATGGAATAAAGCCGGTTTAGGTGACTTGCAGTTAGAAGCCTTCGACACGCTCCCACTAGCTAAAGGGCTCGGATATCCCGGGAAACTCGTCGAGCTGAGTGAAGCACTTGGTGTCGAATTGTCTAATGCACATGAAGCGCTAGCCGATACCCATGCTCTCGCTTCGGTTCTAATCAAGCTTCTTGATTCATCAAATACGAAAGTTGATTCACCAGTATTTCAACCATCCCTATTTACACCAGACGCATCCGGACTCTTTGAGCTTCGACCGGCAATTTAATGCTTTCTAAGAACAGGTGCTTATGCCCAGTAATCGTTATATCTCTGACCGCTACTCTTTTCAGTTCTTGCGCAGACACTCAAGAAGAGGTCAGTGAAGATCACAGTAAAGTTGGGATGAGACTTATAGGAGAAGCCTCAGAAGCAGAAACCTCTCTATCAGGTGACTCTGTACAAACCCAACCAACAGTAGCAAACTCAACTTCGACAACACTGTCAATACCCGCAACTACAACGACGGCCCCTGTAGAAAGCATTACAGTGCCGAAGACAACTAGACCGTCTACAACAACCACAACGTCACTTGTTGAAACTCTCGACAAACCTTTTTATGCAGCGACAGCAATTAATACAATGCTTGAAGCGTTTAAAAAACAAACTGATTCTGAACCAAAATGGCTCCTTTCAAATCCTGGACCTTTTAAAGGAGAGCGTGTTTTACTGATTCGTAAGATAGAAGAAGATTGGGTCCAAGTGTTAATGCCAATCAGGCCACACGGAACGCTCGCCTGGGTTGAAAGAGACAGCGTTTCGATAACAGAACATAAAGCGAAAGTGATTGTAGATAAATACTCAGGAGTGTTAGAAGGGTGGCGTAACGGTGAGTTGCTCTTCAGAGAAGCATTCATTAGTGGAAGTGACGAGCATCCAACTCCATTAGGAGATTTCTATATAAATGAAATAAACTCAGGTGGCGATGAAATATCAGGCGACATATTGGTTGGGATAACCGCTTTCTCAACAAGTATGGACTCAACCAGTGAAGGAGATCCAGCAATAGCCTTCCTTGAAAATAACTTAGAGGAGGGGAGTGGGGAACTTGGTACTAGGGGTTGCATAAGAGTCAGTAAAAAAGTTTTAAACCTTTTAGCTGGTTTACCATTAGGAACTCCTGTGCAAATAGTTGGATGAGCGTTAGTTCATCCTTGGATCGTCTGGGTACTGTGAGAGTTTGCTAAGGAAACCATTCTGCCTTCCAAGAACTGTCGCCCATAAATCAGTTGGATTTTCACAAAAAGGGTCAGTATCAGCTACATCAGCGACTATCCATCCACCAGCTGATATCTCAGCGTTTAGTTGCCCAGCAGACCATCCTGCGTACCCCGAATAGAGTCGCGCTTCAACTATTGAGTGCATATCGAGCAATTCAGGGTTCAAATTAATAACTTGTATGCGACCTATTCCTTCACTTGAGATATCCCGAGGTGATTCATTTTGAAGACCTAAAGCAAGTAATGATTCTTCTTGCACCGGACCTCCCCAATGAAGCAGTGAAAATCTATCTAAGCTCTGGTCCCATTTTGGCAAAATATCTGCCGAGTAAAGGTCACTCTGACGATTTAGGACAACACCGATTGCACCCTCGTTACTATGTTCGAGCACGAGTATCACTGCACGGAAAAAATGTGAATCAAGAAGCTCGGGTTTTGCTAGCAGTAGCTTGCCTCGAAACGATTTCATAATCAATCGCCTTTTAAGGTGTCTCCAAGAAGAGTGTTAGCTCCAGACTTTTTCACCACTCCTACTAGCTCGCCGCCAGCAAGCTCAGTATAGATACTTGTGGTAGATATATTCGCATGACCCAACAGGCTTTGTATCGCATTTATTGGAACCCCGTCACTTGCCAGTTGAACCCCAGCAGTATGACGAAGAGAGTGAGGGGAGCGGTCGCGTAAGCCTGCAACTCTATTTAAAATTCTTAACCAGTAACGCAAGTTTTGATACGTGAACCGTTTCCCACCGGGATCTTTGGAGTCAGCTTTAGTGACAAACAAAGGATCTTCTGGCCTCGGTTCACCAAATCTTTCCGCTCTCTCTGTCTGCCATATTTCATTTACTTGAACGAGTTCCGGTGACAAGGGAAGCCGGCGAATGCGTCTACCCTTACCTAACACCTGCATCATCCAAGTTGCCTGATCATCATTATCAATTAAACGTTCACGCGATATCCAATTGATATCCGCATCTATGAGCTCGGAAGCTCGTAAACCAAGAACTGCAAGAAATGAGCACATCGCTAAGTCACGTTCTGGCCACAAGACACGCTTACCATGTTTGTTATCTTGAAAAGCTGCTGTTTCATATAAGTCGCGTATCTCAGACGGCCTATAGTATTCTGGGTCGACTTGGGGAACATCCAGTTTTGCGACTTTACGTATTCGTTTTATATCAGGAACTTCTTTAACGAGTCCATCGGCTATACAGAAGTCATAAAATGAGTTCAAAGCGGCCAGGGTTTGATTCAACGTAGCCTTAGACATTTCTCCACTTGATCTCATGGAACGAACCGTGTCAGTTAATTCAGCTTGGTTTAGAAAGTCAGGAGTTAATTGATCAGGACTCTTTTCAGTGAAAGAGAGCACCCTGCGGACACCTTGGTTGTATGCCTTGATCGTATTTGGTGGTTTATCTTCTAAAAGAGGCAACCAGTCGAGCCAGGCATTAAAAATAGGAGGCATCTCAGACTCTTTTGGCAGTTTTCTATAACCCAAGGTTTACCAATCTTTATTAATAGTTTTCAATGATAATCTACATTATCTTTAAAACTATTACTTTGATACTTGATCAATTTGTTGGCATATAGCTGTATTTAGAGTTTTTGGGTGGGTAAATGCATGCACTCACCCACCCAATTCTTGTTATGGAGTCCCGTCGAGTATCCCTGTCAATGGAACTAACGCACCTTGATCACCACCAGAAGATGAATCAAAGACTGAAAGTCTGAAGGAATCACTTGCGTCGTATTTCCCAGGTGAAATTGAGTTGTATGGTTGTCCAGGAAGAACAAAGTCTGACATCGATTCAGCAGCTGCTAAGAATGTTTCGTGAGTTAAATTCGGCCCTGCTGTTTCAACGATCATGGAGAATAGGTGTAGCCACCTACAGTAACTCATAATTGATCGATACCATTCTTCCTCTCCTTCATCGAATTGGTCGGGGCCTTCTATCACCAGGTCGGGGTTGGCTTCTTTGAATGGGATCACGCAATTATTTTGCGTAAGAGGATCATCCCATGTTTCTTGTTCAGTCAAGCCTGTAAGTGAAATAGCACCTTCTGCCATATCTGGTGTGACGCTTTCACTCAAGTTGGTGAATGTTTCTGAGTTCATCACGTAGAGATCCATATCGATGTCATTGTTTGCAAGGTTTCGTATACCGGCTCGTTCTCCACCTACTAGCACTGCGACATCAGCATTGGAAGCAAGAACATTTTGCACAAGCACATCCCATCTGGCATCTTCAGCTGCAGTATCCCCTACTGGTACTTGAACTCCCACATCGAGAACGACATTTGCGTCCATATTGCCCAGTAGTTCACTGGCCAACTGGTATGGTCCATCATCTTCGTTGCCTACGAGAGCGATATTTTTACCTTCTAGTAATCCTTCTTGCTCTAGAAGTGAGAGGAATACTTTCATTTTGGTTTCTTTCATTGTTCCCGGTTCGATCCATGGTGCTGTTGAAGCTGCTAGTCGTTCAGCCGTCTGTCGACCGCCGACCATAACCGTGTTCTGTGTTCCAGTAATGCATGTATTAGTGTCTTCGACGGGACCTAGGAAGCCTCCTAGTATCGCAAAGGTCTCTATATCGGCTGCTAGCTCAAGACAAACTGCTTCTGGATCAATTCCACCTAAAATAGGTCCAATTGGGCTGTAATACTTGTAAGAGTCGACAATTAGTTTTCTTCCTAATATGCCTCCGTCATTATTAAGTTTTTCAACGAAAGTTTCCCATACGAGTTGCTGGTCTCCCCATCCTTGAGGAGAGAGATTAGTTTCTACTAAAAATGCAAAGTCCAACATGGATACCCCTACATGAATAGCATCCTCTGTTACTCCCCTCCAAGACGCAGTTAGTGGTTCAGGTTCTGCGCAGTCTGGGTTGCTGTCTGCGTCCCATACGCATGGGCTCATTGCACCAGACTCGAGGTCTGCTTTGAGAGTTGCGAGCATTGATTTGATGTCGTCACTTACCATTGAATCGAAGTCATGGAACGGAGCGAGACCAACTTTTCCTAAGTAGTTACCGGCAGGCATAGTCCCTGCGGCTGCCTGCGAAACAAGATCAAATACACCTTCGCCAATCATTTTCATGGAACTCGAGACTAGACAAGGGTGAGCTTCAGGAACGCTTTCCCATTGATCTAGATCGACACCAATACAGTATGCACCGTCTTCGCTCGCCACTTCAATAATCGCGCCGTTACCGGTTTTACCGCCAGCACCGAACACAACATCTGCACCATTCTCTAGAGCCTGACGTGCAGTGGTTGCACCCCACTCAGGATCAGTGAACGCAGTATCAATACCACCTGGGTGGTATGTCTTAATCACTTTAATATCAGAGTTCACGTACTTGGCACCGTTGACGAAACCTTCACCGAAAGCTAAAACGGGCGGTACCAAGTCTGTTCCTAGTACTTCTGCAACAATTCCTGTTTTTGAGATACTCGCTGCTAAAGCACCAGCTAAGAAACCAGCCTGATCTTCAGCAAAGATTAGACCAGCAACACCATCTACAGGCTCACCATAGAACTGATCAACACCAACGAAATCAACATCAGGGTATTCAGCTGCCGCAGCAGTTGTGGCATCAGCGAGGGCGAAACCAACAGTCACGATCACATCACAACCACTATCGGCAAACAACCCGATGTTATTTGCGTAGTCTTTAGAAGACTGAGTCTCGATGTAATCAACATCAGCGCCAAGGTCTTCAGCGGCTTGGAGGACTCCATTCCATGCAGCTTGGTTGAATGATTTGTCATCAACCTGACCAACATCAGTAACCAAACCAACACACATCGCTTCAGCGGATGAGAGTGCTCCTGTTACAGCGGATTTTCCTGGTGAGTATGTGAATACAACATTGTTTTTACCAGCTGCGATATCGCTGCTGTCATTGTGTTCTACAACAGCAATTCGCTGTGAACCACAATCACCAAAGGCGTCACAAGAAATGTCACCAATGATTCCAGGCCAGCTTGAAACACCTGCCATGAATTCACGAACACCAGCACGATCAACTACAAGATTGTCACCATCTTTAGATGATGCAGCCTCGATAGCTGAAAGAAGAAGCGTCGTAGCATCGTAAGCGTGTGCCCAGAAAGCAGCAGATGGTGCTTCACCATGCTCTGCTTCGTAAGCAGCCAAGAAACCGTCACCGGTTTCACCGGTAGCAGCATTAGCGTTTCCTTCGAAGTTAAGATCCGGACCTGACATGAACACACCCTCAGATTCAGGGATTTCCATGTAGTTGTCCACCAACATTCCGTCAGCGGCCATCAAGGTTGTGTTCTCAAGACCAGAAACCTCGCCTACTTGCTGTGATATGAAGTTACCTTCCGGCGGGAAGATAGGGAAGAACAAAAGATCAGGAGAACCAGCAGCCACCTCAGTGAGAACTGGAACCATGTCAGTGTCGCCCTTATTAACAGCAGTTATTGTCTGCAAATCGCCACCAAGCTCAGTGAAAGAGTTAGCGAACGCTGTAGCTAGACCCTCAGTGTAAGGATCACCATCATGGATGGTCGCAGCAGTAGCAGCTCCAAGAACTTCATAAGCGAACTTCGCAGCAGCAGCACCCTGATACAAATCGTTGTGAGCAGTTCTGTAATAACCCTCACTCCAATTGTCACCAGCAGTACCAGCCAAATCAGAAGTCAAAGCTGGAGAAGTGTTAGAACCAGAGATCAACACCATTCCAGCACCCGTGATCAACGGAGCTGCAGCAGTAGCAGCACCAGAACACGAAGTACCCAAAACACCAACGACGCTTTCATCAGCGACGATTGTCTGAGCAGCAGCCTGACCACCATCAGAAGAACAAAGATCATCCAACCATGTACCAACATTCACACT
>JUEM01000016.1 GCA_000817085.1 marine actinobacterium MedAcidi-G1 | reverse complement strand
ATACCGTTACTTATGCCACCCATTGCGTGTTCACGCACACCAAAAAAGATTTGTCTTCCCTCGGGTTCTTCAGCTGACTGAACCCCATAGTTGGAGATAGTCGTACCAGTATTTCCAGTTAGATCTGCTCCTCCTCCAATGAGTCCAGGCATAAATCCCATCAATGACTGGATGCATTCATTGCTAGCTTTTCTGGTGGCAACAGTGTCTCCCTCTTCCCATAGGGGGAGAGACTCCTTCCAACCTTCTATCAGACCCGAGCCGGATAGAGTCGCCCAAAGTTCACTTTTGTCAGCTGATAAAAGTGAACTTTCTTGCCACTTTTTGCGAGTCTCTTCACCACGGGCTCCAGCTTCACGGTAATACTCCGAAACATCTTCTGGTATCCAAAAAGTTTCGTTTTCTGGTATTCCAAGAATTTTTTTTGTTTCTTTTATCTCTTCATCTTTTAAGGAGTAACCGTGCACAGCAGCCGTATTGGTGTGTGGCGAAGGTTCTCCAATAAGTGTTTTTAGAATTAGGATAGACGGCTTTTGAGTTTCATTTTTGGCTTTGAGTAGAGCAGATTCAAGTGAGTCAAGATTGTTACTTTCATCGCCTAGTTCAATTACGTTCCACCCATATGACTCAAAACGTAAAGCGGCATTATCTGAAAGTGATAAATCAGTTTTTCCATCAATGGTTATCTGGTTGTCGTCATAAATAACAGTCAGACGGTTTAAATGAAGGTGTCCAGCTAGAGAAGCTGCTTCATGGCTAATTCCTTCGGATAAATCCCCGTCACTGCAAACTACCCATATGTTGTGATCGCAGATTTCATTTCCTAGACGTGCTCTTAGATTTCGTTCGGCTATTGCCATTCCGACTCCATTAGCAAAACCTTGACCAAGAGGTCCGGTAGTAACCTCAACCCCATCGGTGTGAGAACTTTCTGGATGCCCGGGTGTCAGCGAGCCGAGTTGTCGAAAATCTTTCAAGTCGTCTAACGACAGGTCATACCCTGTGAGGTGAAGCATTGAATACAGCAAAATGGAAGCATGCCCAGCTGAGAGAATAAATCTATCCCTATTCGGCCAAAGGGATTCTTTAGAGTCGTAGATCATGATTCTCGTCCAAAGAACATGAGCCAGAGGCGCAAGAGCCATTGCAGTTCCCTGGTGTCCGGATTTTGCAGCATGTGGACCGTCCATTGCGAGGCCTTTAATTACTGCAATTGAGCGGTGATCAATTTCGCTAAATGGCATATTTTTATTTTTCAGATTTGACAACAAGCATGCATGACTTACCGTATACGCAACGGCGCATTCATTAGGGTATTTTATAGAAAGTCTCAGGAATATTACTCAACGTTTTTCGTAAATTAACTGTCATGACGCAAGCTTCTATCTAGGAGTAATACCATTAATTTTATGTTTAAGAAGATGCTTGCGCCTCTAATACTTTTCGTCATTTCTGCGCTTGCATGGTTTAACGCAGCTTCATTAGATAGTCAAAGTGGAAGAGAAGCACCATCTTCAGTATCTGAAAATAACACTTCATTAATGACGCCCTTGCTGTCTGCACGCAGAGTACCGGTATTTCTTCAGGCGCCTATCGCTGATGAAGAGTTACGCAATGGAGTAGATGGTCTTGTTGCTCAACTTCCTGGACTTTCTTGCGTTAATTTACTCGAGGACGGAAGAGTGATTTTCGAACAGCTTTCTAATGAACCTGTAATTCCGGCGAGTACGCAGAAATTATTAACTGCAAGTGTTTTGTTAGAAAATTTTGGACCTGACCATAAGTTTTTAACCAGAGTTGTTTCTGATACAGAACCGATAAATGGAATTTTAAAAGATGATTTATGGATAATAGGGGTAGGGGATCCTCTCTTGATGACTTCTAAATACGCTGAGAGGTATAAAGACCCATTTCTTTATACAGACATTAAAGATCTTGCGTTAGGAATTGTTGCGTCGGGCATCAATCAGATTGAAGGTTCACTAATTGGAGATGAAAGCCTATTTGATGACATGAGATTTGTTGAAAGTTGGCCAGAAAGATTTAGGTACACAGAGCAAAAGCAATCCGGACCTATAAGCGCACTTTCCTTGAATGCTGGCTTCGTTCGTTGGGACCCAGTTCAAGAGTCGAATGGATTTAATACTCCGGCGGAAGAACCCGCGGAACATACAGCGAGTGTTTTAAAAGGAATTTTAGAAGAGAATGGAGTTACAGTAAACGGCAGGGCTTCAAAGGGCCTCGCCCCGGAGACTGCTTTTTTTGAAATAGCTACAGTTGAATCTCCACCTATGAAAGAAATTATTTCAAAAATGCTTTTGGGGAGCGATAACACTACAGCAGAAATATTACTCAAAGCGTTGTCAGCAAGATCTGAGGCGCCTGGCACTTCGAGCGGGGGTGCCACAATTGTCTCTGAATCGTTAAAACTTTCTGGATATGACATGGAAGCAGCTGCGGTGGTAGATGCATCCGGACTTGATTACGGAAATAGGGTTACTTGTAAACTTTTAACAGAACTATTAGACAGCGGTACACACTCGGTCGAATTGAAAGAAATTTTACCAGTAACTGGTAGAAGTGGGACTTTGAGAAAAAGACTATTGGACACTCCTGCTGAGGGCCGCGTAAAAGGAAAAACGGGTTCATTAAATGGCGTTATAAGTCTTGCTGGGACAGTGGACACTATTTTTGATAGAAGTTTAAGTTTTGCTTTTGTAACGAATTTTGATGGGGAGAAAGGGCGTATCAAATATCTCCACGATCAAATTTTGCTGGAAATGATCAAGTATCCACAAGGTCCTTCAATAGATCTGTTGGAACCGGTTACTCATGAGTAGTGAACGAACTATTCCGATGTTCCCACTTAACCTGGTGCTCTTTCCTCGACAGATCCTGCCCTTACATATTTTTGAAGAACGATACAAACTAATGATTGAGGAGATAATTAATGAAGATAGAGAGTTTGGTGTCGTTTTGATCGAACGAGGCAATGAAGTTGGAGGCGGTGACATTCGTAAGAATGTTGGAACCTTGGCTAAAATAATTGATTTTGAAAAATCTAATGATGGGAGGTGGTTGCTTATAACTGAGGGCACCAAACGAATTGAAACTTCAAAATGGCTCGATGATTCACCCTATCCAAAAGCGGAAGTGACATTTTTCGATGAAGAGGAGATCAGTTCATACGATTTGGAGGATTGGCAAAAAATAGTGGGTCACATGAGAAGAGTCTTGGCGATTCTTGCAGAACTAGGCGATGATGTGGCACCAATTTCTACTGTTGTCTCAGACGATCCACTTTTCGGCTCATTTGAGATGAGTTCTATCATTCCAATTAGCCCACTCGATTCGCAGAAATTGTTAGAAATTGATTCCACGACTAAAAGGTGTGCTCTATTAAAAACGTTTCTTGAAACTCTCGAAGAAACCGCTAATTATCGACTTTTCCAATAAGAGGGTCTGGGGCATCTCGCAAGATAGCGTTACCGTATGAGTTCAAAAAGAAAATTAGACAACATGTTGAATGTGCTCCGAAATTACATTCGTCAAGAAACAATAGAACCCATTAGGTCGCTTTTTGGTTCAGTTATTTTTCTTTTCATTGGCTCTTTAGCTGTTTCAATTGGATTTATTTTCATCTCAATCGGATTAGTTGCTTTTCTTCAAGAAATCGATGGAATGGATACTTGGTTTTCTTGGGTTCCTTACTTATGTGGGTCGCTGTTTCTTGTTTGTGTGGTGTTCTTAAGTATTAGGTCATTTATTGTTAGAAAGAGCAGAGATGTCTGATAAACGAGTTTCCAAAAATGATCTTGAAAAAGTATTTGAAGATTTTTTTGGAGAAACACTCCCGAATGAATCTGATACTTCGTCTCTGTTGATTATTGGTGCAACATTTCTACTAGCTGCTGTAATTTTCGGGTCTTTTATTTCTGGAAAACGTTCTGGCAAACTCTTGTCTACCGTGGTTGAAATCAAGAGGTCATGAGAATGTCTTTTCGTAAACTGCTTCTTCGTTTTACATTTCGATTTTTAACTAGACGTAACAAACTATTCACGCCTTTGCTTTTTGTTGGATGGAGTGTTTCCTTTTTGCGTTGGCTTCTCAAAAGAGAAAAAAAATCAAACCGCTTAATTGAAGATGTTGGAATAGGCGAAAGTATCTCTATTGCTCATTTGAATCGGAGCGGCGATTCGGAAGCCGATGAGTAGGCCGTATCAGGTCGGGGATCAAGTCTTACTTGTAGATACAAAAAGACGACAATATCTGGTAACTCTCCAAGAGGGAGGTGAATTCCATACTCATTCTGGTGTGGTTCTTCACGACAGACTAATAAACAGTGAGGAAGGAACGTCAGTGCTCTCGAGCTCAAACTCTACTTATTTGTCTTTTAGGCCATCTATGTCTGAGTATATAAAAAAGATGCCTCGTGGAGCGCAGGTTATATACCCCAAAGATATCGGAGCGATAATGATGATCGCTGATGTTTATCCAAATGCAAAAGTTTTTGAAACAGGCGTTGGATCAGGGGCATTGTCGATGTCTTTGTTGAGAAGTGGAGCAAATGTATTTGGTTATGAACTAAGAGAGGATTTCGCTAATAGAGCGCAAGAGAATGTAAGAATCATGCTTGGTGATGACTCTCTGAAAAAATATGATGTAAAAATAAGAAACTCATACGAGAGTATTGAAGAGCAAGATTTCGATCGTGCAATTTTGGATTTACCTGAACCGTGGCTGGTTGTACCTCATTTAAAAAAAGCTCTTTTAAGCGGAGGAATTGTTGTTGCCTACACTCCGTCTATAAAACAAGCAATAAAGGTCCGTGAAGCTATGGCGAATAATGGATTTTCTTTAACAGAAACTATTGAGGTTTTGCATCGTGGGTGGCATGTTGAGGGGGAAGCTGTTAGGCCGGACCACCGAATGGTTGCACATACGGGTTTTATAAGTTCAGGACGATTACTTCACAAGTGAAAATACTTTCGGCAATTTTGCTTAATTTTGTTTTTTTATCAATCATTTCATGCACTTCTCCCGAAAAAGAAACACAAAGTGAGTTGTTAGTGGAAAATATCGAAGAACCTTCTTTTTCAGATGTCTGCCTAGACGATTGCCCTAAAGAGAAATCGGTGAAATTGAATAATGGAGCAAGGGACTCGGAATGGGATGACTCTGTATTTCAGATAAAAGGTTTGGGGTGTAATTCTTTGCAATACGGAACAGGATTTTTTATTCAAGAAAACGTTGTAGTCACCAGCGCTCATGTAGTCGCAGGTGTTAATTCACCAGAGATTTTTCATAACGGTAATGGATTTTCTCTTAAATTTATTTCATTTGATCCAAACAGTGACTTAGCAATATTAAGAAGTGAAAACTTTATGCATAAACCTTTGAGCTTAGGTGAGGCAGAAAAAGAGGAATCGGCGAGAGTAGTGGCTTACGCCAAGGAAGGAAAGAAAGTTATTACTGAAGTTAAAATTCAAGAAAAAATACTAGCTGTTGGGAAAGACATTTTTGGTCAATCCGGTGAATCAAGAGAAGCGTTGTCCCTAGAAGCGAAAATTGAAGCAGGTTTCTCAGGCGCACCCGTTATAAATAATGATTCAGAGGTAGTTGGAGTAATATTTTCACGTTCCAGGGGAGGAAGTCCAACCGCTTACGCTGTGCAGTCATCAGAGGTGGAGAAAATACTAGAAGAGGAGCCTGATCTAAGCAGTTCCAGTATGTGTATTCCTTGATCTACTAATCAACTTCTAGAAAGATGCATTCTCCTGGGCATTCTTCAGCAGATTCGATACAGGCTTCAACTTGGTTATCAGGAACATTGGCTAAGCCTTCAGGTCCTGCTCCAAAAACTTTGTCTCCCTCTTTAACATAAGCGAGTCCATCGTCAAGAAGCACGAATACGTCTGGCGCTATTTCTTCGCATAATCCGTCTCCTGTGCAAAGATCTTGATCAATCCAAACTTTCATTTACTTATTCCTCCCGGAAAACAAAACTTATCTTAGGTAAATAGTAACAATTCCGGAGCGAATTTAGCTGAATGTTATGCATAAATTTTAAAATGTATTATCGTGAATTACTTCACACGAATATTTCAGGAGCTTAAATGACAGATTCAAAAGATACTCCGCATCAGTCATTCGACTCAGACGATGAGAAAGTTGCATCCGGGATATTGAAGGAAAGCCAAGCTGTCCTGGAAGAAGTGAAAGAGCTGCGTAAACATAGATTAGAAAATGCTCAAAAAATTAATCAACTTAGAAAACAAAATCGTGAGATCCTTTCTTCCTTGGATCAAGAAAAGGCAAGAAATGGCAAACTCACTGACACACTCGAATCGGTTCGTGATCAAGTTCTTAACTTGCGACACGAAATAGAGAATCTCTCAAAACCACCTTCTGCCTATGGAACAATAGTGAAGATAAATGATGATGGAACTATTGACGTCACTTCTTCCGGTAGAAAAATGAGAGTAAATGCTCTACCTTCGAAAATTGAAACTTTAAAAATTGGTGATGAAGTAATTCTTAATGAATCAATGGTCGTCGTTGACTCTCGCGATCCAGAGAGCAGTGGCGAAATAGTCAGAATAAAAGAAGTTCTCGATGGCGGCGACAGAGCCGTAGTGGTAGGAAGAACCGACGAAGAGCGTGTAGTGGAGATGGCTAAAGGCCTACACGACTTGGGCTTACGAAGTGGAGATTCTGTTCGTGTGGACGAAAGGTCAGGAATCTTATTGGAGAGGCTGCCTCGACCAGAAGTTGAAGATTTGGTTCTGGAACAGATACCGAACGAAACATACGAAGATGTGGGGGGCCTAGACCGTGAAATTGAAATGATTGTTGATGCAGTGGAGCTTCCTTTCATGCATAAAGAACTTTTTTCTTTGTATGAATTACCAGCTCCCAAAGGAATCTTGTTATATGGACCACCTGGATGTGGCAAAACTCTGATTGCAAAAGCAGTAGCAAATTCACTCGCTTTAAAAGTTGCCGAAGTCACCGGCGATCACGCAGCAAGGAGTTATTTTCTGAACATTAAGGGACCTGAACTGCTCAATAAGTATGTGGGTGAAACAGAAAGACAAATAAGACTGGTGTTTCAGAGAGCCAGAGAAAAATCCGAACAAGGATGGCCGGTTATTGTTTTCTTCGATGAAATGGAGTCGCTTTTCAGAACTCGTGGAACCGGTATTAGCTCTGATATGGAATCAACTATCGTGCCGCAACTTTTGGCAGAGATTGATGGAGTGGAAACTTTACAAAATGTTATTGTCATAGGAGCATCAAACCGTGAAGACCTTATCGACCCTGCAATTCTTCGACCAGGCAGACTTGATGTAAAAATTAAAATAAAGCGACCTGATGAGATTGCCGCCGCTCAGATATTTAGCAGATATCTGATAACTGATCTACCAGTAGATGCTGATCTAATTGAATCACTAGGTGGGGGAGACAAAGATAAAGCTCTTAAAGCCATGACTGATGAAGCCGTCTCCGCAATGTACAGCACAGAAGAGGCTAATCAATTCCTTGAAGTGACTTATCAAAATGGAGAAAAAGAGATTTTGTATTTCAAAGATTTTGCTTCTGGAGCGATGATTGAAAATATAGTCAGGAGAGCAAAGAAAATAGCTATAAAAAGAGATCTTGCCAATGGAACAAAAGGTTTACAGATTGAAGATCTTCTTACTGCGGTTAGGCAAGAATTTAGAGAGCATGAAGACCTTCCGAATACCACGAATCCTGATGATTGGGCCAAAATTTCTGGCAAGAAAGGGGAGCGAATTGTATACGTTCGGACCTTAGCTCCAGATGCCCCAGAAGATAGCGGAGGGCGCTCCATCGAAGCTGTTACGACTGGTCAGTATCTGTAACCTTCGTTTGTTCTTTTCATTAAGTCCAATTTTTTCTTTTCTTGGGTTAAAGTCCGATTGTGGCACTCCGAAGAATCTATGGAACTGAAACCGAGTATGGGATAGTTCATCGCGGAGTAAAAGACTCAAATCCCATAAGTGCGTCCTCTTTTTTGATTAACGCTTATTTAAGCACGACATCTGATCAAGGTGTAGGTCCGAACGCTCCGAGAGTGGGTTGGGATTTTATAGATGAAACTCCAGAAATTGATATACGAGGCTTCGCGCCAATAGGTTCCTTACCGCCTGAAATAGAAGCAAATCTAGTTAATGCAGTTCTTACCAACGGTTCTCGGTATTACGTCGATCATGCCCACCCAGAACTCAGCACTCCAGAATGTTTAGATCCCCTTTCTCTCCTCAGATGGGATCGAGCAGGTGACGAAATAATTGTAAAATCGATGAAGGCTGCAAATGAAGTTCTTCCCCCCGGCGAAGAGATAATCGTTTACAAAAACAACTCAGACGGTAAGGGAAACAGCTACGGCTGTCATGAGAATTATCTTATAAGTAGAGAAATTCCATTTGGTCGCATAGTTCAACATGCAACCACGCATTTTGTAACTAGACAGATTTTTACAGGAGCTGGAAAAGTGGGAAGTGAAGCTGTAGGTGAAAAAAGAATGGAAACACCTTTCCAGTTAACTCAAAGAGCAGATTTTTTTGAAGAAGAAGTGGGTTTGGAAACGACTCTTAAAAGACCAATTATCAACACTAGGGATGAACCTCACGCTGATCCTCTTAAATATCGGCGTCTCCATGTAATTGTTGGAGACGCTAATCTTTGCGAAGTCGCCAACTTTTTAAAACTGGGAACAACAGGAATTGTAATGGCAATGATTGAAGACAACTTTTTAGATAATCAATTAAAAATTGAGGATCCTGTTCATGCGCTCAGACAGGTCTCGCGCGATATGTCTTTGAAGATTCCTATTCGTTTGGAAGGTGGTAAAACTGCAACGGCTTTATCTTTGCAATGGGAAATCTATGAACGTTCTCATAAATATATAAACGAGTTTGGTTTTGAGAACGTTGGTGGCGAAAGCGTAATAAAAGTTATGGAGTATTGGGAAAAAGTATTATCTGCTTTGACATCCAGCCCAGATCAACTATTTGGTGTTTTAGACTGGGTAACAAAGAAAAAGATTATCGATTCTTATGCAGACAGACATGGTTTAAAAGTTGACGATTTTAAACTGGCAGCTCTTGACCTGCAGTATCACGATTTAAGGCCAGAAATGTCTCTTTTTGCTCGTATCCCAACAGAAAAAATTGTTTCAACAGAGGAAGTTGCTTTAGCTGTTGAAAATCCCCCGAATGAAACTAGAGCGTTTTTTCGTGGAAAATGTTTACAGAAATGGCCAGAAAACGTCTTAGTTGCTAATTGGGACTCGATAGTTTTCGATATAGGTGATAAAAATCTTCGACGTGTGCCGATGATGGAACCCTTACGGGGCACCTCTCAACATGTAGGAGATCTGATTGATAGCTGTGAAACGGTAATAGAGTTAATTGAAAGCATTTCGGAAACAATCTAATAGTTGGGGTCCATAAAAATGGCTGAAAGCGAACAGAAAAAACGTAAAGCATCTGAAACTGGTAAAAGTGAAACAGATTCAAGTGAGCTCAGTTCAGCTCGCAATGAAGAGCTTTCATCAGAGTTAGATGAGCTTCTTGACGAGATTGACGAAGTATTAGAAGAAAATGCGGAAGAATTCGTTAAGAACTATGTGCAAAAAGGCGGGGAGTAGGCAAGCTAATTCTGCTTGTAGAGTCTAATCGTGACACTTCCAATTTTTTCTCCCCCAGAAGACCCGGGTCCTAGTTTTTTTAATCTTTTACAAAAAGTTGGATTCCATAACAAAATTTCAGAAAAAATTGAAAACAATAATTCGATAACGCATGGAACAACTATTGTGGCAATTCGCTATAGCGACGGTGTCCTCATGGCAGGAGATCGCAGAGCGACGAGCGGACATTTAATAAGCCATAAGACTATGGAAAAAGTTTTTCCAGCAGATGCTTTTTCTGGTGTAGGAATATCAGGAGCTGCCGGACCGGCTATGGAAATGGTGAAGTTGTTTCAATTGCAACTTGAACATTACGAGAAAGTTGAAGGTTCCCCCTTAAGCCTCGAAGGAAAAGCCAACCAGCTAAGTCTTATGCTTAAAGGAAACTTTCCTGCAGCAATGCAAGGATTAGGAGTTATACCAATTTTCGCAGGCTACGAAGAAAAAACAGAACAAGGCAGATTATTCCAATTTGATATTACTGGAGGTCGGTACGAAGAAAAAGATTTTGTATCTACCGGATCTGGAAGTCTACATGCTTCAACAGTGGTGAAACTGAGGCATTCTTCTTCTGTGGGTCTTAGTGGGGCTATTGACATTGCATTAGAAGCACTCTTAGAGGCCTCCGAGGAAGATAGTGCCACCGGTGGCCCTGATCTTCTACGAGGAATTTTTCCTGTAGTCGCAAAAATTGACTCAAATGGATTTGAGCGTATTTCAGATGAAGAGCTCGAAAGTCGTACTGAAATAATGGTCCAGAACATTTCAGAAAGAGGGAATTCGCAAACATGACAATGCCAATGTATGTTTCGCCCGAGCAATTAATGAAAGACCGTGCTGACTATGCACGAAAAGGAATATCGCGCGGTAGAGCGGCCGTCGCCTGCACATATTCCGAAGGGGTTTTATTATGTGCAGAAAACCCTTCAAAAACTCTCAGAAAAGCTGGTGAGATATATGACAAAATCGGATTTATGGGAGTTGGAAAATACAGCGAGTTTGATCAATTACGAATAGCGGGAATAAGACATGCTGATTTAAAGGGTTATTCTTTTAGTCGTGACGACGTGGATGCGCGTTGGTTAGCTAATCAATACGCTCAGATTTTAGGTCAGTACTTCACTCATGAGATGAAACCTCTCGAAGTTGAAATGATCGTTGCAGAAATAGGTGATTATGCGGAAGACGACCAACTCTTTCATTTGCTTTATGACGGAACCGTTATGGATACTTCCTCTTTTGTAGTGATAGGTGGTGAAGCAGAACTCATTAGAGACCGAATTCAAGAAAATTGGAAAGCAGGCACATCGCTAAAAGAGAGTATTAAGTTGACAACCGAGGCACTATCAGGACCCGACAAAAGCTTTTCATCAAATGAATTAGAGGTGGCTCTTCTTTCGCGTGGGAATGGCAGAAGAGCCTTTACTCGAATAGAAGGCGACGAGTTAAACGAGCTTCTCGCCTGAGGCTCGCTAAGTCTCCAAACAGATGCAGAGACGGATATATGGAATCGAAAGCGAGTATGGAGTTACTTGCACAGTAGATGGGCAAAGGCGATTAAGTCCTGACGAGGTCGCAAGATACTTATTTAGACGAGTTGTTTCTTGGGGCAGGAGTTCAAATGTTTTTTTGCAAAACGGGGCTCGTCTCTACTTGGACGTTGGTTCACATCCAGAATATGCGACTCCAGAGTGTGACTCCGTTAGATCTGTAATCGCTTATGAAAAAGCCGGCGAAAGAATATTGGAGCAACTCTCTAAGAGCGCAGAGAATCGTCTGAACGAAGAAGGCATTGAAGGAAAGATATATCTCTTTAAAAACAACACTGATTCCGCCGGTAATTCATATGGGTGTCATGAAAACTATTTGACGAATAGAAATGACGAGTCACTTCAGTACTCTGAAGTTCTGATTCCATTTCTCATTAGCAGGCAGATATATGCCGGTGCAGGAAAAATTTTACAGAGTGGAAACGGCGCGATTTATTGCATCAGTCAAAGAGCAGAACATATTTGGGAGGGTGTTTCAAGTGCTACAACGAGGTCGCGGCCAATTATTAATTCACGAGACGAACCTCACGCTGATGCCGAGAGATTTAGGCGTTTGCATGTGATAGTAGGTGACTCCAATATGAGCGAATATGCCTCTTTTTTAAAAGTCGGCGCCTGTGGTTTACTTTTGAGGATGCTGGAAGAACCAAACATAATTTTTCGAGACATGACTTTAGAGAATCCAATAAGAGCTATTCGCGAAATCAGTCATGATCTTACCTGCAGACGAAAAGTTAAGTTAACTAACGGACGCGAACTATCTGCGCTTGAAATGCAAAAAGAATTTTTAGAGAAAGCCCATCGTTTTTCTGAAATGCGCGAATTGAACAATGAAGAAAAAGAAGTTATGAAAATGTGGGAACACTGCTTGGATCGTTTAGAAAATGACCCTCTCTCGTTGTCTGCTGAATGTGACTGGGTTGCGAAATATCATTTAGTAGAAAAATATCGAGAACGTAACAATCTTTCACTTGCCGATTCACGTGTAGCGCTTCTTGACCTTCAATATCATGACGTTAATAGGCACAGAAGCCTGTTCTATCATATGAATAGAAAAGGTATGACTGAAAACATTTTAGATGAACAAGAAATCAGACATGCTGTGGATGAACCTCCTGAGACGACTCGCGCAAAACTAAGGGGAGAGTTCATTCGTCGAGCTAAGGAAAAAAAACGTGATTACACAGTTGACTGGGTTCATCTAAAGTTGAATGACCAAGCTCAAAGAACCGTACTTTGTAAAGACCCATTTCGATTTGAAGATGAAAGAGTTCAAAAGCTTATTGATTCCTTATAGAAGCTTATGGGTCTAATATATTTTTGTGAAGAAAATTGAAAGGCTATTGAATCTTATCTCCGCCCTTCTGGCGACAGAAAAACCTTTAAGTCGACATACAATACGCGAACGTATCCCTGGCGCCTATTCAGAGAATGATGAATCTTTTAGACGTACTTTTGAAAGAGATAAAGACGAACTAAGAGCTTTAGGAATACCTATTCATTTGGAACAAATTCCTGCCACCGATCCACCTTTAGATGGCTATCGAATACGCCAAAGTGATTATGAAGCAGATCATCCGGTATTAGACAGTGAAGAAATAGCAGCATTACATTTAGCGTCAAATTTAGTTCATTTAGAAGGAGATGATTTAGATTCACCTTTTTACAAAATGGGAGGAGTTTTACAGGGTAAAGCACCGACATTAAGTGAAATACCATCAGAGTCATTGATAGAGGTGTGTATGCAAGCTTTAATTGAGCATTTAACCATCTTTTTTAATTACAAAAATGAGAGGCGAGAAGTAAATCCAGATCGACTAGTTTTTTCAGGTTCAAAGTGGTATCTAGTTGCTTATGACAAGAATCGTCAAAACATTAGACATTTTAGACTTGATCGAATTGAAGGAGAAATCGAATTAACTTCAGAAAAATTTGAGCCTAGTGACAAAGTTTCAGAAATAATACAAGAACCTCCCTGGCGTTTTGGCGAGGAAGAGAAGTTGATAGAACTGAAAATAAATAAAAGTCACGCTGCGTGGGCACTAGAGGTGATAGGAACGAAGGCCGTATACGAGGAACTTGCCGACGGCTCCATAATCTTGCATGAAGTCGTACGTGACTGGGAAATTTTTCGTACATTTGTATTTTCCTTCCTTGATGCAGCTGAACTGCTGAAACCTATTGAGTGCCGTAAAGCAATAATTGACTGGTTGGAGTCGATCCAATGAGAAAGATGAATTCCTCAGAAAGAATCAAACGTTTATTATCGGTGCTTCCTTGGATTGAAAGTCAAAATGGCCCTTTTGTAGAAGAAGTGGTAGCTAGATTTGATTATCCACAAAAAGAACTAATCGAAGATCTCGAAAATGTTGTTTTTTTTGTTGGTATTTACCCATTTACGCCTGATTGTTTGATTGAAGTTTCTATTACTGAAGAAAGAGTATGGGTTCGCTATGCGGATTGGTTCAGGCAACCAATGAAATTAAGCAAAAGAGAGTTGACATCATTGCGCGCAGCTGGAGAAGCTCTTATAGCGTTCAGCGGATCTCTACCAGAGGAAATAGAAGATGAACTGGGTCCTCTGGAGAGAGCTCTAACTAAATTATCCATATTTGATGGTGGTTCAGAGAATCCTCTAGAAATAAAGTTAGCAACTCCCACAAAGCACCTTCTCGAAATTCAGAAATCCATAAAGAATGAAACCGTTATCCAGATTGAATATTTAGTTGGCTCGCGGAACGAAATTTCCACCCGAAAAATTGAACCGAAAAAGATCTTCGCTGATGGAGGAAAATGGTACGTTCAGGCCTACTGCAAAAGTTCATTAGCCAGTAAGACTTTTCGTGTCGACAGAATAAAAGAAATCAAAGTTTTAAATGAGGTTAGGGAAACAAAACCGGTTGACGATTCAGATGACAAAGATTTTTTTAATCTAGAGCAATTTCCCGTAGCGGTTATTGAAATACCAATTAAAGACAAACAACTCATCGAAGGGTTTCCGAATATAAACTTCGAAAAAATTTCAGATGAAAAAATTAGATTATCTTGTCCCATTGCTTCAGAAGTGTGGTTTAGGCATTTATTGATGGTTTTGGGTGCGGAAGCTGAACTTATAGAAATTCCAGCAGAGATAGAGAGTGACTTTCGTTCAAAAGGTGCTAGAGAAATCTTAAAGATATATAACTCTTAGCGGTCACACACACTCATAAAATGCGACTAAGTTATCGATGTGGAAGGTGAAATTAATAGCGAAGAAACAAATGAAAGTTTTACCGATACAGAAAAATGGGCACAAGAAGTTCTAGAGCGAGCCAGGAATCGTTCAGAGAAAATTTTGGATACCAAAAGCCCTTCTCTGGAAGATGCTCCAAAACCGATAATGAAAGGTCTTGACGAAGCCGAAAATAACCAGATTGAGAGCAAAGAAGAAGATTCTTTCCGTGGATCAATCGTGACTCTTGAAGACATTGAAGGAGAGCAGATAATTGACCCTTTGCCTACAGAGAGCACTCTCAAAAACTCTAAGAATGATGATTTTTTCCCGTCTGTCGTCAAGAGAACTCGTAAGTCAATAGTCGAGTGGACAGTCGTTTTGGTGGGAGCGATTGGACTTGCGTTAATAATAAAAGCTTTTCTTTTTCAGGCTTATTACATTCCTTCACCATCCATGAACCCTACGCTTCTTGAAGGCGATCGAATTTTGGTGAACAAATTGAGTTACAATCTCCACTCCGTTAATAGGGGCGACCTAGTTGTCTTTTCCACCCAAGAAGAAAGTAAAAGCGGAGACGATTTAATAAAGCGTGTTATTGGTTTACCAGGAGAATTTGTAACAGTTGAAGATGGGAAAATGGAAATTGATAGGGGTTTCTTGTTAGAACCTTATCTCCCACTACAGACTGAAATTAATCCATTTGCTACGCCTGTTAACTGTGTCAATCGTCCCGAAGAAACTTCCGGTTGCAGAATTCCAAGTGGCCATGTTTTCGTAATGGGTGACAACAGAAACAACTCACGCGATAGTAGGTTTTTTGGACCAGTTCCTATAGAAGACATCGAAGGACGAGCGTTTATACGTATATGGCCCTTGGCTGATTTTAAGAGGCTCTAGGCTTGGGTTTATACTCTTTCCAAGAGTTGGTCATTCTCTCTACATGATCACTAAAAACTCCGTCGATCCCGATACTGAAAAGCCAACTAAGTTGTCGACCCAGTTGAGCATCCCAAGCAAAACTTCGAATTTCGAAACGATGACAAAGTGAAACAAGGCCTTCATTCCATTCTGAAAAATGCATATTAAACGCGTCAGCACCGATTTCGCTCAGATTTGCGATCCTTCTTTCAGGTCCTTCTTTTACGTGTTCAAGCGTCGTTGAATTCACAAGCCTTACCGTCTCATCCAAATTACGCCATAATGCTATTTTTTCGATATCAGGATGGCATAGCCATAGTTTTTCAAGAGGAAATAAGAACTCTTTGGAAATGTCTAAAATTTCCTCCACAGCTTTTGAATCTTTAATATCAATGGATAAGTCAAAGTCTCCATCAATTTCGGTATAGAAATCTCTCAATGAGGGAATAGATGAGGGTAGATGAAGTAATTCACACCTCTTGATGGCTTTTCGCTTAAAAAGTGAACCAAACTTACGATCGTGGTGCAGAACAACATTTCCACATTCGGTAACCTGAGCGTCGCTCTCAAGGCCATTCGATCCATTCAAAAGAGCTAACTTGAATGCTTCGATCGTATTCTCAGGTGCGTCAGCTTTACCCCCGCGATGAGCGAACAACAGTGGGGGTACCTCGATTCGGTTTAAGTCCTCCATGTAGTAAGCATGCCGTAAAGAGGCAGCTATGTCATTCATTTGTTCCTTATTATGTAGGATCACAACATGGGAAATATTGGTAGCGGAGAAGTTCTGGTTATTTTGGTTTTAGGCCTACTTGTGCTTGGACCCGAACGACTCCCAGAGTTCGCTAGAAAAATTGGAAATTTTTTAAAAGAAGCAAAGAGAATGAGTAGAAGTTTTCAAGAAGAACTCCGCAGCGCTGTAGAAGATCCTGATATTGAAAGAAAAGCCAGAGCTCAGGGCTCACTTTTGTCTCAGGAGCAACAGATTAGTAACGATTCAGGGGATCAGAGCAGTTAAGTGAATGGTATAGAAAAAAATCGTATGCCATTACTGGGCCACCTCCAGGAACTGAGAAAGAGATTGTTGATATCTTTTCTCTCGGTTTGTGTAGGGGGAGTAGCATGCTGGTTTCTTTATGGCACGATTCTTGAGTTGTTACTAGAACCATATTGTCAAATACGCGAGACTTCGGATCCTGATCGTATTTTTGGAAGCGGTTGTGAACTATTAGTAACCGATCCTCTGGAACCTTTTAGCGTCAGGCTTACAGTAGCTGGATACGGAGGAATTATTCTTTCGATTCCTATGTTGCTTTGGCAAGCATGGCGATTTATTGCGCCAGGTTTACTTTCGAAAGAGAAAAAATGGGCAATACCTTTTGTGCTTTCTGGTCTTTTGCTATTTGTGACGGGCTCACTTCTTGCTTATTGGAGCATCCCACGAGCTCTAGATTTTTTAGTTGAAATTGGAGGACCCGATCTGGTGAGTGTATTTTCACCTGCTAAATATATTGGCTTTGTGATAAAGATGATTGTCGCTTTTGGAGTTGGATTTGAGTTTCCATTACTTTTGATATTTTTACAATTGCTTGGTGTGCTGACACCAGATGCTTTAAGGAAAAGTCGCAGATATGCAATTGTAGGGATCGTTGCTTTGGTAGCAGTTTTGACCCCTAGCGGAGACCCTTTTACTCTATTGATACTTTCAGTACCGATGGTGCTGTTTTATGAGATAGCAATACTTTTAGGTTCCTTACGTAACCGCAGGATGCAGACAAAGGTGTGAAAATAAATTTCCAATACGAACTTGATGAATTTCAGAAAAAAGCTATAGAGGCGTTAAACGCTAATAATTCAGTTTTTGTAACAGCCCCAACTTCAAGTGGAAAAACTCTCGTAGCTGAGTATGCGATTAGAAAAGCTCTCGAAGAATCCAAACATCTTTATTACACTGCACCCATAAAAGCTTTATGCAACCAAAAGTTCCGAGATTTTTCAGATCAGTTTGGAAAAGAAAATGTAGGTCTTTTAACTGGAGATCATGCGATAAGAAGCGACTCGAAAATTCTAGTCATGACCACTGAAGTTTTACGAAACATGCTTTATTCCTCTAAGGGAGTTCCTGAAGACCTGTATGGCGTTGTTCTTGATGAGGTTCATTTCTTGGAAGACCCATACCGCGGAGCCGTATGGGAAGAAATAATTTTGACGTTGCCAAAAAAAGTTCTCCTCGTTGCTCTATCGGCAACGGTTTCTAACGCAGATGAACTCAGGGATTGGATACATTCTGTGAGAGGAAACATCGTACAAATAAGTCGCGATACCCGCCCTGTCCCATTAAAGGGTCATTTTTTTGCTGCAGAAAAAAGTAGAGAGTATCAATTAACGAGAATTGAAATACTAAAAAATGGGAAACCTAATCCTAAAGGCGAGATCTTCAAAAATTTTTATAAAGGAAGAGAGAAACGAAACTCTAAACGCTGGGCGACTCCGAGACGAAGTGAGATTGTTGCAGAGCTAAAGAAATTAGAAATGTTGCCGGCTATCTATTTTATTTTTAGTAGGAAAGGGTGTGATGAAGCTCGAGATGCGATGGTTAGATATGTTGGCTCACTTAACAATAAGAATGAGGGCAAGAAAGCGAGAGCTTACGCCGAGGAAAAATTTGAATTACTTACTGTAGAAGAAAAGAAAATTTTAGGCGTTGATTCACTTTTAGAAGCCCTGGAAAAAGGCTTTGCCTCTCATCACGCTGGATTGTTACCGTTGTTCAAGCAGACAATTGAAGAATTGTTTTCCTTAGGTCTGCTGAAATTGGTATTCGCTACAGAAACTTTAGCTGTAGGAGTAAATTTGCCTGCAAAGTCTGTAGTCATAGAAAAACTGACCAAGTTCAACGGCGAAAGTCACGATCTACTTCGGCCTAGCCAATTTACTCAATTAACCGGAAGAGCTGGAAGACGTGGAATCGACGAAGAGGGCTACAGTATTGCCTGCTGGTCTCCATTCGTGTCATTTAATGAAGTAGTGGAGTTAGCAACTAGTAAAGACTTTCCACTTATTTCTGCTTTTACGCCGACATACAACATGCTGGCAAATCTATTATCAACTAGAAGTGAGAAAGAAGCTGCAAAATTGCTCGCGAATTCTTTTGCACAATTTCAGTGGGTTCGAAATACCAGAGATATAAATTCTGGACTTCTTGAAGAGGTTCAACTTCGCAGAAATGTATTGCAAGCAACCGGATTAGCTGACGGTTGGAGCTTGACTGAAATCGGCATGCCTTTAACAAAGATATTCAATGAATCTGATCTTTTGGTCACACGAGCTATTTCTGATGGGATCTTTGATGGGCAGCCACCTGAAGAATTGGCTGCTTTAGTTTCTTGCTTAATTTTTAGAAGCAGAGGAAATGAAACACGCGGAAGAAAAAGTGTAAGATCAGAAAATTTTAGAAACGAAAGCATCACGGAATTGATGTTGTTGAACGATGAAATTGAAAGAACAGAGGCCAGATTTGGGATTCAATCAAATTCACGTCCAGATTCAGGTTTCGCAAAAGTTTTATTTGATTGGGTTTCTGGCCGCACTTTAGGTGAAGTTCTGACAAAAGAATTTACCGGAGGGGAATTTGTAAGAAATGTACGTCTATCAATTGACTTACTTAAACAAATCTCTAATTTGGTACCTCCTGAGACGGCAAAGCTAGCTTTACAAACCGTTGAGTTGATGGAAAGAGGAGTTGTTTCATTAGATGCAGAATTTGAATCAAAAGTACTATAGGAAAAGGTCTGAAGATGAACATCGAGAAAGGTAGAAATTGGGGATCTCTAGCGCCACTACCAGCCGACGGTGTGATCGTTAAAGACAACAAAGAACTCTTAAAAAAAATTACTGACTGCAAAAGAGACGGAATTGACTTACCCGTATTTGGGTTATTAGGTGGTGACTTGTGGCGAACTCTTGGTGGACGCAATGACGAAGAGCGTCTCTATGGAGAGAGCGCCACTACTCTGGATGTAGATCTAGGGTGCGCATTACTTGATGGTAAAATTCACTGGTTTTGTGCCCACATGTTGATTGGGAGTTTACTCAAGGGCAATAAAATTTTTATTTCTAATGTCGCCCATTATGGAAAAACAAATCCAACACCAAAAGCTCACCCCGGTGACGGAAAATTTGACATGTTGCAAATTGAATTATCTACAATTCAAACTTTCAAGGCAATAAAGCGTGTTTCCACGGGAACTCACATCCCACATCCAGGGATTAAATATAGAAGAATTAAATCTGAACAATTTTCTTTTACGAAAAAGATAAATATTCAAATTGATGGTCAAAAGGTTGGTAAGTTCTCAAATATCTCTTTCCGCATCGAAAATGAAGCTCTAAGAGTTGTTATTTAATCAAAGATTCCGGTAAAAAAAATGACTTCACAGTTTTTAGATGAGACAACTTTCGAACGAGTAAGTGAAAATAGTTGGACGGGAAACTTGAATAAAAACTGGAATATTGCCGGTATACCAAATGGTGGTTACCTTTTGGCGGTTGTTTTGAGAGCTATGCAAGAACAAGTAGGAATAAAAACCTTACTATCGGTGAATGCTCACT
This sequence comes from marine actinobacterium MedAcidi-G1, assembly GCA_000817085.1. Taxonomy (GTDB): domain Bacteria; phylum Actinomycetota; class Acidimicrobiia; order Acidimicrobiales; family MedAcidi-G1; genus MedAcidi-G1. The sequence goes on along the minus strand of JUEM01000016.1, from coordinate 19,884 downwards.
ATTTACGGCCAGGAGTGAGTGGTGAAGAAGGAAGAGTTGAGTCACTTATTCTTCGAGAAGGAAGCAGCATTTCAACTAGTATTGCTTCACTCATACAAAGAGGAAAAACCTCTATGCAGGTCGTAGCAGCGTTTGGCGAATTAAAGAAACCAGCTAATGCTTTTCCAAGAATTCAAATCGAGCCACCTTTTATGCCTCCTCCAGAGGAGTGCGCAAAAAGATCCGCAGAAAACCAGGGCGTCGAGTTATCAATCCAAAAACGAGTTGATGTTCGTGTGGCGGGTATGGAGAGTGATTCTGATACCTCAGACTTATATGGGTGGATAAAATTCTCTGACTCAGCTCCAGTTGATTCATTAGGATTAGCACTTTTTTCTGATGCTTTTCCACCTTCAATATTTTCAAAACTTGGAAGGGTGGGTTGGGTACCTACAGTCGAAATAACCGTTCAGGTGCGAAATCTTCCGAAGGCAGGATGGATAATGGGACACTTTTTTACTGATGATTTACAAAACGGGAGCATGATTGAGACAGGGCGTCTTTGGGACAGCGAGGGTTGCCTTGTAGCTCAAAGTAGGCAACTTGCCTTGATTAAACAAACTAGTGAGAATTAGTCAATTTTTCTCATAGTTTCTCATAGTTTCTATAAACAAAATGCTCAGAGCTGTGATGCAAGCCAGGATAACCGAAAGTGCCATCGCTTGACCGCGCAGTTCTTGCCCCGGCGTACTTAGGAGCCTGTAGATAACTAAAGGAGCTGTCAGGGTGTCAGGGTTTCTCGGTAAGAATGAAGTGGCTCCAAATTCGCCCAAGGAGATAGCAAAAGAAAAGCCACCCCCGACTAGAAGCGAGCGAAACGAGAGCTTTAAATCGATATCGAACCAGCTCTTAATAGGGTTCACACCAAGAAGTTGTGAGTTTTCGTAAAATAACGTAGGGATACGTCTCATTACGGGAACGACGCTTCTAACAACAAAAGGAACACCTAAAAGTGCATGAAGCGCTGGAATCATCCACGTAGAGCTTCGTAAATCTGCTAAGGGGCCACTAAAAGAAAGAAAAATGCCAAAACCTATCGTCACAGCTGAGATACCTAGAGGAATGGAAGTGGAGACATTTAAAAAAGTAGAAAGTTTTTTATTTCCGTGCACGATGATTGTAGAAGCTGCTAATCCAATAAGGAGCGCTATCAGCGTAGCTAGAAGAGCAAAACGCATGGAGTTCCATAGGGAGGCGATAGGAGTTATGGGGATAATATTTGTCCGCTTCGTTAATCCTGTAAAAAAAGCAAACAAGCCTGAAGGGCCCGTATTTAATGATCTTTCAAGAAGGGCGAAAACAGGTAGACCAAACAAACAGAAAAGATAAATGAAATGAAAAGTCAAAGTGCGCTTACGAGGTTTTTTTTGTTTACCCCTGGAAAGCTCTTCGCTATAAGATGTCTTCTTTTCAGCTTTTATTAGAGTCCAAGACAATAAAATAACGAATATTAATTGAATTACAGCAAAAGCGCTCGCTGTGCTCACATCACCACGCCATATGGCTTGTCTCCAAATTTCTGTTTCGATTGTTGAATTTTTTGGGCCTCCAAGAATAAGTATTATTCCAAATGAAGTAACACAAAAAAGAAATATTGTAGTTGCGGCTGAAAACAGAGCAGGGCTTAACCGAGGAAGAGTTATTTTTAAAAAAGTACTTATCCTGCTACTCCCTAGCACTCGAGCCTGATTCTCTGGGTTCTCGTTCAGTCCTTCCCAATAAGTGGAGATTACGCGAATTGCTATAGATGCATTAAAGAAAGTATGAGCGATCAAAATTGCCCATACTGTATGGCGTAAATTAATTGAACCTTCATCAAGATTAAGTTTCATGAATACAGCTGTAAAAGCACTTCCAACGACAACGGTAGGTAATACAAAAGGAATTGTGATTAACGAGCGAATGATCTTTTTCCCTTTAAATTCGTACTTCGCAAAGAGGTAAATAGCAGGAAATGCAAAAATAATCGAGAAAATAGTTGACAAAAGAGCTTGCCAGAGAGTGAACCAAGTGATTGACCAAAATCTTGTGTTGCCGAGAATCTCACGAACAGGAGAAAAAGAATAACTTGAGGCTTCTTTTAGAATTTGAAAAATAGGTAGAAAAAATAATAGAGCAAGAAAAGAAACCGGTAACAGGACAATAGCCCACTGCTTTACCCGAAAGAAAGAATTCAGCGAAGCACCGTTTCTGTCCAAATCTCAGTCCAATTGTTTCGATTTGTCTCGATTTCAGACGGAGAGATCGCATTCAAATCAGTAGCTATCACCGGATAATTTTCGAACTGGTTCGGCAGAGAAGCTTCAGAAGAAACTGGCATCATAAACATATTTAGAGGAATGTCTTCTTGAAATTCTTGTGATAATAAAAAGTCAATTAAAAGCTCAGCTTCATATCGCTTTTTAGTATTTTTTAAGATCCCTGCATATTCAATTTGTTTAAAACAAGAATCTTCAATTATTTCCGTAGGAGAAACTTCGACGGGTGGATCTGAATAGATAAGTTCCGCTATTGGGCTTGAAGCATAAGATACTACTATCGCCTTCTCCCCACCTCCAGCAATGAAATCTCCATAATATGAACTTTCCCAATCACTTGTTACCGTGACACCATTTTGGTTTAGAACTTTCCAAAAATTGACCCAGTCACTACCGAAGTAAGAAATAGTTGCTAATAAAAAAGCCAAACCTGGCGATGACGTTTCGGGATTTTGAACGACTAAAGAGCTGGCGTATGAGGGTTCAAGTAAATCCTTCATATTGCTCGGCGGAGGTAAAGAATCCCCAAACGCGCTCTTCCAATAATTTAGGCAAACATGTCCGTAGTCAATAGGGGTTAAATAGTCAGAGTTTTCATAACTCAATCCATCAATTAATTTAGAGTTACGTGAAGATGTGTAAGGATCAAAAATATCGGCGTTTAGTGCTCGACTAAGAAAAGTGTTATCGATTCCGAAAACAACATCACCTAGTGGGTTTTCCTTCGTCAATATAGAGCTTGAGATTAATTGACCTGTGTCACCTAAAGATAGTTGCTCCACCGTGATTCCAGTTTCGGCGGTGAAGATATCAAATAAACCATCGGAGACCGCAAATGAATCATGTGTTAGGAGAGTTATTGAGGACCCATTAATCTCCTTGTCAGATATTTCGGAACTTCCACAAGCAAAAACTCCAAAAAATATTATTACTGCTGGAAACTTTAAGTACCTTTTCACTATTCCTCCGCTGGCATTATCCAGATCAGGTATTCGGGTCAACTGCCCTCCAAAATTGGATTCAGTCCTCTCAACTCGGATGGTCCGAGCTCCCCGTATGACAAGTCCTATAGTATCGCATTTGAAGTTATTAGTATTAAATTTTCCCAATTTGAATAGAAAAGGTGTGAATCGATGCGAGTTTTAATCACGGGAGGAGGCACCGGTATTGGCCGTGCATGTGCAGAGTCGCTAGCAGAAGATGGCGCAGATGTAATTATCTGTGGACGAACTTTAGAAACTCTTGAAATAGCCAGTGAAGAAATTCAGGCAGCTCATAACACGAAAGTCGAATATCTGATTTGTGACGTGACCGAGGAAGAGTCTGTTGAAGAATGTTTATCAAAAGCAGCTGGATCTTTAAAAAGTTTAGATGGGGTTGTGGCTAACGCTGGTGGAGCGGTTGGGCTTGGGTCTTACGAGAGTCTCAATGCAGATCAGTATCTAGACACTCTAAAATTAAATGTTTTAGGCACTATGCATTGTGTAAAACATTCGATTACTTATCTCGCTAATAACGGTGGAGGGTCTTTTATAGGCATGTCTTCAATTGCCTCCAATCTTACTCACCGTTATTTTGGCGCTTATACAGTCTCAAAAGCAGGAATTGAAACGATGATGAAAAACGCGGCTGACGAGTATGGGCATCTGAAAATAAGATTTAATTCTGTTAGGCCGGGATTCATAGCCACAGAAATAATGGAAGTGATTCCACGTGACAGTGAAATCTTTAATAGCTATGTTAAGAACATCCCATTAGGCGAAGTTGGTAAGCCTGAGGATGTGGCTTCCCTCGTAAAATTTTTACTCGGATCAGAATCGAGCTGGATTACTGGTCAAACATTTACTATTGATGGCGGACACTCTCTGAGGTCTGGGCCCGACTATTCAGAATTTTTCAATATTTAAAATCAAGCAAGCTCTAATTCCTACCAGTAATTTTCTCACGAGTTGGAACACGGACGAGTATGTACCAAATTCCGACAATAGCCACACCGACTACAAGTAACCTGACAAAAAGGTTTTCTATTATCAAGGTTGTTGCCAGAGCAGTGAATATGAAAATCGAGGAGAGTGCAAAGAATTTTGCCCTCCTCGGCATGCCTAAACCTTCACGAAAATTAGAAACAGCAGGACCAATTTTAGGAAGTCCTAGAAGCCATTTTTCAAAACGTGGATTTGAAATTGAAAATAACCAAGCAGCGATGATCATAAAGACGGTTGTCGGAAGTCCAGGTACCACTATTCCAATAATCCCTATCACTACACATATAAAACCGAGAAGAGTTAAAGTTGCTTTTTTTGCTTTAGTTAAGATTTTTTTCGCAGCTGACATGTATTTAATCACTTCAAGATAAAAGTTCAGAAATATCAAGAACCACAAGAATTGACAGAAGAATAATTACACATACATTTATTGTCGCAACAAGCCATTTCAGATTGTGGTCACTCTTCCAAAATCTACGAATGCTCCACACATTGAAAAAAATTGCAACTAGGCCAATAGGTAGGCCTAGCCCCGCTGTGATGCCACCTGCCACTCCAAGAAAAGGTAAAAGCCAAGGAAACACTACGTACGATAACGTGCATCTAATTCCAGAAATCACCATTGAGGTCGAAAAGGTTTTACTAGCCGACTCCAACTCTGTATCTTTAGAAATTTCAAGGCTCATATATCAAGCCTGCCACGAAAAAATCATTTATGGTCAAAACTCCGATTGAAATAAGTCGATGAATTGAGGATAGTTTCGTTATAGACGGAAGGTAGTTATATGTCAATCTTAATGAAAGGCTTCGCGGAAACTAAGGGTGATGAAATTGCTTTAGTGGATGACAATGGGTCGATAAGTTGGAAAGATTTTGATAAACGAATTAATTCGCTTGTTAATGGTTTCAGACAGTCTGGCCTCACACAGGGAGATTCCGTTGCAATCATAGCGGGGAACAGAATGGAGTGGTTTGAAACCTCTTTCGCATGCGCACATGCCGGGCTGGTCTATGTACCAGTTAATTGGCACTGGGTTGCTGATGAACTCGCCTACGTCTTCGAAGATGCAGATTGTAAAGCAGTTATGGTTGACGAACGTTTTCAGGAAGAAGTCAAAAAAAGTCTTACGGATCCCCGCTCCCATAACGTGTCTTTGGTTTTACAGGCAGGAGGAAATCCCAGTTCTAACTTTGTTGATTATGAAGAATATCTGACCAGTCAGTCAGACGAAGAACCCGATAATCAACTCCTCGGAGGGCCGATGTTCTATACATCAGGGACTACTGGAAGACCTAAAGGGGTTAGAAGCGGTTTGACAGAATCTGGTCCTGATGTCACCCCAGAAGTTATGCAACTAGTAGCCGCTGGATTTGCCGCAATGTTACCAGTGCCAGGTGTGACAGCTCTTTGCGGCCCTGTGTATCATTCAGCGCAGTGGGCGTTTTCGTGGCTTCCTATGATTGCCGGTTCTTCAGTTGCTATGCAACATAAATTTGATCCTGCAGGTTTGTTGTCAATGATAGATGAGTATAAAGCGACCAACGTTCACTTAGTACCCACACAATTTAAAAGACTCTTGGATTTGTCTGATAATGAAAAGAAAAAATTTAATGGCGAATCCCTTGCAACAGTTTTACATGGTGCAGCACCATGTCCTCCAAAAGTTAAGACACAAATGATTGATTGGTTTGGTGAAAAAATCACTGAATACTATGGTGCGACTGAAGGAGGAATAATTTCACTCGTAAGTTCTCAAGAATGGTTGGAACGAGGAGGAAGTTTAGGCAAACCCCTTGAAACCATTGAAGTGATAGTAGTTGACGACTCTGGGAACCGTTGCAAAAATGGAGAAGAAGGAACACTTTACTTTAGAAATTTGATGGGAACTGATTTTGAGTATCATAATGCTCCGGAAAAAACTGAAGCGGCACACTTAGAACCGGGGGTCTTCACTTTTGGAGATATCGGTTTTTTAGATGAAGATGGCTATTTATGGTTGAGCGATAGAAAAATTGACATGATTATTTCTGGTGGGGTTAATATCTATCCCGCTGAGATAGAAGGTGTTCTTGGAGGTCATCCTGCCGTTAAAGATGTGGCAGTGATAGGCGTTCCAGATGAAGAATTCGGTGAGCAGGTCAAAGCAATAGTGGTTCCAGGAGAAGATACTGATCTTGATTCATTAGAAAAACTATTAGTTGCATATTGTCGAGAGAATTTAGCTGGCTATAAATCTCCGCGATCAATAGATTTTTTAGACGAGTTACCTCGAACTGGAACAGGCAAAATTCAAAAACAGCCTTTGAGGGAACCATATTGGAAAGATGAAGATAGGCGAATTTGATATGGAAAACGAGAACCAGAAAGTTGAACAATTTTGGGATACACCAACACACGACCAAATTGTTGAAATTTCACACGCTCATGTTGAAGCATTAGAAGCTAGCAATGATGACAACGTGTGGCAGCAGGTAGGTATGCACCATATTATTCTCACAACAATTGGCCGACGTTCCGGAAAAGAACATAAATGCGCACTTCCAATTTGGTGCGATTTAGATGGACACAGAGTAGTGGTTGGTTCATTCGCTGGAGCGGACAAAGAGCCTGATTGGTTAGCAAATCTACGTGACAGGGACTCTAATAGTGAAGTAAAAATTAGAACACAAATCGGTGAATACACTTCAATTCCTGAAATTTTAGAAGGCGAAGAACGCGATCTAATTTGGAATCAACTTTGTGAAGATAGAGCGTGGTATAACGATTATCAGGATCGTACAGAGAGAATAATTCCCTTGATTAGATTTCCAGAGTAAGTGCTACGGAGTCCCAGAGTGAGGTACCTCTACTTGGGTGGTATAGATTGCACCCTTGCCCGATTCGATTCCCGTCTCAGGATCACTGGTAGCGGTAAGAATGAAAAGTGTTTTACCGTCATCGCCACCCAACATGCAAGCAAAAGTTCGTTGAGGTAGATCTATGACGTCAGTTATTTCTCCACCTTCAATAACTCTGACGACCTGAGAAGAAAATGCATCTGCGAACCAGATTGCATTTTCATTGTCTAATGTGCAGCCATCTGGGAGGCGTCCTGGCATTTCAGCCCAAATCCTACTGTCACTTAAAGTCCCGTCTGAGTGAATTGAAAACGCGGTGTATTGACACGAAAAAGTTTCTCCTACTATCAAGGTTTTTTCATCTTCTGTAATTACCGAACCATTAGGAAAGTTGAGACCAGTTGCAGCTACTTGCTTTGTTCCATCCTCATGAACTGCAGCTAGGTTTGCCATTACAGAGGGGGCTCCTGAACCATAGTCATAACCAAAGTTGCCAACATAGGCAATCCCACTTTTTGAAACAACCATGTCATTACAATGCCAAGTAGCTATGTCATTTAAATCAGCGTGTACGGTTGTTTGGTTCCCGTCATAGCGAAACACCTTACGGTCCAACATTCCAACAACAAGTAGATCACCATTAGGTAGCCACCCGAGGCCAGATGGTTGTTCGCTCCCTAAGTCCAAGACAGTCTCACGCTGTCCACTAAGTGAAACTGTGTATACACGATGTTGAAAAAAATCTGAATACCAAAGTAGACCGTCACGCCATCGGGGCCCTTCGCCAAAATCTAATCCACCAATCAGTAATTCAACAGAATTCATAGTTTCCTTTTTACTCAAAGAATATCTTTACTGGAAGAAATAACTAACTTTTGTTTATAAATCAAAGGGTACGATCTGAGAGGAGGTAGAAATGCTTTTTGCTATTTACGCGTTGGATAAAGAAGATTCTATTCAACTTAGAATGGATACCCGAGAGAAGCATCTGGCATACTTGGCGAATTCACCGTTAGTCTTTGCTGGTCCTCTTTTAGATGATGAAGGAAGTATGTGCGGTTCTTTGATTGTGCTTGAAATGGAAAACATTTCTCAGGTGCAGAATTTTGCCGATGAAGATCCTTATGCAATTGCAGGTTTATTTAAAAACGTCGAAATCAGGCGTTTTTTAAAAGCGTTTCCACGAGATGAAATTAAGAACTCATGAAATCAACGTCATCAGAAATTGAGAAAAAACGTTCTAAAAATATTCAGGAAGTATCATCTACACATTTTGATGCGTTAATTATCGGCGGTGGTATTAATGGAGCTGTTTCAGCATTAGCTTTACGGACTCATGGTGTCAATGTGGCGCTATTTGAAAAAAATGATTTCGCTTCTGGAGTTAGTCAGGAATCATCTAATCTGGTTTGGGGTGGATTTAAGTACTTAGAGAGTTACGAATTGAAACTTGTGATGGGACTATGCCATTCCAGAAATCGACTTGCTCGTGCTTACCCATCAAGATTAGTCGAAAAGAGATTTCTAGCTGCCCTTGACTCCTCTTCACCTTTCGCTCCATGGTTCGCGACAATGGGAGCAAATGCTTATTGGGGTATCGGTCAATTTGCTACTAAAAGACCGCGCTACCGTTCAGCAAGAACAATTAAGAGGCTTGAACCTTCTATTCGAGAAGACAACTTGATTGGAGGAATTGAATATTCTGACCATTTGATTGTTGACAATGATTCAAGATTTGTTATTCAAATGATTGTGGATGCTGCTGAGAGAGGGGCTTCAGTTGGTAACTATATGACCGTCTTAGATGCTGAATATCTCAAAAAGAAATGGCACTTAAAAGTTAGAGATGAAGTATTGGACAAAGAGTTCGAAACAACTTCTAACGTGCTTGTAAATACCGCTGGTCCAGAAGTAAGCAAAATTTGCAATATGAGTAACACTAAGACAGAAAGCAATCTTGTTTTTTCGAAAGGCGTTCATTTAATAGTTCCTAGAGTGACGGACTCAGGACGTATTCTTGCTTTTTTTGATGGAACACAGCGTCTCTTTTACGTCATACCAATGGGCGAATGCTCCGTGATAGGCACAACTGATGAACGTGTCAAACAACATGAAGTTTCGGTTAATGGTGACGACATAGATTTTTTACTCACGGAGGCAAATAGAAAGCTTTCACTTCCCAAGCCACTACTGCCAGAAGACATAATTTCCGAAAGGGTTGGAGTTAGGCCACTTGTAGTACCAAAGGGTGGGGTAGACCATGATAAAGATTGGACTGAATTATCAAGACGACACGAAGTCGAAAGTGATCGCAGATATCGAATGATTTCCGTGCTTGGAGGCAAACTTTCTGACTGCTTAAATGTTGGAGAGGAAGTCGTTAGCTCATTAGAAGACCTCGGATACAAAACTTCAAAACCCAGTACTCGCTGGTATGGAGAGCCCTCTAAGGCAGAAAAGTCGATTTTTTTTCACACTGCAAGAAAAAATAGTATTGAAGACGACATGATAAAAAAACTCTGGCGACGACATGGTTCACGTTCTTTTGAGGTGATAGAAAACATTTCTGAAGATCGCATAACAGGAGATAATCTGAGCGAAAAAATTGACTACTGTCCTGCGGAGATATCAGTAATGAAAAATCATGAGTTCATCTACGATTCAGAAGATTTACTTAGGAGGCGAACGCTTATCGGGCAAACAGTTTCTCCTTCGCAGCTAGAAAAAGACCCCGGTTTTGTTTCACTTTTAGACCTTCTAGAAAAATAAATGTTATTTGTCCTCCGGTTTCTCTCTTGGCCATACAGCAAGAGGGTTTCTGATCCAGCGTCCTAGAGAGTGAGCTATCTGACCGGAGCGAGCTACTAACGGAATGAAAGGTGATTGTTTATCGACAGGAACCGCTTCTCTAACACGAGTTCGGTAAGAAATGTATATGCCAACAAATATAAGGACACTGGCATTAGCAAGGAAGTAAGAAGAAGGTGCGAAGTTGCCTAACAGGAAACCTATAGCTATTGGTGCTACGACTGCACCCGAGCTACTGGCAAGAACAAGTGTAGAAGAAGCGGAAATTCTTTTCTCGGAGGGTATCCAATCGTTAGCTAAAGCAGCGAATAATCCGTATAAGGGAAATACAAATGCTCCAAATAGCAAGTTCAAAAAAATATGAAGATCATTCGAATTAGATAATAAAGACTGGATTACCGCAATAGAAGCCGAGATGAAAACACAAAAAAGAATAATTATACGACGCGGATACCTGTCAGACAGGCGTCCCAGTGGTATTTGTAGAAGTGCTGCTCCAGTCAAACCTGCACTGACAAAAATTGTTGCTTTCAATTGTTGCTTTCCCTGTAGACATACCAGCTTCGATAGCAAAAACTATTGCCATACTCGACATGCCTCCCTGCACGAAAGAAGCAAAAGTTGTTCCTACCACAGCGGAAGGAACAAGTTTGTACAGTTCCAAGAAAGGCATCGAAGAAGTAGTAGGGGCGGGTGGATTAGATGAAGCAGAAAGAGTCATAGGGACTATTGCAAGAGAAAGAAGAACAGAAGAAAATATGAACATTCTGAATCCACCTGCATCTCCCAAATTGGCAAGTAGTTGCCCTCCTGCGCTGCCGCCTAGATTTATCAGCATGTAGATACCTAGTATTTGTCCACGATTTTCATTACTGGCTCTATCGTTTAACCAACTTTCAAGAACCACATAAATAGTGGCAGTGCAGATACCGCTTATGAAATAAATTCCGCACCAGGTAAAAGGTGTGATTAACGCCGAATTAACCAAGACGCCGATTGAAGCGAGAGAAGCCATTGCTGAAAAAACCCTGATATGTCCCACTGAGCGCAAAGTTATAGGTGCAGATTTTGCTCCAAAAAGATAACCAGCAAAATGGAACGCCATTACAAGTCCCATGGTTGAAGGACTGAAACCTTCGCTTTCCCCTCTCACAGGTAACAGGACCCTCTGGATACCGTTACCTAGCTGCACAAAAGCAAAAGCTAAAAACAGAGCCCATATTCCAAGAAGAGTTTTAGATGTAGAATTATTAGAAGAAATTGTCATTGCTGTATTTGTCTAATTCCATTACCCAGATAATCAGGACGGTCAATTTCCGAATGAAGCTCACTTATTTTTTCAAGGTTACTAGCTAACGGTTCTCTGATCGGGGAAGCGCTTGGAATGCCGTCACTTATAGAGACGTGCAGCAACATTGATTCTTGCGTAGCCACAGGAGTTGAATTTTCATTGGCGAAAAGTGAATGGTGCAGCTGAATTCTCTTAGTGTCGCAATCAACTAAGATTGTCTCAGTGTGAATTTTTGACCCTTCTTTAACTTCTTCCAGAAAGCGAATCTGTGCTTCAACTGTGTAAAAGGTTCCGAAATCCTGCCTGTAGATAGAGTCGAACCCTATGTGAATTAGAAATTCATCTGAGGCTTCAGCAAAAGCAACACCGTAATAACCCTCAGTCATGTGAGAGTTGTAATCAATCCAATTTTTCGGAACTATTGTTTCCCAAATAGTTAAAGGTTTTGCCGTCATAATCATCCAGATAAAAAATAAACAAACTAACCGAGCAATCTAGCTCGTAAAAGAAATAGATCAATAAAAATTACTCATAAATCTGTTGGATCCGTAACGTGGAATTGATTACTATCGCCTATTGTTGTCTCATGGATCAAGAAACTATAAACGGATTACATGTTGTAGAGCATCCACTTGTTCAGCACAAATTAACTGAGATGCGCCGAAAAGATACTACAAGTCAAAATTTTAGAACTCTTTTGAATGAGATAAGTCTTTTACTTGCTTACGAAGTAACTAGAGAACTCCCGACTGAAGAAGTCGAAATCGAAACGCCGCTTGTTAAGACTAAAATGCCACAATTAAGTGCAATACCTTCAGTGGTTTCGATTTTGCGTGCTGGTAATGGTCTACTCGAGGGAGTTCTTCAGGTTATACCAAACGCGAGAGTGGGTCATGTGGGTTTATATCGAGACCATGATACTTTGCAGGCAGTTGAGTATTATTGCAAGTTTCCTCCTCTTGAAGGAGGAATGACGATAGTAGTCGACCCAATGTTAGCTACGGGTAATTCCGCTAGTGCTGCATTAACACGTGTCAAAGAAGAAAAACCTTTCTCAATAAGGTTCCTTTGTCTTCTTGCTGCACCTGAGGGTGTGAAAGCGTTACGTGAAACTCATCCTGACGTCGAAATTTGGACAGCTTCATTGGATGAGAGATTGAATGAGAAGGGATACATAATGCCGGGATTAGGTGATGCTGGTGATCGTATCTACGGAACTGCGTAAACTTTAGATTGTGACAATGCAAATAAATGATAAGGATAGGAAAAACCTACAAAAATCTTTTCGTAACTTAACTTTATTTACAAGAAAATTGGCCAAAGTTGAAGTGGAGGATCTGCCAACTGAAATAGATGGCCCACTCATATACGCTTGTAATCACAGAAGCCTTTCGGATCTATTAATAGCTGGACCAACTTTTTTTCAATGGGGACAACCGATCAGAGCTCTTGTGGCGGCTTCTTACTTTAAACACCCGTTTATAGGGCCGATACTTAGAGGTTTAAAATGCATTCCCGTGCAGGGACTAGATGCAATAGATCAAGCCGCTGAGGCTTTAGACCATGGATGGTCGGTGGCGATAATGCCAGAAGGACGAGTGGTGCCACGGATGGAATGGATGGAAAGCGGCGTTTCGAGAGGACATATAGGTGTGGGTAAGCTTGCCATTGAAACAGGCTTTCCAGTTGTAGCGTCAGGCGCAAGCGGCAGTGAACTCCTCTGGCCAAGAGGTAGATATTTTCCTTTTATGAAACCTTGGAATAAGCAGCACGTTGTCTTGCGCTGTGAGTATTTAGGAGTGATTGAAGAAGGAACACACCGTGATGCAACGGACTTAATCATGGAAGGTGTTAAACGCTGCGTAGAGAGAGCGGAGAGCGTGACTGGAATTACTAGATAGCTTTTAATAATGGTAAGGGAAAGACGAGAAGTCTCTTTCTCGTTTCTGCAAAAAAGCCTCCCTACCCTCTGACGCTTCGTCAGTCGAGTAGGCAAGTCTGGTCGCTTCACCGGCAAAAAGCTGCTGTCCAACTAATCCATCGTCGATTAAATTGAAAGCAAATTTGAGCATACGTATAGCCGTAGGACTTTTAGAATTAATTTCAGCAGCCCATTTAAGCGCTTCGATTTCCAGATTTTTATGTTCGACTACTTTGTTAACCATTCCCATTTCAAACGCTTCAACAGCATCATAAGTGCGGCCTAAAAAGAAAATTTCTCTAGCAAACTTTTGACCCACCTGTCGAGCTAAGTAAGCAGACCCGTAACCGCCATCAAAACTCGCCACATCAGCATCTGTTTGTTTAAATCTGGCATGTTCGCGACTTGCGAGTGTCAGGTCAGAAACTACGTGAAGACTATGACCACCACCAGCTGCCCAACCTGGTACAACAGCAATTACAACTTTTGGCATAAAACGAATTAATCTCTGAACTTCAAGTATGTGAAGTCTGCCGGTTTTTGAAACGTCGTCCTCGTCGTCGTATTCGTAACCATTTTTTCCGCGAATGCGTTGATCACCTCCGGAACAGAAAGCCCACTCACCATCTTTTTGAGAAGGACCATTGCCAGTTAAAAGAATCGAACCTACGTCAGTAGTCATTCGTGCATGGTCCAGAGCTGAATAAAGTTCGTCTACAGTTTTTGGTCGAAAAGCGTTTCTAACCTCAGGTCTGTTAATAGCAATTCGTACCGTGCCATATTTTTTTGAACGATGATAAGTAATATCAGAAAAATCGAATTCCTTATTTTCTGACCACTCATCTTCTTGAAAGATGCTTGAAATGATAGGTTTTTTACTATTCACAAGAGTCTCATTGTACTATCGGCACATAAAACGCTACTTTTTTGTTCTAGTAATTTAACTCGAATAGGTAAACATGGAAAAATTTGAAGGTTTAATCGGAAAAACTTACGAAGATTCAACACCATGGTGGCCAGAAATCAAACAGCCGCCAGTGGGGAGTCCTAACGTAGTTGTTATTTTGCTTGATGATACAGGATTCGCTCACCTTGGATGCTACGGCTCCTCAATCGACACCCCTAATATGGATAAATTGGCTGAAGAAGGTCTACAGTTCACGAATTTTCATACAACTGCACTTTGCTCCCCAACTCGTGCATGTCTTTTAACTGGTCGAAACCATCACACGGTTGGGATGCGAGCTGTTTCAAATATGAGAAGCGGATTCCCTCATTTGCGTGGTCGGGTTACAAAGCACGCAGCGAATATAGCTGAAATACTCCGAAACGAAGGTTACGGAACATACTGTGTAGGTAAATGGCATTTGACGCCAATGGAAGAAACTTCTGGAGCAGGTCCGTTTGAACATTGGCCAACTCAAAGTGGGTTTGACCGTTTTTACGGTTTCCTGCAAGGAGAAACAGATCAATTTCATCCTGAACTAACTCTTGATAATCATCATATTGAGAGAGCAAAAGAAAAAGATGACTATCATCTGAGCGAAGACTTAGTGGAGAATGCCTGTAAGTTCATTAACGACTCTAAGTCTATTTACCCAGAGCAACCGTTCTTTCTTTATTTGACATTTGGAGCTACGCATGCGCCTCACCAAGCTCCACAGGAATTTCTTGATAAGTATCGCGGTAAATTTGATTCCGGGTGGGACCAGATACGCGGAGAATGGTTTGAAAGGCAGAAAGAATTAGGAGTAATTCCGGAAGACACCGTGTTAGCTGATCGAAACCCAGGAGTTGAAGAATGGGATTCTTTAAGCGTAAATGAAAAATCTTTTGCATGTCGATTACAGGAAGCGTTTGCCGCGATGTTGGATCATACCGATGCTCAAATCGGAAATTTCTTAAAGTACTTAGATGACATGGATTTGAAAGAAAATACGATCGTCATGCTTCTTTCCGATAATGGAGCAAGTCAAGAAGGTGGACCGACAGGGTTGATGGATGAAATGAAATATTTCAATCTGGTTCCAGAAGATGTGGATAAAGCAGTTGAGAAGTTAGACGATATCGGGGGCCCAAAGTCGCACACTAATTATCCGTGGGGCTGGGCACAAGCGGGTAATTGCCCTATGCGCTGGTATAAACAGACTACTCATGGCGGGGGAGTCAGAGACCCATTCATTATTCGTTGGCCAAAGGTAATAAAAGATAAAGGTGCAAAGCGGAATCAGTTTCATCATGTAACTGACGTCGTGCCATCAATTTTAGAAATATTGGGGTTGGAAGCACCTGACAGCTTTAATGGAATTGAACAACTTGAAGTTGCCGGTACTAGTTTCGCTTATTTACTTAATTCTGAAACTGAACCAACACGTAAAAAAGTTCAGTATTTTGAAATGTTTGGACATCGAGCTATCTGGAGTGACGGATGGAAGGCCGTATCACGCCATGAATTTAGGGGAGATTACGAAGAAGAAGAATGGGAACTATTCCATCTTGACAGAGATATTTCAGAGACTAATAATCTTGCTGAAGCTGAATCGGAACGCTTAAAAGAGATGGTTCAGATGTGGTGGGATGAAGCAGAAAAACATGGTGTCTTGCCCTTAGATGATAGAACACTTGAGCTGTTTAGATCGTCAACAGGAAAGGGATCACCTCACGCTAAAAGAACCTATGTTTATCGGCATCCGATTTCTCATATGCCAGCAGGGGTTGCGGCGAACATGGGCAATAGATCATTTATCATTGAAGCTGAGATTAATAGAAATAAAAATGAAAATGGCGTTCTTTTGGCAATTGGAGGTTCAAACGTCGGACTGTCACTGTTTATGAAAGATGAACGACTCGTATTCGACTACAACATTTTTTACGAGCACGTAATTCTCGAAAGTGATGTAACTGTCCCAGAAGGAGATGTCAGGGTGGGTGTTTATCTGGAGCGTAAGGATCCAAGTGGTGAAGTGACTTTATTGATAAACGGAGATGAAGCAGGAAAAATAGATCTTCCTTTTGTCATTAGAATTTTGGGTAGTACTGGTATGGACATTGGAAGAGATTCACTTTCTCCTGTATCAGAACAATACGACGCTCCCTTTCCATTCGAAGGTGAGATTAATCAAGTCGCTGTTCACCTGCCTGAACGAGGCGACACATTGGAGGAATCTTTTCTAGCGATGCGTGTGGAGCTGGGAATGGAGTAATTTTAAGACTCGGGTTTTATTACCTCTAGTGCACCACTTTCAATAAGTGATTCAAATAGTTCTTTCTTCATTGAAAGATCAGTCAGGCAGATTTCTTCGGTGTGCTCACCTATTAGAGGTGCACGGGTTATCACTGGAGGTGCCATTTTAGATCCAGTTATGCATGCTCCATCAAGAACAATTTCACCAACCCCACCCAACTGTTCAACTTTTGGTAAGAAATTGCGAGCAAGAAGATGCTCATCGCTTAATTGTTCAGCTGCATTTAAGACTCGACCCGCAGGAACTCCAGAATTTTGGCATAATTTCTCTACTTCTCGGGCTGATAATGAATTTGTCCAAACCGAAACCATAGAACTTAGATTCTCCCTGTGTTCAATTCTGTAACTATTGACAGAATATTTTTCTATTAATGCAGTATCAATCCCCATTAGAGAAGAGAGTTTTTTCCAGTCATCATCATTTCTTACACAGATGACGCACCATTCTTCCTCTCCCTTACATGGGAAAGGCCCCCATGGGGCGCCCCTTTCAGAATCATTCCCTTGAGGATTTAAGGAATCCGGCTCCATAGCTTCTTTACAGAAAAGGTCACCGAGAGTTCCTAATAGCACCTCTACTTGAGCAACTTCAATATGATTGCCTGCTTGGCCACGATTAATATTAATCATTGCTGCAAGAGCGAAAACTGAACAAAGTCGACCGGCTAGATGGTCTGGATGAATCGCACTAGTTCCAGGTGGAGGGTCCCCATCTTTGAAGGCCCAAAGCCAAGACAAACCACTTACAGTTTGAATAGTTGGGCCGTAACCATTCCAATTGGCAAAATCACCTTTACTTCCCATCAATTGACTGCTGATCATTATTACGTTTGGGTTAATTTGACTTATTGTTTTGTACCCAAGCCCCAATGCATCCATTGTTCCCGTCGAGTTGTTTTCAATTACTACATGTGAGTTTTTGATTAGTTCGAGCACAACTTCCCGAGCTTTTTCGTCTTTTAGATTTGCCCCAAATGCACGTTTACTACGATTCGATGAGGCGAAAGAAGCTGTCATGGTGCCTCCAAGTACAATACGAATAAAATCTGGGTATTCCCAGCTCTCTACTTTTACGACATCAGCGCCATACTCAGCGAGCATGCGTCCACACTCGACTCCGACTCCGCCGTGTCCAAAATCAACTACTTTCAATCCTTCAAGAGGGCGATCTGCAGGCGGGAGAGAGTCGCTGGGCGAAGAAAATGGTTCTTGTTTAAATTCTGGAAGGTCTTGATTTAATGTAGGGGATGGAAATCTGTAGCCAACGCGTTGGCTATCAACCTCAGCGAACCCTGACATCACGGGCGCAGTAATACCTTTAGCAATTTCAAGATTTTGAAAAGTTCCACGTGATTTGTAATGGGTATTAGCTAAAACATCCGAAGGTTTGAGCATGGGAGTGGCTATAACGCCACGTTTCTGTGCTTCTATGCAACCCTCAATCATTGCTTTGTCTTTCCAGTGTTCCCAAAAAAGTGGATTAATTACGTCAAGATTCAAGTATCGATTAATAGTACTTTCCCAATATTCGTCAGCAAAACTTTCTGGCGAACCCATCCATTCCCACAAGGACTTCCATTGTCTAGGAGCCAGAATTACTTGTCTAACGAAACCATCAGCACAAGGAATATGTGGGTACAGAGGACTATCGCCAGACCTTATAAGCGTGGCTGGACCACCAGACACTTCACTTGCGGAAGCATTTGGAATACCCCAAGTATTCATTTGAGC
Source organism: marine actinobacterium MedAcidi-G1 (assembly GCA_000817085.1). Taxonomy (GTDB): domain Bacteria; phylum Actinomycetota; class Acidimicrobiia; order Acidimicrobiales; family MedAcidi-G1; genus MedAcidi-G1. Next base: position 1,769 of record JUEM01000016.1, on the reverse strand, counting down.
TAGTGCTTCAACTGCTGAAACATCGATGTGTTGTCCTGTCCCATTTCGATCTCTGTGTAAAATACCTAGAAGAGTTGCGTAAGCACCAACTATTCCGAGCGTGTCGTAAGAAATTGACCCAGGTGCCAATAGGGGGGGTTTATCAATCACACCTGAGACTGAGAGCCATCCGGAACGTGCAAAAACAATGTCATCAGTGGCAATAAAAGACGAGTCGGGTCCTGTCTGTCCAAAATCTGTGAGAGAAACAATTATTAGAGAGGGATTTTCACTCATCAAAAATTCAGGTGATAAACCTAACTCAGAGAGAGTTCCCGGTAAGAAGGTTTCTATCAGCACATCACTTTGTTTCACTACGGATAAAAGTTCCTCTAGGCCATCGTCAGTTTCAAAGTCGATTACAGCTGAACGCTTATTGAGGTTACGATAGGCAAAGTATAAGGAAGTTCCATCTGGAGCGAATGGCCCTATGGAACGAGATGATGCACCAGATGCAGATTCAATTTTGAGTACATCAGCACCTAAGTCACCAAGTATGCGACCACATAGCTCACCTTTCTCATCGGATAAATCGAGAACGCGTAAGTTCTCTAAAGGTGAAAACTCTCTGTTGAATTTATTTTCCATTTTGACGTATAGTAATTGCTAATTTTAAAATTGTCGACGCGGATGTGTCTCCTTTCTGACTATATAGAGTGCTTTATTCGGGCTAAAGTGCGAGAGTGAAGAAACGAATTTGGCACGCCCTTTTCCTCATCGCCATATCTTTGCTCTTAGTTTCAACAGGTGAAAAAGCTATAGGGGAAACCGATTCAATCCGCGATGCTCGTGAAAAGAGGCAGGATGCTTCAAATCGGCGCGCTGATGCCGCAGCAATTCTCAAATTAGCAGAAGCTGATGATGCTGCAGTCGTAGAAGCTTTAAATGATCTAGATGCTGCTGTTGCAATGGAAGAAGCAAAGATTGAAGCTGCAAGGCAGGCTATAGAGGCTGCTGAAGCAGAAGCTACTCTTCGTTGGGTTGAAACAGACCAAGTAGTCAAAGGAATTGAGGACTTGAGAAGGCGTTTACGAGACCTTGCAGTTGATGTGTATGTTTCAAGCATGAACCCAAGTTCATTTTTTGAATCTGATGATATGTCAAGCGCTGTCAGAAAATCCGCAATTCTAAGTGCCGTATCTGGTGATCAGGGTGATTTAGTCGATCAATTGAGGGCGTTAGAAGCAGACAAGGAAGAAATTGCTCGCTCGGCTGATCAAGCTATTCGCGATGCTGAGAGAAACCAGCTTGAAATTGAAGCTGGTTTATTGGTACTCGATAGTCGAATTGTAGAAAGAGAAACGACCCGAGATGAGGTGCAAGAGCGAATTGAATTAGCAGAAGCTGAAGTTGCAGACTGGAAACGCGAACAGTATTTAATGGCGATACTTATAGATAATCTAGTTGCTGAAGAGTTAAGAAAATCTGCTCCCGACTTAACGAAAGAGTCAGGTCAAGGCTTTATTTTACCGATTGACAAGAGCAGCGTAGTCACCTCTGCATACGGAATGCGAACTCACCCGATTTTAGGAGTAAAACGAATGCACAACGGAGTCGATTTTGACTGTGTCAAAAACCAGCCAATCTGGGCGGCTAAAAAAGCGAAAGTTGCATTTGCAGGGACTAAAGGTTATTACGGTAAAACGGTGATACTCGAACATGAAGGACCAGTTTTGACTCTTTATGCGCACTTGAATGAAATTCTAGTTTCCACTGGGATGGAAGTTGCT